>CAZCPD010000248.1:0-4492 GCA_964500425.1 uncultured Rhodocyclaceae bacterium
AAACAGTATTTCCGTTACGTCGAGGGGAAAATGCAGGCGGTCGATATTCGCGATCAGTATCGGTTGGTAGAGCAACGATTGCAGTCGGGAGCCGACAAGCCGCTGTCGATCGCCATCGATTACCGGCATGGCGCACTGTACTGGCGCTTAGGGCCATACCCGGGTGATTACCTGCTTTCTGCCGATGGTGCCGGATCGATAAGACTCCCCGCTAACGGTTCTTATCCCTGGACTCCAGATCGCGTACTGCGCATGCGGATATGTCATGAAAGTCCGGAAGGATGGAGTACATGTTCACCGTGGCTGGCCATGATGCCCAGGGATCGTCCCGAGTTCCGCTGGGAACGACGGAATGATCCGCCGACATGAGTTTGCGCAACCGGCTCGTCTTGCCCGGTTTGCCAGGCTAATTCACGACTCCCCGCCCGCAGTAATGATCGTCCAGGGCGATCAACTTCAGCAGGTCGATTTCCTGCTGCGACTGCTGGGTCAGGAACGCCTCGTAAAGGCGCTTCGCCAAGTCGCATGAAGGCTGGTAGCCGGGGAAGAGGCGCATGCGGATGTTCCTGGCATCCTGTGCATAGCGGATGACGCCTTCCTGCAGTGCGTCTCTTGAGCGGACGCTGGCGTCTTCCGCGCCGGAAACCTCGCGGTGGTGAGCCCGCAGACGATTCTGCGCATCCAGTTCGTAATAAACGATCTGCGCGTCGCTGGAGCTGAGGAACTTCTCCAGCTCGAAACTGCGTAGGTACATTTGCGGTGCCGTGGTGGCGTGTTCGACGTTTTCGAGGAAACAGCCGCGGACAATGACGTCGTGGGCCGCGACCACCCCGGCCGAGCGCTGGTCGGTGATCATGTAATAGCCATGCAGCGGGTTGGCCACCAGGCGGTTCAGGTAGCCCTGGATGGTCGCGCCATAGCCGACATCCACCACGGCCTGGCGGCCCGGCGCCTCCAACCCCATGCTGCCGAGGTAATGCAGCAACGCCGTGCGCTCGGCATCCGCGCGGGCGCAGATGTCGCCCTGCAGCGCCATCAGCAGCGGCCGCAGATGGTCGATCTGGCCGTGAAAGACCTCCACCGTCCGCTCCTTATGCCATTCAAGCTGTTCCGTCAGCTCGGCCCAGCGTTCGGCGCTCGGCTGCAGCCCATAGCGTTCGAACAGGAAGTTGCCGATGGTGTTCGGGAAGTAGGTGGATGCGGCGATGTTCAGGATGTCATCGAGACTCCGGATCATCGGCACGCTGGTGGTGCGGCGCGAAACCACCAGATAGTCGGCTTGCGGCAGGTCGGCCGAGTCGGCTGCCCAGACGTCATAAACGCGCTTGATCAGCTGGCCCTCGCGCGCCAGGAAATAGAGACGGTCGATTCCGTCGCGTCGTGCGCTGTCGGCGAGCCACTGGCACAGGCTCGTCAGCAGCGGTCCCACGATGCTGTAACCGATGTTGTAGGCCGTCGGCTCGACGAGTGAGCCGGCGTCCAGACGCGAGTAACAGATAGCCGAAAAGTTCTGCTGGACGACGAGCCCCAGCGTCAGCTCGTGCTGCAGATCGCGGCTTCGCTCTGTGCTGTCGATCAGTTCGCGCAGACGTGGCAGGCCGCGCGCGAACTCGACGGGCTTGAGCACGTGCATGCCGATGGCGCCCTTGTCACAGGGGATCTGCAGATCGGAGCGCTCGTTGTCGCCAACCATCAGCATTTCCGCCGGACGGATGCCGTAGTGCGCAAAGACATGGTCGTAGAGCTGCCCGGTGTCCTTGCGCAAGCCGATTTCGTTCGACAGGAATAGCTTGTTCCAGCCGACGATGCCATGGCAATCGAGGATGTTTTCGATCGTTGCGCGCGACAGGAACATGTCGCTGATCAGGGCGATCGGCTTGCCGCTCGTTAGGGCCCGGCGGTACAGCGCCAGCGCTTCTGGGCGGGGGGCAACGCTGGCCGTTTCGATCTCTTCTTCCATTTTTCGCAGACGGGCGAGTTCTTCGCAGCCCAAACCCGTCAGCGTGCCCAGGCGCGCAAAGATTTCGTCCATGCCGATATCCCGGCCGGCGGCCTCGCGCGCCTGCCCTTCGGCGATGGCCCGGAATTGCCGATAGCGCTTGCCGGATTCGCCGCCGATGCGTTCGGCGACGATGGCCTTGACTGATTCGGCATCCAGCAGTGGCCGGCACAGCAGCGTGTCGAAGATGTCGAAGGCGATCAGCCTGACCGCCGGTGGGTCGAACTGGGCGCACATCCAGTCGAACGTGCGTGCCGCATATTGCTGGAAGCCCCATGCCGACCAGGTTGGTCGCTGCAGATCCTTGATGATGCCTGCTTCAAAACCGCGGCTCAGCGAGGAAAGCACCAGCAGACGCTCCAGGCAGTGGGCGAAGGTGCCATCCGTCTGCCCGGCTTCTTCGGCAAAGTCGTCGAGCGTGATGCCGGCGTCGAAGAGTGGTCGCAAGGCGTCTCCCCTGGCCCAGAACATCGAGCCGGCCGGAAAGTCGAAATAGCCTTGAGGCACGGGGTGGATGCCGAGCCGCGCACACCAAGCGCTGCCCATGCCCTTGTTGGCCAGCCAGGTGTTGGCTGCATAGGGGAGCAGATGATAGTTCTGCGGATAGACGATGCCGCGCGGTCTTTCTCCTGCCTGCATCAGGCCGATGATGCGCCGGATGCGCGCCTCGCTGCCGAGCAGCGTGCCGCAGAGATACTGGCGCCAACCCTCGGTCGCCCCCTTGTTGTATAGCGATTTCTTGCTGTGCAGATGAGCGACGTAATCGTAGTGCTTCAGGCGTGAGCCGAAGGTACAGAACATCGGCGCGATATCGCGGCCGCGATTCGGCACCTTTTCGATTTCCAGGCGCTGCTGTCCCGGCAGGCCGGAGAAGCTCGTCCGGCAGGTGCTCATGCCAGCATCGCTGGCCACGGAAACGTACAGGTCGTACGCAAATGGCATGTTGCGCAGATAGTCGGCGAATTCGTCGGCGAGATCCTCGTAGAACATGTGCAGATGGACCGCTATGCGTCCGGCTGCCTGCGTGGCCGGCGCCAGCGTGTCGATCAGCAGCATCTGGCCGGCATGTCCCGCAAGCGCTGTCGAACGGGCGTCGGTGCCCCGCCACTGCTCGTAGTGCGGCATGCCCTTGAACAGCGTGCCGAAATGGCGGTAGCTCCAGTTCAGAAGCGGGGTGCGGATTTGCGCCGGCAGTCGCCAGTAGAGCTGCTTGCCGTGATGGCGCAGGCGCGACTTGACGCCGCCGGTCACCAGCGGCCGCTGGCCGCGCAGCAGGCGTGCCAGGAAGCGCAAAGGTTTTGTGAGCTGCCAGCTCGTTGAGCCGATCAGGCCGGCGATCTGTTCTTCGCGCACGGCAACCACATGCCTGAAGTAGGCAACCTGTCTGTCGCGTTCGGTGACGGTGTGTTCTAGTTCGCTGACGCGGTGATCGAGCCCGGCGATATGCGCGTCACGTTCGGCGATATGCGCATCGCGTTCGGCGATATGCGCATCGCGTTCGGCGATATGCGCATCGCGTTCGGCGACAGCATGACCGAGTTCGCCGATGCGTCCGTCGCGCTCAACAAGAGCGAACTGGAGACCGGCGATCTGATCGTCACGCTCAGAAGCGGCGTGCACAAGTTTGGCGATCTCGCCATCCTTGAGCGGGCTTTTGAGAACCGCCTGCATCAGACCGAACAGATGGCGGTCGTCGAGTTGCCCGAGCCATTTTCGGTAGATCGTCAGCGTGGCGTGTCGCACGGTGGCGGGATCGGCAATGACGCCAAAGCCGGTCTGGCCGGTGATGCGGTAGATCGCGCTCAGGCCGCCGACATGCAGGAATTCGCCGTGTCGCGACAGCTGGAGCCAGAAATCCCAGTCTTCATAGAGCTGGATCGTTTCGTCGAGGCGACAGCCGAGTTCCAGCAGCTCGCGCGAGAACAGCACGGCGTGGATCGGAATGAAATTCTCGCCGAGTACACGCAAGGCGTCGAAGGGTGCGTCGAAACTGTTGGGCAAGGGATTCCGTTGCGCATCGACGCACCGGACCCCTGTATAGGCCACCCTGAATTCCGGCTGCCGGCGCAGCGCTTCGACCAGCTTCTGTACATGCCCGGCCTCGAACCAGTCGTCGTCGTCGAGAAACATCAGATACTCGCCGCGCGCCGCGTCGAGGCCCAGGTTGGCGGCACGCGCGCGTTGCACGGCTGTGCCGGTGGCGACCAAACGCAGCGGCAGACGACCCCACTCGGCGGCCATCGGGCGATGGCCCGGTCCCTTCGCGTTGACCAGCACCACCTCGATATTCGAATAGGTCTGCAGCGCCAGCGAATCGAGCGCCTCGTCCAGCGTCGGCCGATCCATGCTGCGGATGATCACGCTGACCAGCGGCATGTCGCTGCCGCTCGCGGCGAAGCCCAGCGCTCGCCGGCGGGTCAGCGGTCCTTCCAGCAGAAGCGGCAACCCCTTCGCCAGTTCTGCGGCGGTCACGACATTGAAGGCCTCCGCGCT
>CAZCPD010000249.1:0-4362 GCA_964500425.1 uncultured Rhodocyclaceae bacterium
CGCGGCGTTCGGCGATGCGAGCTTCCATCGCGATCGCGTGGCGCGGATGAGCGGGCTGTAAAGGGCGGAATCTGATTTTTCGTTTCAACCAACCATGAGGAGATGGAGCATGAAGGAGCAGAATTACGATGTCATCGTGATCGGTACCGGCCCGGGTGGCGCTTCATGCGCCAGCCTCTTGCAGAAGCGCGGCATCCGCACGCTGTTGCTGGAGAAGAACGAGGTGCTCGGCGGCAAGATGTACAGCGTCGACAAGGACGGCTATGCCTATGACCTGTTTCCGCACGGCCAGGTGCCGATTCGCGGCAACGCCTTCGAGGATATCTTCGCCGAGCTCGGCGTTTCCGACGAATACGTGCCGGCGCTCGATATCGACGACCAGCGCGAGATGATCACGCTGGCCTACCGGCGCAAGGAATGGCCGGAGTACCGCGTGCTCAGCCAGAAGCAGGGGCTGACCGATCCGACGCCGTTCTTCGATCTGTGGGGCGCAACCCCGGAGGAGTGCGAGCAGATCATGGCCGTCATGGTCGAGATCATGACCATGCCGCCCGAAGAGCGCACCAAGCTCGACAACGTGACCATGGACGAGTGGCTGTCCTCGCGCCAGGTGCCGGGACCGCTCTACAGCTATCTCGGTTTCCAGGCCAACGCCTCGCTGGCCGAACCGATCGATCTGGTCGCTGCTTCGGAAATGATCCTGATCCTCCAGCACATGATGATCCAGGGCGGTGGCGGCCAGTACAAGGGCGGCTTCGCGCTGCTGACCAATGTCATGTTGCGCGAGTTCGAGAAGAACGGCGGCACGCTGCTCAAGGGCTGTCGCGTCGATAAGGTCCTGGTCGACAACGGCCAGGTGCAGGGGGTGACGACGAGCAAGGGGACCTTCCGTGCGCCCGTCGTCGTCAGCAGCGCCGGCATCCATCCGACGGTGCTGAAGCTGGTCGGCCCCGAGCATTTCGACAAGAGCTATGTCAATTACGTGAAGGGGCTGGTTCCCGGCTGGGCATTCACGAGCATCCGCTACTTCCTCAGCAAGCCGGTGATGAAGACCGGCATCTATGCGGTGTGGTCGGACGAGAGCTGGCTCAACCTGGAGCGCTTCAAGCAGGTCAAGGCCGGCAACTTGCCCGACGAGATCACGCTGTTCATGGTCAATCATTCCTTCTTCGACGAGAATGCGGCGCCGCCGGGCAAGCAGGTGCTGGTGTCGGGCACGGTTTGCTCGTCGAATCCGGATGCCAAGGAAATGCAGGCGGTGTGGGACAAGATGGACGAGCAGATGAAGGCGCTGTTTCCGGAAATCTGGGACGTCATCGAGCGTCGCGAATACACCGGGCCGCGCGAGATTTCGCAGCTCACGCGTGACAGCGTGGTCACGGCGGGCGGCGGCGAATGCGTGGGCCTGGCGCAGATCGTCGGCCAGTGCGGGGCAATGAAGCCGAAGTCGGAAACGCCGGTCCGCGGTCTCTATCTCTCCGGCGCCGATGCCGGGGCGGAAGGCATGGGCACGCATCAGTCGGGCCTGTCCGGCATTCGCGTCGCGCGCATGGTGGAGCGGCATCTCGACAAGATCGCCAAGGCGCTCTGAACGGAGCGCCGAAATGAACAGCCCCGCGCAGGCGGGGCTGTTCATGGCAATGCGACTGGCTTCAGTCGATGGTCAGCCGCCTGGCCGTCGTCGCGGCCTTCTTCGGCAGCGTCAGTTCCAGCACGCCATCGACGAACCTGGCGACGGCCTTGCTTTCGTCGAGTTCCTGTGCGAGCTGGAAGCTGCGTGCAACCTTGCCGAAGTAACGCTCACTGCGCAGCACGCGCTCGCCTTCCTTGACTTCCTTCTCCTGTCTGCGCTCGGCGCTGATCGACACCAGGTTGCCATCGATATGGACGTGGATGTCTTCCTTTTTGATCCCGGGCAGTTCCGCATGCACGAAATATTCGTTGCCCTTTTCCTTGACGTCCAGCTTCAGGGCCGGCGCTTCGGGTGTGTTGCCCATCTCCACGGGGCGGACGAAGAAACCGCGAAAGAAATCGTCCAGCGGATCGAGGCGGGTCAGATTGCTCATGATGTTCTCCTATGTGGTTGAGGGTGGGTCGGGTGGTCGGGTGGTCGTGAAATCGGTGCGGCGTGCGCCGCCTGCTTCTAAAATATGCGCATCGACGCGTATTTCAAGTCCGGGTGGAAAAGATTTTGATGGCAATCAACGAAGGCAGTCCCTGTCCGCGCTGCGGCAAAAGGTTCCTCTGCGGCATGCAGGCGGGGCAAGCGAGTTGCTGGTGCGCCGATTTGCCGGTAATGCAAAACGCGCCGCGTGACGCGGCCGCCTGCTATTGCCCGGACTGTCTGCGCGAGTTGATCGCCGCGGAGCGGGCAGCGTCCAGGGGCGCGGCGGACTGAAGGGTGGGCAGCATCAGGATGGCGTCGCGATTGCTCCACGAGAAGACGCGTGCCGCCGCTTCCTGCCAAGGCAGCCAGCAATGACTCAGGTGTTCGTCCGGGGCCACGACGACGTTCGTTCCGGGTGAAACGCAGAGGCTGAAGACGTGTTCGAGGTTGTGCGTCACGCCGGCTGGGTAGCGATGGCGCCATTCGGGAAAGATTTCGTAGCGGTTCGATAGCCGCCAGTCGAGCAGGTCGAGCGGCGCCGCGGCGATTCCGGTCTCTTCACTCAACTCGCGGCATGCCGCTGTCGTCAGCGCTTCATCGTCTTCGAGGCTGCCGGTGACCGACTGCCAGTAGCCGGGATGGCTGGCGCGTTCCAGCAGCAGCACATCGAGCGCTGGCGTATGGATCACGACGAGAACCGAAACGGGCTTCTTGGCGCCGGACATTTGAGGACTGAGTGGCGTTGCGGGATTCAGAGCGCAGGCAGCCAGGCGATGCCGTCGGCGTGCATGTCGACGAGACACCAGAAGGCGACGCCGCGCTCGCGCCATTCGTCGGCGGCGGCGGAGAAGAGATGGAGGGCGGCGACCAGGTCGTCGTGGGCGCGACCATTGATGCGATCGCAATGCTCCAGGATGATCAGGTAGCCCTCCGCCGGTCGCCAGCCGAGATCGCCGAGGCTGTCGGCGAGGGCATCCCAGTTGACGCCGAACCATTCCGGGAAAGCCATGTCGCGGCCAACGGCGGCGAGCAGGCTCTCCTTGTCGCGCGCGCGGGCGAGGTCGACGCGGAAGACCTGATAGGCGCAGGCCTCGGCGGCGGCGACGATGTCGTCGCGGTTGCCGGGGGGCAGGTGATACACGCCGGCGCGCGTGGCATCGCCGAGAACGGCCCGATAGTGCGTCTGGCGCTCTGCGGATGATGGCTCGCTGCTCATGGGCGGATTCTCCGGAAGCTGCGGTAATGGTCGGCCGTGTAGTAGTGCTCGCCGGATCCGTTGCCGCCGCCGCTGACGATGCGGCGCGCGCCGCGGTTGCGGCTGCCGGGGGTGGGCACCGTGTATTCGCGATAGTAGCCGCGTGGCCGCAGCGGCAGGCGCTTTTCGTAGTTGCCGAAAACGACGCCGTCACGCGGGTAGGGGAACGGTCCCTGGCTTGCGATCAGTTGCAGCGTAATGCGTGCTTCGGGCGGCAGCTCGGCGAGCTCGACCCATTCGATCGCGCCCGCCTTTGCCGCATCCGGCTGCTGACGCGCTTCGGCAACGCCGAGCAGCGCCAGGCAGACCAGCCAGAAGGCAAGCAGCAGGCGGCGCATGGCCGTCCGGTCTTAAGCCTTGCCGCCCGGGCTGACTTCGACCTGCGTGTCGACCTTCTGGCGCAGGCGGATGTGCAGTTCGCGCAGCTGCTTCTCGTCGACGTCCGACGGCGCATCGGTCAGCAGGCACTGGGCGCGCTGCGTCTTCGGGAAGGCGATGACGTCGCGGATCGATTCGGCGCCAGCCATCATGGTGACGATGCGGTCGAGGCCGAAGGCCAGGCCGCCGTGCGGAGGCGCGCCGTACTTGAGGGCGTCGAGCAGGAAGCCGAACTTGAGCTGGGCTTCCTCGGCGCCGATGCCCAGCGCGCGGAACACCTTGCTCTGCACGGCTTCGCGGTGGATACGTACCGAGCCGCCACCGATTTCCCAGCCGTTCAGCGCGAGGTCGTAGGCCTTCGCCAGGCAGGCGCCCGGATCGGTTTCGAGCAGATCCTCGTGGCCGTCCTTCGGCGCGGTGAACGGGTGATGGCAGGCCGACCAGCGCTTGTTCTCGTCGTCGTATTCGAACATCGGGAAGTCGACCACCCACAGCGGGCGCCAGGCTTCGCCGGTCAGGTAGTTCTTCTCATGGCCGATCTTCGAACGCAGCGCGCCGAGGGCATCGTTGACCACCTTGGCCTTGTCGGCGCCGAAGAAGATCAGGTCGCCGCTTTGCGCGC
>CAZCPD010000250.1:0-4352 GCA_964500425.1 uncultured Rhodocyclaceae bacterium
CTGCCGCAGGTGACGTTCGGCATCGCCGTGCGCATGGCGGTGATGAGCATGCTGGCGGGGAGTTGAGGGTAAACATGAAAATCCACATCCAGAACGGCCGCGTCGTCGATCCGGCCAACCACATCGACCGGCAGACCGATCTCTTCGTGGCCGATGGCCGCATTGCCGCCATCGACAGGGCGCCGGCCGGCTTCGAGGCCGATGGCATCGTCGATGCGCGCGGCTGCGTCGTCTGTCCCGGCCTCGTCGATCTCGCGGCGCGACTGCGCGAACCCGGCTACGAATACCGCGCCACGCTCGAATCGGAAATGGCGGCGGCGGCGGCCGGCGGCGTCACCAGCCTGGCCTGTCCGCCCGACACCGACCCGCCGCTCGACGAGCCGGGCCTCGTCGAGATGCTCAAGCATCGCGCGCGGCTGCCCGAGTTTGCCCACGTCTACCCGGTCGGCGCGCTGACCGTCAAGCTCGCTGGCGAGCGCCTGACTGAAATGGCCGAGCTGGCCGAAGCCGGCTGCCGCGCCTTCGGCCAGGCCAACACGGCGATCGTCGATACCCAGGTGCTGCTGCGCGCCATGCAATACGCGGCGACCTTCGACTATCCGGTCTGGCTGCAGGCGCAGGACCCGTTTCTCGCCAAGGGCGGCATCGCTCATGACGGCGAGGTGGCGACCCGCCTCGGTCTCACCGGCATCCCGGTGTCGGCGGAAACCGTCGCGCTGTCGACGATATTGCAGCTGGCGCGCGATACCGGCGCGCGCGTCCATCTGACGCGCATCTCCAGCGCCGCCGGCCTGGCGATGATCGTCGCCGCGCGCAAGAACGGCATTGCCGCGACCTGCGATGTGGCCGTGCATCACCTGCATCTGTGCGAACACGATATCGGCAACTTCAATCCGCACGCCCGCCTCGATCCGCCGCTGCGTGCGCAGAGCGATCGCGAAGCCTTGCGGCGCGGCCTGGCCGAGGGCGCCATCAACGCCGTCTGTTCCGATCACACGCCGGTCGACGACGATGCCAAGCTGATGCCCTTCGACGAAGCCGAAGCCGGCGCCACCGGCCTCGAACTGCTGCTGCCGCTGACGCTGAAGTGGGCCGCGGAAATGCAGCTGCCGCTGGGCGCCGCCCTGGCGCGCGTCACCAGCGACCCGGCGCGCATCCTCGGCATCGAGGCCGGCACGCTGTCGGTCGGTGCGCCGGCCGACATCTGCGTCTTCGACCCGAACGAGCATGTCCGCGTGACGCGCGAGTCGATCCGCAGCCAGGGCAAGAACACGATATTCCTCGGTCTGGAACTGCCGGGCCGGGTGCGCTACACGCTGATCGACGGCTACCTGGCCTATTCGACGGCGTTCATTTGATTCAGTTCGGCAGCAGGCGCTGCGCGACTTCGGCGCTCGTCACGCCGCAGACGCGCAGCCGCTTGGCGCGGCTGGCTTGGCCGCTGACCAGTTCGACCCGGCTCTTGGGCACACCGAGCGTTTCGGCAAGGAAGGCGATCAGACAGTCGTTGGCCTTGCCGTCGACCGGCGGCGCGGCGAGGCGGATCTTGAGCGCCTCGCCATGCAGGCCGGCGACTTCGGTCTTCTTCGCGCCGGGCTGGATGTGCAGGTTCAGCACGACGCCATCTGTCCCGGCGCGCAGCCAGGTCATCGCAGCATCATCAGCGTCGGGAACAGCGCGTGCTGCATGCTCGCCAGTACTGTCAGGAGAATCTGCAGTATCAACAGCAGCACCATCGGCGACAGATCGACGCCGCCGATCGGCGGAATGATGCGTTGCAAGGGGGTCAGGAAGGGCCGCGTGATGATGTTGAAGAGCGGCGCCAGTGGCGCGTGGGGATTGATCCACGACAGCAGCGCGCTGATGATGACCACGCCCATCAACAGGTAGAGTCCGATGCGCAGCGTGGCGACCATCGCCAGCAGGACGACGGTGACGATGCTGGTCGGCATCAGCGTGGCGAGCGAGCTGGCGGTGAGCACCAGCAGCAGACCCTGCAAGATCGCCTGAACCAGCCAGGCCAGCACGAGGCTGGAGAGATCAAGGCTGAGCGCGCTGGGAATGAAGCGCCGCGCCGGTATCACCGCCCAGTCAGTGACGGCGATGACGAACTGGCCGAGCGGGTTGCGAAACGGCGCGCGCGCCCATTGCATGAGGAGGCGCGCCAGCAGCGCCATGGTGACGAAGCCGAATACCCAGTCGAGAATCTGCAGCAGCAGTTGAGTCAGCATGGCGCGTGGTCTCCGAGGTTCTCAGGCCTTGCCCATTTCATCGCCGAGTTCGCGGCCGCGCGCGGCCGCTGCCTGCGCGCCGCTCACGATGGCCGTGGCGATGTTGCTGGCGTTGAAAGCGTTCAGCGCGGCCTCGGTGGTGCCGCCCTTGGAGGTAACGCGCTGGCGCAGTACGGCCACTTCCTCCTTGCTCTGCTCGGCGAGGCGCGCCGAGCCGACGAAGGTTTCGATGGCGAGCTGGCGCGCCGTCGCGGCCTCAAGGCCGAGCTCGATGCCGGCCTGTTGCAACGCCTCGATGAAGTAGAAAACATAGGCCGGGCCGCTGCCCGAAATCGCCGTGACAGCATCCATCTGCGTTTCTTCCTTGAGCCACAGGGCGCTGCCGACGGCGTGCAGAATCTTTTCGGCAGTATCGCGTCCTTCGCGGCTGACCGAGGGATCGGCGTAAAGGCCGGTGATGCCGGCGCCGATCAGCGCCGGGGTGTTGGGCATGCAGCGCACCAGCTGACGATGGCCGCCAAGCCAGCGCGAGATGTCGGCCAGGCGCAGGCCGGCGGCGATGCTGATGACCAGCTGGTTCTGCAACTGCCCCTTGAACTGCGCGGTCAGCGGCGCCAGCGCCTCGCGCGTCTGCTGCGGCTTGACGGCGATCACCAGTACTTCGCAGTTCAGCGCAGCGGCGTCGATCGCCGCGCAGCAGCGCACGCCAAAGCTGGCGGTGAGTTTTTCGCGGTTGTCGGCAAGCGGTTCGACCACCTGAATACCGGCCGCCGAATAACCCTGCTTGCGCAGGCCGCCGATCAGGGCATTGGCCATGTTGCCGCCGCCGAGGAAGGTGATTTTCATGGTGAGGATTTAGGATTTAGGATTGAGGATTGAGAAGTGGACGACCCAACGGCGGAAGTTTAGTCGAAACGAACGCGCGCACCGAATATCGCCGTGCCGACACGGACGATCGTCGCGCCTTCGGCGATGGCGATTTCGAGATCGTCGCTCATGCCCATCGAAAGCACGTCGAGTTGCATGCCTTCGGCATTGAGTCGGTCGCGCAGTTCGCGCAGCAGGGCGAAGCGGCGCCGCAACACGGCCGGGTCTTCGCTCGGCTCGGGGATGGTCATCAGGCCGCGCAGGCACAAACGCGGCAGCTTCGCCACAGCGCGCACCAGGGCGCCGACCTCTTCGGGTGCGACGCCGCTCTTGCTTTCCTCACCGCTGACATTCACCTGGACGCAAACCTGCAGTGGCGGCAGATGGGCGGGGCGCTGCGCGGCGAGGCGTTCGGCAATCTTCAGCCGGTCGATGCTGTGCACCCAGGCGAAGTGCTCGGCCACATCCCGCGTCTTGTTGCTCTGCAGGGGACCGATGAAGTGCCACTCAAGGTCGAGATCGTCGAGCGCCGTGATTTTCGTCACAGCTTCCTGCACGTAGTTTTCGCCGAAGGCGCGCTGTCCGGCAACCCAGGCGGCGCGCACGGTATCCGCCGGCCAGGTCTTGGAAACGGCGAGCAGACGCACCGCGCCGTCAGGTCGGCCAGTGGCGTGAACCGCTGCTCTGACGCGGCTTTTCACGGCTTGCAAGTTGTCGGAAATTGTTGTCATAATGCACCGGCAGTATACAGCGGCGCCGCGTCAACGCGGCGCCGACGCGCCACTCACGCTCGGGAAATCATTTAATGGATATCACTGAACTGCTCGCCTTCGCCGTCAAGAACAAGGCTTCCGACTTGCACCTCTCTTCCGGCCTGCCGCCGATGATCCGCGTCCACGGCGACATCCGGCGCATCAACCTGCCGCCGATGGAGCACAAGGATGTGCATGCGATGGTGTACGACATCATGAACGACGGCCAGCGCAAGCACTATGAGGAAAATCTCGAAATCGACTTTTCCTTCGCTGTTCCCGATCTGGCGCGCTTCCGCGTGAATGCATACGTTCAGCAGCGTGGCGCGGCCGCCGTGCTGCGAACCATTCCCTCGAAAATCATCTCGCTTGAGGAACTCAACTGTCCGAAGATCTTTTCCGAGATCGCCAAGTTCCCGCGTGGACTGGTGCTGGTGACGGGGCCGACCGGCTCGGGCAAGTCGACGACGCTGGCGGCGATGGTCAATGACATCAACGAAAA
>CAZCPD010000251.1:0-4298 GCA_964500425.1 uncultured Rhodocyclaceae bacterium
GCGATCCCGACTGGGCCGACCTCGACATCTTCCAGAACATGAAGACGCGCGCCGAAAATGCGGACGTCATCTACTCGTTCCTTTCCGAATGGACCATGGAACACACCAAGATGGAAATCCAGGAGAAGTGCCAGGCGGCCGGCTGCCCGATCACCGCGGTGTACACGGTGGCCGAAGCCGCCGAACAGCCGCACCTCAAGGCGCGCGACTACTTCGTCGACATGGAGCATCCGGAACTCGGCAAGCTGAAGAACCTCGGCGCGCCGTTCAAGCTGCCGGCCTGCCCCGGCGGCCCGACCCAGGCGGCGCCGCTGCTCGGTCAGCACAACGAGGACGTCTACGGCGGCCTGCTCGGTCTGTCCGCCGCCGACATCCAGAACCTGCGCGCGCAGGGCGTTATCTAAATCGGTGAAAAGGGGAATGCATATGAGCAACGCACTGCCGCTCAAGGGTATCCGCGTCGTCAATTTCGGCTGGGTCTGGGCCGGTCCGGTGGTCGGTCAGACGCTGGCCTTCCTCGGCGCCGAAGTGTTCAAGGTCGAGTCGCGCGCCCGCGTCGACATGACGCGCAACCTGCCGCCGTTCGCCGAAGGCAAGCCGAGCCCCGATCGCAGCCTGTCGAACCACGCCTGCTGGGCCGGCAACGGTTCGGTGTCGCTGAACCTCAAGGAGCCCGAGGCGCTGCAACTGGTCAAGGACCTGATCGCCGAGTCCGATGTCGTCGTCGAGAATTTCGGCCCCGGCGTTATGGAGCGCCTGGGCCTCGGCTACGAGGAGCTCGCCAAGCTGAAGAAAGACATCATCCTGTTCTCGATGCCCGGCGCCGGTCTCTACGGGCCGATGAAGGATCTGCGCACCTACGGCCTCAGCCTGACCTCGACCACCGGCCTCGACAGCCTGGTTGGCTACAAGGGCGGCGATCCGATCCCGGTCGAGAACGCCTACTCCGACCCGTTCGCCGGCATCTTCGGCGCCTTCGCCATCCTCACCGCGCTGAATCATCGCCGCAACACCGGCGCCGGCCAGCACATCGACTTCTCGCAGCAGGAGGCGGTGATGCAGATGGTCGGCCCGGCCTACATGGACTACCAGCTCAACGGCCGCAGCGGCGGGCCGAAGAGCAACGAACATCCGGTCAATGCCGCCGCGCCGCATGGCGTCTTCCCCTGCCAGGGCGACGACCGCTGGATCAGCATCGCCGTCGCCAGCGACGACGAATGGCGCCAGCTGCTGGCAGCGCTCAAGCATCCGGAGTGGCTCAAGGTTGCCGAGTTCGCCACGCTGGAATCGCGCGTCAAGCACATCGACACGCTGCACAAGCTGATCGGCGAATGGACCGCGCAATTCGACGACCGCGCGCTGGCCGAACTGCTGCAAAGCCATGGTGTTGCCGCCGCGCCGGTGCTGAACGTCGGCGACCTGCTCGACGACCCGCATTACAAGGCGCGCCAGACCTTCATCGAAGTCACGCATCCGCTCGGCTTCAAGGAGACCATCTACGGCGCCTACGTCAAACTCAGCGAGAGCGAGCCGGTCGTGCGCCCCGGCCCGATCATCGGCCAGGACAACGAGCGCGTGTTCAAGGAAATCCTCGGCATGCCCGCCGAGCGTTACGACGATCTGGTCAAGCGGCAGATCATTTATTGATCTCCCCTACTCCCCTCGCCCGCCTGCGGGATAACCAGCGACTTGGCCAGGGGTTTTTGCTGGCCTAGTCGAATGGCTAGTTGATCCATCAGAGGGGCCGGGGGAGAGGGTCGCGCGCCCGGTCTGCTGCATTGCCCTACAATCACCGGCAGGGAAACAGGCGTTTTCCATACGCATGCGGCGCGGCTGAGTGCGTATGCGCCGTCAGGGAAGCCCCCCGCCCTTTAAACCCGTCGAATTTGACGAGTTTATACAGCAAGCCGGGCTGAACCGTTTTGCCGAACACACAGATCAGGAGCGGATCCCATGGTGTTGCCAAACAAACTGAATATCGCCAATCAAATCGAACTGAGCAAAGCCGAAGAAAAAATCAGCAAGCAGAAGGCCAAGCAGCTCTTTGAAAGCGGTGACATTGATCGCATGGAGATTGGCACCTTCAAAGGGCTAGCGCAGATTCATGCCTATCTGTTTGGCGACATTTACGAGTTTGCGGGCGAGCTCCGCGATGTCAATCTCGCCAAAGGCAATTTTCGCTTTGCTCCGCGTATGTACTTGCCGCAATCGCTGGAACATATCAGCACCATGCCGGAAAGCAGCTTCGAGCAAATTATCGAGAAATACGTCGAGATGAATATTGCCCATCCATTTCGTGATGGAAATGGCCGCGCGACGCGCATTTGGCTGGATCTGATCCTCAAAAACCGGATCCAGCGCGTGATCGACTGGAATGCGGTGGATAAGGCGGATTACCTTTCCGCCATGGAGCGCAGCGTGGTGAAAGACGTGGAAATAAAACACCTGCTCAACGCGGCCTTGAAGGAAAAGATCAACGACCGCGAGCTATTCATGAAGGGCATCGACATTAGCTATTACTACGAAGGCTATAGCGAATATCGGGTTGAGGATTTGTAGGATACGGAGAAGGGCCGGGTGTTGCCGCGGAACAATGAGCTGCAGGAGCACGAAATTCCGGGGGGATGTTGTTGCCAATTGCCAATCCTCTCCCGCGCAAAAATGTGCTCGACGAACCCCGCCGCCGCCCCCTCCCACAGACTGTCTCAAAGAACTCAGCCGAGCCGCGCAATCCTTTCTGCGGCAGTTTCAATATGCCGCTCCAGCGCCGCGATGCACGGCGCGAAGCGTGCGCTGAATCCCGGTGTCGCCCTGAGCCGCGCGAGAAAATCGCCCGCCAGCAGCGCAGCCTGACGCCAGGTTGCGTTGGCTACGCTGGCGTGCAAGGCCACAGCCGGCAGCGTATCGGGTAGCCCGCCGCCGCTGCGTGGCGCGAAGGCCATCGGCGTCATGTCGTAGGCCGGAGCCAGCGCGTACCGGCGGTCATCTTCCGCCATGAACGAAAGATTGCCACCGTGCATGTCGGTGTTGCCGATCAGTGCGCCGAAGGCCCACAGCAGGCTGGCGCCCGCTGCCGCAGCGGGGCGAATCTGCCCGGCGGCGACGAGGCGAGCGGTCACGACAGGCCAGATCGCGTCGCCCGCGCCGACGAATTCCGCATCCAGCGCGGTGAGTGAAATCAGCGCGCGGCGGCCCAGAGCACCGACGCGATCGAAGCGTTCGACCTCCAGAAAGCGCTGACTGTCATGATCGAAGATGCGCGTTTTCGCGGCAGGAATGTCCGCCGCGCGCAAGGTATCGAGCGCCAGATGTTCGGCCAGCAGCAGATCGCGCCAGCGCTGGCTGACGGGGCTCGCCTCCCGCTCGCTGAACTTCACGAGCACATGGCGCGGCCCGTCGGGCGTCATCGCGTAAGCCGTGAACTTCGGCTGCTCGCCGCCGGCGGAAGACCCCGGCGCTTCGCCCTGCGCGGCGGCCTGCGCCAGTCGCGCATAGGCAGTCGTCTTGCGCGCTGCGGCGAGCGGCGTAGCGACAGGCGCTGCCAGAAACTGCGCGCGCGCCGCATCGCCGAGCAGCAGATTGCCAACCGCATCCTGCCCATGCGCCAGCAACGCCCGCAGCGCGTGGCTGTCGCTCCAGTGCGTGAGCCGCTCCGGCAGCCCCAGCGCCGCGCCATGGCGGGCCGCATAGGCGCGGCCGAGATAGCCCTGCGGGCGCATGTCGCACAACCACCAGGGCAGGCCGTCACTGTGCAGCATCACGCCATTTTCCTGCCGCATGACGAAGCCCTCAGGGCAGACCGGAATCAAGGTCCCGAGTTGCCGAATCCGCCCCTGCGCATCGACCTGATGCACCGCAATGTCCGGCAGCCCGCGCGCCGCATCGCGCAGCGCGTACTGAATGGATCGCGCCGCCCCCAGACGCACCACCTGATCGCCAAGCTCGGTAAGCGCGCGCGAGAACGTCGGCTGGCTGATGCCCAGCTTTTCAGCCAGTTGGCGCGCAGAACACAGTCCGCCGGACAGGCGCAAGCGGACGGCTTCGGCGTGTGGGGACATGGGGTTGGATGGATTGATGAATAGATAGTCGGATGGATATTATAGGGGCGGAACGTGTTTGGCAATGACGCAGAGAGGATCGGCGTGAAGGGTGGGATGGGGCGGCTGATCGGCCAAAGCGGAAGTTGGGGGTGTCAGAATTTCTGTGTGTGAGGCGCTCGGAGACTTTTCCACGGCGCCGAGCCACGGCGGGTCCTCTATAACCAGAGGGGCGCGGCGCTGTGGGAAAGTCGGGGGTCA
>CAZCPD010000252.1:0-4291 GCA_964500425.1 uncultured Rhodocyclaceae bacterium
CGCGTTGCGCCTCGTCGACCGCATCGACGATCGCGTCATTCAGATCGCGCTCCATGTCTCGCTCCCCTCTCCCGCTCGCGGGAGAGGGGCCGGGGGAGAGGGCCGGTCCATCCCCCTGCACCGGCCGCCACCTCATCTCGATCGGATACAGCCGCCCTGACACCTCGATCACCGGCGCCGCTTTTTCGTTGATCGCGAAATGCTGCGAAAACTTTTCCGCATCCAGCGTCGCCGAGGTGACGATCACCTTCAGCTCCGGACGCTTCGCCAGCAACTGCTTCAGATAGCCGAGCAGGAAGTCGATGTTGAGGCTGCGCTCGTGCGCCTCATCGATGATGATGGTGTCGTATTGCCGAAGCAGCGGATCGCCCTGCGTCTCGGCGAGCAGGATGCCGTCGGTCATCAGCTTGATGTAGGTGTCGCCGGAGACGCGGTCGGTGAAGCGGATCTTGTAGCCGACGTAGCGGCCGAGCTCGGACTTCAATTCCTGGGCGATGCGCGCCGCCGTGGCGCGCGCGGCGATGCGGCGCGGCTGGGTGTGGCCGATCAGGCCGCTGCTGCCGCGGCCGAGTTCCAGGCAGAGCTTGGGCAACTGGGTGGTCTTGCCCGAACCGGTCTCGCCGCAAACGACGATGACCTGATGCTGTTCAATGGCGCGCGCGATCTCGGCACGCCGCTGGTTGACCGGCAGCAGTTCGTCATAGACGATCGCCGGCCGCGCGGCCAGACGGGCAGCGGGATCGAACTTCACTTGTTGAGATGCTGGATGGTGAGGATGCCGAGCCCCGTCAGCAGCAGCGAGCCGCACAGATGCAGCGCCGCCGTGCCGAACGCCCAGGCATATTCGGCACGCTGAATCTGCGCGACGACCTCGGCGGAGAACGTCGAGAAAGTCGTCAGGCCGCCGAGAAAGCCGGTGATGACGAGCAGCTTCAACTCCGGCGACAGATCGGTATTGATGTGAAACACCGTCACGGCGACACCGACCAGATAGCCGCCGAGCAGGTTCGCCGCCAGAGTGCCAAGCGGCAGCGTGGGGAATTGCTGATTCAGCGCCAGCCCAAGCCCCCAGCGCAGCCAGGCGCCCAGCGCGGCGCCGAGCCCGATGGCGAGGAAGGAGAGGAGGTTCATCAGCCGGATTTTAACCCGGGATGGGCACGGTCAGAGCGGAGGAGCAGGCTCGCATGAGCGCTGGCGGCAGAATAAACCCTTTCAACTTTGCGTTCCCCTGCCCGGCGCACGCAATATCACCCAATGACAACAGCAGACCGGAGTAAGAGCATGGACGAAGGCGATCAGTCTGGACACCACTCGACTCTGTCCGTGCCAGTTCGCCGATCAAGGATTCAATTCAACAACCTCCGTGGCCAGTGAGCGGTAATGCGTGTAATCGGTATGTACCGTGCCATTACCTAGCTGACCGTACTGGTTATCTCCCCAACACTTAACGCGTCCGTTGGCCAGCAATGCACAGCCATGGCCATAGCGATAATCGAAAGCCACGACATCGTGCAGACCGTCGACGATCCAGCGTCCACTTCCACCATCGTCGCGTTGAGCGCAGCGTATCCTGCCATTCTTCAATGCGCAGACGCCACCGAAATCGTCGTTAGGAACAAGCATCGAAGCACCTCTCAAGAAAGAGCGCCTAGAAACAAAGCGGGTGCATGGTTTTTCGGGTGCTTGGCAGTTGATCATGGGGTTGGCCCCGAACAACCCGGCAACGCTACGCACGTCTTCGACGTCGAGTGGCTTTGGATTCTTACTCAGTCTCCTATCGTTTCCGAGCTGCCCTTCGCTGTTGCTGCCCCAGCACTTGAACTTCCCATTCGATAAGGAAACGCAACTGAAGTACAACCCGACGCGAATACCGGTTACAGATGGACCGGCCGATTTCTCGGTACTTATCTCCTGGGAAGCGGGTAGGGCATTGGCGCCCTTGCCTGCCAATGGCGGATATATCTGAGTGGGGAACAGACGCCGGCTGATCGTGCCATCCCCGAGCTGTCCTTCTTCGTTAGCGCCCCACGACCAGAGTGTGCCATCGGCTTTCAAGCCAAGGTTGTGGTAATCGCCGGCTGCAACCATGGCGAACCCTGTACCGACTTTGGCAGGGTGAGTTCTGGCTATCGTAGAACCATCCCCGATGACGCCGACCTCGTTGTTCCCCCACGTCCACACCGAGCCATCCGCAGCGAGGGCGATGCCATGAAGTCGGCCAATTGCGACCTGCACGAATCCCTCGCCGAGCCGCACGGGTTCCGCGCGGTCGGTCTGCGTGCCATCCCCAAGTTGATACATTCCGTTGCTCCCCCAAGCCCACAGGCTACCGTCCGCCTTGATTCCATAGGCGTGGCTTACACCCACAGCGATGCTCACGAAATCATTGCCGACATGCCTGGGGGCCGGGCTAACGAGATACTGTGAAAGCGCCCACAACGAACCGTCTCGTCGAATCGCATAACTGCCGAACCGTCCCGCGCCGATCTCCTTGATGTCGCTTCCAAATTCCGTGGGCTGACGGGATACCTCCCAATAGTAAGGCCAATCGACAGCCACACCATCACGCCTGAGGCCCAGCCCGCGCCCCCTGTCGTAGCCGCTGCGCAGCAATACCACCGTGCCCGCGGCCACCTCGACCGGCGCCAGGGCCTTGGTCAAATCCCGTGAAAAGTCGCCGCGCGAAAAGACGCTCGGGATGACGCCCCAACGCAAGAGGCGCCCATCGTTCTTGAGAGCCAAGGTATGCGGCCCGTCGATCGCCACGCTCTTGAAGTCGCCTCCCACACGCTGCGGGAGCTTGTGGTTGTCGATATTGCCAGTGGCAAGTTGCCCATACTCGTTGTTGCCCCAGGTCCAAAGCGTCCCATCCGCCTTGACCATCGCCGAATGGGAAGCTCCGGCAGCGATGCCGAAAATATTCGCCGGCATGCGGGGCATGTTCAGCCTTGGATTGAGCACGCCTTTCGCCGGCTTGTTCCAGTTACTGATTCCATCGCCCATGACGACCGGCGCCAGCTTGCGGCAAGCGATGGGGATATCTAGTTGATTCCCCTCCCACGGCCAACCTAGCGTCCATACGCTGCCGTCCGGCTTCAAGGCAACGAGAAAACCATCCCCGAGTGCGACTTGCGCGAAGCCTTCGCCCACCTGAACCGGCTTGTTTATTATCCCTTCAGTACTACAGTTGCCGAACATCCCGCGTTGATTTCCGCCCCAGAGCCAAAGCGTTCCATCTGCCTTGATTGCGGCAGTATTCAAGGAGCTCGTCGCCGCTTGCAGGTACCCATCACCGACCTTAACGGGTACCGGGCTCCTACCTTCATCCATGCCATCTCCAAGTTGGCCCCATGATTGATGACCCCAACTCCATAAGCTGCGATCTTTCCTGATCGCTGCCGTATGTCCGGAGCCAACGGAAACTTGTGAAAAATCGGTGCCAACCAAGACCGGCACTGTTTCGTTGTCATGTCTGCCGTTACCAAGCTGCCCGTCTCGATTTTCGCCCCACATCCACAAGCCTCCATCGCTCTTGAGCGCGGCGTAGGACTCATATCTCGCGGATACCGACACAAACGACTTGCCGAGCAGGGTCGGCTTTGCCCTCTTCGTTTCGACGATGTTGCCTTTCGCATCGCTCTTGAGCCCACCCCACATCCACAAGCTGCCGTCCTTCTTGATAGCCACGCTGGTATCGTCGCTCGCGGAAATCGCAACAAAACCGTTACCCATGAATGAGGGGGACTCTCCGCCAACCCCTTCTCCCCCCAATTGGCCATTGAGATTACTTCCCCATCCCCACAAGCTGCCATCCGCCTTGAGTCCGAGAAAATGATAACGACCAAGTGCGACACGAACATATCCTTTGCCTATCATCCGTGGCTGAGGCTGTGCGTCACTCCAGTACCACAGCTCGCCATTACCCCGAAGCAAAGCGGCCGAATTGCCTACCGCCAATACTTGTGGTCTGGCATGTGGCAAGGGCAGCGACAAGCCTGTTTCTCCGGCGTACAGCAGGGTCTGCAGATAGCTTGAGCTGCTGCATGCCGAGGCGATCTCTTCGAGGAAATGCAAATCAAATGAAACCCCGTACTTACCCCCTGGCTTGCGCCACTGCCCGTAGATTCCTCCCTGCGGAGTACCACCTTCTGCCCAATGATTCGCGACATCCCATTGGCCAGTCACTTTCCCCTTGAAGGACTCCACCCAGCGTCTTGGACTTGCCGCGATTAGCTGAATCTCGGACGAACCCCCAGCATAGTGGTAGGCGGCTTTGTCCGGCTCCACGCAA
>CAZCPD010000253.1:0-4276 GCA_964500425.1 uncultured Rhodocyclaceae bacterium
GCCGATGATCCAGCACCTCGACGGCAACTGCCATGTCTATGTGGACGACAGCGCCAAGCCGGAAATGGCGTTGAGCATCGTCGAAAACGCCAAGACGCAACGCTACGGCACCTGCAACACCGCCGAATCGCTGCTGGTCGCGCGCTCCGTCGCCGCCGCGCAACTGCCGCGCATCGCCGCGATGCTGACGGCCAAGGGCGTCGAGATCCGCGGCTGCGCCGAGACGCGCGCGCTGGTGCCGAACGCCAAGGCGGCCACCGAGCAGGACTGGTACGAGGAATACCTAGCGCCCATCATCGCCGTGAAGGTCGTCGCCGGGCTCGACGAGGCCATCGAGCACATCAACCGCTACTCGTCGCAGCACACCGAGGCGATCGTCACCGAGAACTACACGCACGCCATGCGCTTCCTGCGCGAGGTGGATTCGAGCAGCGTGATGGTGAACGCCTCGACGCGCTTCGCCGACGGTTTCGAATACGGCCTTGGCGCGGAGATCGGCATTTCCACCGACAAGATCCACGCGCGCGGCCCGGTCGGCCTGGAAGGGCTCACGAGCCAGAAATGGGTGGTCTTCGGCAATGGCGAAATTCGGTCATAATCGCACGGCGCGGACCGCATGCCGTGACCAGGATGAACTCAACGCAACGCGCGGAGCCCCTCGATGAAACCTCTACTGTTCGCTTTGCTGCTTGGCCTGACCAGCGTCACCCAGGCTGCCACCGTGATCGCCGGCATGCGCTTCGAAGACAAGGCAAGTCTCGGCGATGCCGAGCTGCAACTCAACGGCGCCGGTCTGCGTAGCCGCTTCTTCGTGAACGTCTATGCCGTCGGCCTTTACCTGCCCGAGAAGAAGCGCAGCGCCGGCGAAGCGCTCGCTGCGACCGGTGCGAAACGCCTGCAGATGCGACTGCTGCGCGACCTGCCGGCGACGCAGTTCGCCGACGCGCTGCTCGAAGCCTTCCGCAAGAACCACGAGGGCGCGGAACTTGATCCGCTCAAGCCGCGCCTGGAAGAGCTCAAGGCCAACGTGCTGCTGGTCAACATCGCGCACAAGGGCGACGTGATCGACATCGACTGGCTGCCCAACCAGGGAACGCGCCTGGCGATGAACGGCAAGACCCTGGGCAAGGACATCGCCGGCGAGGACTTCTACCGCGCGCTGATGAAGGCCTGGCTCGGCGCCAAGCCGGTTCAGGACACCCTCAAGGACGCCCTGCTCGGCAAGCCGCAATAGACCCTCACCACGCCCGCCAAGCCCCCCATCCCTTCCCCACGCCAGCATGCTGCCCGGCCTCGAACAACTCATCGTCCAGTGCGCGCCCAACGTCGCCCCGACGACGATGATGGCGATCATCAAGGTCGAATCCAGCGGCAATCCGCTGGCAATCAACGTCAATGGCAAGCAACGCCTCGCCCGCCAGCCGGCCTCGGTCATCGAGGCGGTCGCCTGGGCGAACTGGCTGGTCGAAAAAGGCTACTCCGTGGACATGGGGCTGGCGCAGGTCAATTCGCGCCATTTGCAGCGGTTCGGACTACCGCCGGAGGCGATGTTCCAGCCCTGCTACAACATTGCCGCGGGCGCGCAGATCCTCACCGAGAACTACGCCAACGCCACGAAGAAGTTCGGCAGCGGTCAAACCGCGCTGCGCGCGGCGATATCGGCCTACAACACGGGAAATCATTCACGCGGGCTCACCAACGGCTACGTGCGCAAGGTCTCCATCGCAGCCGGCAAGTGGCCATCGCGGGAGAGCATTGGAAATATGCCGTTGCTGGTCGATCGCAACCCGACAGCGCGCTGAAGGCAATCTCGACGCCTCCGGGTGTTCGGCCTGAGAGTGTTGCGCGCATGCCGCACGAGATTCAGCCGGTTTGATTTTTTGGTACTATGTCTTTTTCCTCCCCGAACCTGGAGCAAACAATGAAGCGCACCGTAGCCAGCCTGGCGATTTTCTTGGCGACTTCGTCCGCCTATGCCCTCGAAATGGACGGCGAAATGTACCTGGTGGGAACCGTCGGCAAGTCGATCATGATCCACTCGCCGATGCAGATCGACAACAACAACATCGTCAGCGGCTCCGTTAACAACCTCGCCGCACTCAACTCCACGCAGGAGTCCGACAAGCACGGATTCAAGCTGCAGCTGGGCTATCAGCTCACGCCCAACTTCGCCATCGAAGGCGGCTACGTCAATCTGGGCAAGACCCGCTACTCGGCCAATTACACCTCGCAAGCCAGCATCACGCTGCCCGCGTGGCTGTTCCCGACGTGGCTGCCGGCACAGATCAAGAACCAGATACAGCAGCAGCTGCGCGGCCCGGCATCCACGGGTTCCGCCTCCCGCGAAGCCGAAATCAGCGGCTGGAACCTTTCCGGCCTCGGCCTGTATCCGATCAACGACAAGCTCTCCGTCTTTGCCAAGGTCGGCGCGATCCGCTCGCAGATCAAGACCAGCGACTCCGGTACCGCCTTCGGTGAAGGCAGCGTCACCGAAGCCAGCTGGAAGGGCATCCTCGGTGTCGGCGCAAACTATGCGATCGACGAAAACCTGGGCATCCGCGCCGAATTCGAGCGCTTCAACAAGCTCGGCGACAAGGAAACGACGGGCACCATGGACGTGAATCTGCTTTCCGTCGGGGTCACCGGCAAGTTCTGATCCAGAATCACGAATTCGCCCCTGGCGTCTCCATGCAAAACCCGGCCCGGCGCCGGGTTTTGTCTTTCATGCACGGCGCATTCGTTCCAGCGCGTTCTCCAGCATGGCGCGCGGACAGGCAAAATTGAGGCGAACGAAATGCCGCGCCGGGTTGGCATCGCCGCCGCCCGGGGCGAAATCGGCGCCGGCGGAAAGCCCGACGCCGGCCTGCTCGAAATGGCGTTGGGCATTGGCGACGCCTCGTGCGCTACAGAACTCGCCCGCATCGATCCAGGCCAGATAAGTCGCCTCGACATGGCTCATGGCGAGTCCCGGCATCTGCCCGACCACCGACTCGACGAGGTCGCGATTGCCGCGCAGGTAGTCGAGCGCCGCGGCATGCCAGTCGCCGCAGTCGCGATACGCGGCTTCGCAGGCGGCGAGGCCCAGCGCATTGACGTGCGGCACGACGCCCTGCATCGCGCCCGTGAAGACGCGGCGCAGCGCGGCATCGGGAATCACCGCGAAGGCGCAGCCGAGGCCGGCGATGTTGAAGGTTTTTGACGGCGCCATCAGCGTGATGCTGCGTCGCGCCGCGTCTGAGGAAAGCGTGGCGAACGGCCGGTGACGCAGTTCCCGATCGAGCAGCAGGCCGCAGTGGATTTCGTCGGAACAGACGATCAGGTCGTTTTGCTCGGCGAGCGCGGCGATGTCGCG
This sequence comes from uncultured Rhodocyclaceae bacterium, assembly GCA_964500425.1. Taxonomy (GTDB): domain Bacteria; phylum Pseudomonadota; class Gammaproteobacteria; order Burkholderiales; family Rhodocyclaceae; genus Sterolibacterium. Next base: position 3,353 of record CAZCPD010000253.1, read on the forward strand.
CAACTCCTCGTCGCGCCAGGCGCGCCCGACGGGATTGTGCGGATGGCAGAGCAGGAACAGGCGCGTATCAGGCCGCGACCGCAGCGCCGCCGCGACGGCGGCGAAATCCCAGCGCCAGCCATGCTCGTCGCGCAGCAGCGGCGCCGTGACCAGCTCACGCCCGGAAAGGCGCGGCGCGCTGAGGAAGGGCGGGTACACCGGGGTGGCGCTGAACACTCCGCCATTCACGGCGCGACAGGCGAGGTTCAGCCCGGTCACCAGACCGGGCAGCCAGACCAGCCAGTCGGCCTCGATCTCCCAGGCATGCTCGTCCCGCAGATACCGCCGCACCGCCTCGACCAGCGACGGCCAGGGTTCCGCATAGCCGAAGGTCGCGCGAGCGACCCGGCGCTGCAGGGCTTCGATCACGGGCGGCGGCGCAGCGAAGTCCATGTCCGCGATCCACAGCGGCAGCACGTCGCGGCCGGCATAGCGATTCCACTTGATCGAATCGCCGCCGCCGAAATCGATCTGGCGGTTGAAGTCGAAGTCGAAGCGCACCAGGGGCGCGTCGTCGGGGGCTGGGGCAGCCCTCTCCCCCGGCCCCTCTCCCGCGCGCGGGAGAGGGGAGCGAGGGCTCAAACTTCGAGGTGCTGGAACAGCACCGTCGACAGATAGCGCTCGCCGCAGGAGGGGATGATGACGACGACCAGCTTGCCCTTGTTCTCCGGACGCTTCGCCACTTCCAGCGCCGACCAGACAGCCGCGCCCGACGAAATGCCGACCAGCAGACCTTCCTCGGTGGCCATGCGGCGCGCCGTGTTGAGGGCGTCGTCGTTCTTCACGCGCACGACTTCGTCATAGACCTTGGTGTTGAGCACTTCGGGACTGAAGCCCGCGCCGATGCCCTGGATCGGGTGCGGCCCCGGCGCACCGCCGGAGATG
>CAZCPD010000254.1:0-4231 GCA_964500425.1 uncultured Rhodocyclaceae bacterium
GTAGTCGGAGTAACGCCATTCGACGAACAGGTATGGGCCGAAGCCCGAGCGCTTGATCGACTTCAGAAACTGCTTGGGAATGATCGCGTCCGTATCGACGTTGGCGCGGTCGAGCGGGCAAACCAGCCCGGTGATTTGCTTGAAGGCTTTCATGGCGATACTCCTTTAGATCTGGGTGCGGACGTCGACGAAATGGCCGGCAATTGCCGCTGCGGCGGCCATTTCCGGACTGACGAGATGCGTACGCCCGCCCGGCCCCTGGCGGCCCTCGAAGTTGCGGTTGGAGGTCGAGGCGCAGCGCTCGCCGGCCTTCAGACGGTCGTTGTTCATCGCCAGGCACATCGAGCAGCCCGGCTCGCGCCATTCGAAGCCGGCTTCGATGAAGATCTTGTCGAGGCCTTCCGCCTCTGCCTGCCGCTTGACCTGGCCGGAGCCCGGGACAATCAGCACCTGATCCACGTTGGCGGCTTTCTTCTTGCCCTTGGCGACCTTGGCGGCGGCGCGCAGATCCTCGATGCGCGAGTTGGTGCAGGAACCGATGAAGACCTTGTCGATCCTGATTTCCTCGATCGGCATGTCGGCCGTGAGGCCCATGTATTTCAGGGCGCGCTCGATGCCGGCGCGCTTGACCGGGTCGGCTTCGTTGGCCGGGTTGGGTACGCGGCCATTGACGGGCAGCACCTGTTCGGGCGAAGTGCCCCAGGTCACCTGCGGCGCGATGTTGGCGGCATTAAATTCGACGACGGCGTCGAACTGCGCATCGGTGTCGGAATGCAGGGTGTTCCAGTAGGCCACCGCCTTGTCCCAGTCGGCGCCCTTCGGCGCGTACTGGCGGCCCTTCAGGTATTCGACGGTTTTTTCATCGGCGGCGATCAGTCCGGCGCGCGCGCCGCCTTCGATCGCCAGGTTGCAGACGGTCATGCGGCCCTCCATCGACAGGCTGCGTATCACCTCGCCACCGAACTCGATGGCATAGCCGGTGCCGCCCGCCGTGCCGATCCTGCCGATCACGGCCAGCGCGACGTCCTTGGCGGTCACGCCCTTGCCGAGCTGACCGTCGATCTTCACCAGCATGCGCTTCGACTTCTTGGCGATCAGGGTTTGCGTTGCCAGCACATGCTCGACTTCGGAGGTGCCGATGCCGTGAGCCAGCGCGGCGAAGGCGCCGTGCGTGGAGGTGTGGCTGTCGCCGCAGACGACCGTCATGCCGGGCAGGGTGGTGCCGTTCTCCGGCCCGATCACATGGATGATGCCCTGGTTGGCGTGCTTGAACGGGAAATACACCAGCGAGCCGAATTCCTTCATGTTGGCATCAAGGGTTTCCACCTGCAGGCGGGCAACGGGCTCTTCGATGCCGCGCTCCCAGTGGTCGGTCGGGGTATTGTGGTCGGGATTGGCGACGATCGTCGTATTGCGCCAGGGTTTGCGTCCGGCGAGACGCAGTCCTTCGAACGCCTGCGGGCTGGTCACTTCATGCACCAGATGCCGGTCGATATAGACCAGACAAGTGCCGTCCTCTTCTTCGCGGACGACATGGGAATCCCATAGTTTGTCGTAAAGGGTCTTGCCAGCCATAGTAAATCCTTTATCAATTAAAACAGAGTGATGGAATGGTTCGTTAATCCCGTTCCTTCGCCTGGATGCACGGGCGTGCAAGGCGATCGGGGAGGATGGTATATTCCTGTCGATACCGGAACAAGACTAGTGGTTATACTGGTATCAATTGTAATAGTCATGACGGTTCAGGCCGACATTCGAGAATGACACCATGGACACCCGTCGCAAGGAACTCGGCGAATTTCTTCAGGCCCTGCGCCAGCGCTGCGCGCCCGAAGCGTTTGGCTTCCCGGGCGGCAGCCGGCGGCGCACGCAGGGCTTGCGTCGCGAGGAGGTGGCGCAGCTCGCCGGCATCAGCCCGACCTGGTACACATGGATCGAGCAGGGGCGTGACGTCAAGGTGTCGCCCGACGTGCTGGATCGCCTCGCGCAGGCCATCCGCCTGACGGCGACGGAGCGCGCCTATCTGTTCGAAATGGCCGGGCGGCGCGATCCGCGGGGCGCGGCGGCCGAGGACGACAGCGCCCCGCAGGCGCTGGTCGGGCTGCTGACGGACTTCGAGTTCCCCGCTTACATCATGGGGCGTTACTGGGACATGCTGGCCTGGAACGACCGGGCGGCCGAATTGTTCAGCGGCTGGCTCGACCAGCCTCGCGGCAGCGGGGAGCCGACGCCGAACCTGTTGCGATTCGTCTTTCTGTCGCCTCCGGCGCGCAGCTTCGTCGTGGACTGGGAATCCCGCGCACGGCGCATTTGCGCCGAATTCCGGGCCGACAGTCGGACCCGCTTGGAAGATCCGGCGCTGCAACGGCTCGTCGATGAATTGATGCTGGCAAGTCCCGAGTTCTCGCGCTTCTGGAAACTGCACGATGTCCTGGAGCGACAGGGAGGGCAGCGCGGCTTCAATCATCTGCGCCGTGGATTGGTCAGTTACCAGCAGTTCACGCTGCGCCCGGTCGAGCAGGAGCATTTGAAGCTCGTGCTGCTCAAGCCGATGTCGACGAAATGATGTCGGCAACAAACGCTTACAAAGCCATGTGCGCGGAGCACGATCCCATTGCGTTATACGGTTGCGGTGGTCAAGGTCGTTTCGCCCTGCCTCCCGACCATACCGATTTGCTATCATGAAAAACTGACCATTCAGGAAAACAAGATGAAACCAAAATCAGTTGCCGCTCTGACCTTGCCGCTGTCCTGCCTGACGCTCGCCGCATGTCTGCTGCCGACCGAAGCGGCGGCTCAGATCGCAGTGATCCAGGACACCACCGAATTCGCCAGAGTGCTGAACTATTCGCCCATCCCCGGGCCGCAAATCGCGCGCCAGGTATGCACGCCCGTCACGGTGACGCGCGAACGCGAGGCCGGTGGCAATGTCGGCGCGGCGATCGCCGGCGGTGTCATCGGCGCGGTCGTGGGGTCTCGCTTCGGCGGCGGTCATGGCCGCGATGCGGCCACCGTGGCCGGCGCGATCGGCGGCACGATGATCGGCGACAGTGTGGCGTCCGGTCCGGTGACGACAACGCATCAGCAATGCAATACCGTGTATGAATCCGGCCCGCCATCCGGTTATCAGGTGACCTACGATTACAAGGGCAAGTTGTACACCACGACCACGCGCACGCCGCCAGCCGAATACATGAGGGTGCGTAGTCGCGTCACGGTCGAGTGAGGCGGGCAACGTTCGCGCCCGGTCGATGCACCGTCTCACCGGACGCCGTCGATCTGGAAATGGACAGCAAAGGGTGGAAAGGGGGCAGACGATGAAACTGAAAACCCTGGGGCTGGCGGCCGTGACGGCAGCCTTGATTCTCGCCCAGCCGGCTTGGGCGGACCGTGGCGGCTATCGAGGATCAGGCTCCGCGCACGGCAACTATGCCTATGGCCACATTCATGGCGGCCATCATTTCTGGGGGCCGTTCGGCTTCATCCTCGGTGCGACGCTGCTCTATTCGGCGCTGCAACCGCGCACCGTGTATTACGAACCGAAAGTCGTGTACGCGCCGCCCGTGTACTACGTGCCTTCGGCGCCGGTGGTCCAGGGCTATGTCGTGCCGGGCGATCAGCCGGCCGGTTCGACCTACGCGACACCGCAGACCAGCGGGTTGCCGCCGCCTCCGCAGGCCGCACTGAGCGTGAATGCGCAACCGGGCCCGGGAGCTTCGGGCGCCTACTGGTGGTACGCGTGCAAGAACCCGGCGGGCTATTACCCTTACGTCAGGGAGTGTCCGAGTGGCTGGGAGAAGATCCCGCCAGCGCCAGGAGATGCACCGCGCGATTGAGCCGCGCGGGCTCCGTGCCGCATTGGTCTCCCTTCGCAGATGTCGGTGCGATCGAACGTGATGGACTGGCGAAGTTTTCAAACCGTTCAACATGACATGCAGAGTGCGTAGTATGTAGGTCGGGTTAGCCCTCAGGGCGTAACCCGACGCTTCAAAACGAAATGAAGCGCTTCGTGGGAGCCCCGCAGGAGTTTCCTTCGGTCACCGCCTCCAGGCCGCGAACGAATACGGCATTCGCGGCCTGGAGGCCGCTCCCACAAAATTCCCGCGCCAATGCGATTGCCCAGCCCCCGCCCTGAAATTGCAATTTTCGCCACATGTAATATTCTGGCGACGTGTGCGAAACCACGAGGCGGGCATGAGCCAGAAGGTCCTGATTGTCGATGACGAGCCGA
>CAZCPD010000255.1:0-4226 GCA_964500425.1 uncultured Rhodocyclaceae bacterium
CGCTGGGTGACGCTGACCATGCCCGACACCGACCGCTGGTGGCCGATGTTCTCCGAGGCCGTCGGCATCGCTGCCGACGATCCGCGCTTCGACACCCACGACAAGCGTACCGAAGGCGGCCGTCTCGAACTCATCGCCGAACTCGAAAAGGCCTTTCTCAAGAAGCCTGGCGCGCACTGGCGTCAGGTGTTCCAGGAAAAGCAGATGTCGGCCGACGTCATCGAGCAGTTCGACTATCCGGCCGAGGACAAGCAGGTGCTCGCCAATCGCTACATCATGGAACTCGACCATCCGAGCTTCGGCAAGGTCAAGAGCCTCGGCTTCCCGATCTTCATGAGCGAGAGCACCGCGCGTCTCGACAGCCTCGCGCCCTGCGTCGGCCAGCACAGCCGCGCCGTGCTGCGCGACCTGCTCGGCTACAACGAAGACACGATCTACCAACTCACCGCCGCTGGCGTCGTGGCATAACGGCCTGAGGAGAAACACAACATGACAAAAGCACTCGAAGGTCTGCGCGTCGTCGACCTCACCGTCTGGTTTCAGGGCCCGGTCGCGGCCCAGTATCTGGCCGATTTCGGCGCCGAAGTCATCAAGGTCGAGCGTCCGCAGGGCGGCGACCAGGGGCGCGGCGTACGCAGCATCAAGGCATTGCCGGTCGGCGACTGGAACCAGTATTTCCTGGTCATCAACCGCAACAAGAAGAGCATCGCCATCGACTTGAAGAAACCCAGCGGTCAGAAGATTCTCTATCGCATGATCGAGAAGGCCGACGTCTTCCTCTCGAATCTGGCGCCCGAGCAGCTCGCCGCCTGGAATCTGTCCTACGAGAAGCTGGCGGCGATCAATCCGAAGCTGATCTACGCCACCAACACCGGCTACGGCCGCTACGGCGGCGCCTCCAAGCCCTCGTTCGACATGACCGTGCAGGCGCTCACCGGCGTCATGGCGCGTCTCGGCGAACCCGGCCAGCCGCCGATCTACATCGGCATGGGCTCCGGCGACGCGTATGGCGGCATCATGTCGGCGCTCGGCATCATGCTGGCGATCTATCAACGCAAGCGCACCGGCAAGGGCCAGTGTCTCGACGCCTCGCTGTATGGCGCGCAGCTCTATCTGGCCGCGCCTTACCTGCAGGCCTTCCTCGCCGGCAACAAGGACGCCGCCTTGCAGCATTCGCGCAAGCAGGTCGAGAATCCGCTGTGGAACCTTTATCCGACCAGCGACAAGTGGGTCTATGTCTGCGAACCCAACCACGATGTACGCTTCAGCGCATTCTGCCGCGCCATCCAGGGTGAGGACATGCTCAACGATCCGCGTTTCAAGACCGCCGAGTCGCGCCAGCAGCACAACGAGGCGCTGATCGAAGTCATCGAGGCGCACACGCAGAAGTTCGACCACACCGGCTTGATGGCTGCACTGAAGGCCGCCGGCATCGTCGCCCAGCCGATCAACAATCTCGCCGACGTGATCCGCGACGAGCAGGCCTGGCAGAACAACTACTTCATGAAGGCCTACTGCGAGGAAGTGCAGCGCGAGGTCGACGTGCGCGGCCTGCCGGTCACGCTGTCGAAGACGCCGGGCGAGATCAACAGCCTCGGCCCGCAGCTCGGCCAGGACACCGAGATTCTGCTGATGGACATGCTCGGCTACGAGTGGGAAGAGATCGAGGCGTTGAAGGCAGAGGGCGCCATCCCATAACCGCCGCGCAGCGGCGCACGAAGTTCCCCTCGCCCACTCGTGGGAGAGGGGCTAGGGGAGAGGGTGATGTGCTGCTGACCACGCCCGCTTCAACAGGACTGACAAAGAACCGACAAAGGAACGACATGAGCTGGACCGACTGGAGCGTCGTCGAAGGCGACGGCCTCGATAACTTCAAGGAAATCATTTACGAAAAGAAGCACCATTCGGTGCTCGGCGGCGGCATCGCGCGCGTCTCGCTGAACAAGCCGGACAAGATGAACACGCTGACGCTGGCCACGGTCGACGAAATGTTCCGCGCCTTCTACGACGCCAACCATGACCCATCCGTCGGCGTCATCATCGTCGCCGGCAAGGGCAAGCATTTCGGCGCCGGCGGCGATGTGGATTGGGAGCGCTGGGGCCTGCGCGAAGCCTTCTACAACCGCTATCCGCACAACCGCCTGATGCGCATGTCGCGCAAGCCCATCATCGCGCAGGTGCAGGGCTACTGCATCGCTGGCCACAACCACATGGCCTACTGCTGCGACTTCACCATCGCCGCCGACAACGCCGTGTTCGGCCAGGCCGGCCCGCGCGTGTCCTCGCCGGCCGACGGCTTCTTCGTGCCCTACCTGACCAAGGTCATCGGCACCAAGAAGGCGCGTGAAATGTGGATGCTGTGCCGCAAGTACAAGGCGCCCGAGGCGCTGGCGATGGGCCTGGTGAACACCGTGGTGCCGCTCGACCAGCTCGAAGCCGAAGTCGACAAGTGGTGCGAGGAAATGCTGGAAAAGAGCCCCGGCTGCCTCGAAGTGCTGAAGGCCGCCTTCGACCAGGAGATGGACGGCTACAAGGAGTCCTGCGTCATCTCGTCCAACTTCTATCCGGACTGGTTCGACAGTCCCGAAGGCAAGGAAGGCGGCGCCGCCTTCGTCGAGAAGCGCAAGCCCGAATTCTGGTCGCTGCGCCAACGCGAAGCCGACGCGCGCGAGCAGCTGTTCAAGGAATACGAAGAACAGCAGGCAGAACGCAAGGCAGGGAAGTAATGAACGCCCCCCTCTCCCACTTGTGGGAGAGGGGCCGGGGGAGAGGGGATTCAACGGGCGGCGTGACGTAGCCCACCCCCCTCTCCCTGACCCTCTCCCCCAAGGGGGCGAGGGGAAAGGTAGTCTTAACGAAATGACGAGGGAATCCATGTTGAAAGACAAGGCCTGTATCGTCGGCATCGGGGAAACCCCGTATTGCCGCAAACCGGGATCCGGCCTCTCGGAGATGGCGATCCAGCTCAAGGCGGCGGTTGCCGCGATCGAGGACGCCGGACTGAAGGCGAGCCAGATCGACGGCATCCTGCCCTTCCCCAATCTCGGCAAGGCCGAGTCGCTGGCGGCCAGCCTCGGCTGCGCCAACCTGCGCTTCGCCGCGACGCTGCACATGGGCGGCGCCTCGCCGGTTGCCGGCCTGGGCATGGCGGCTTCGGCCGTGACCTCGGGTGCGGCCGACTACGTGCTGATTCCGGGTGGCTGGAACGGCTTCTCCGGCGCGCGCGTGCGCGAGACGACGACGCAGGACACCGACTCGATTCCGGGCGGCGCAACTGCCCGCGACTTCTACATGCCGATGGGCCTGACCGCGCCGCCGCAGTGGTACGCGCTGATGGCGCGTCGCCACATGCACGAGTACGGCACCACGCACGAGCAGCTCGGCGCCGTGGCGCTGGCCATGCGTAAGCACGCCAACCTCAACCCGGCGGCGCTGATGCACAGCAAGCCGTTGACCATGGAAGACTATCTGGCGTCGATGATGATCGCCGATCCTTACAAGCTGCTCGACTGCTGTCTGGAAACCGACGGCGCGGCGGCCTTCGTCGTCACCAGCGTCGAGCGCGCGCGCGACCTCAAGCAGAAGCCGATCTATGTGATGGGCGCGGCCGCCGGCCAGCCCTATCCGGCCGACGAGATCACTAACCGCAAGGACATGCACCAGGTCGGCCTGTCGATCGCCGCGCCGGAAGCCTTCCGCACGGCCGGCATCAAGCATGAGGATGTCGACTTCGCGCAGATCTACGACTGCTTCACCTTCGAAGTCATCCAGCAGCTCGAAGAGGCCGGCTTCTGCAAGCGCGGCGAGGGCGGCGCCTTCGTCGAGAACGGCGGCATCGAACTCGGCGGCCGCCTGCCGGTCAACACGCACGGCGGCCTGTTGTCGCATGCACATTCGCTGGGTCTCGGCCATCTCGTCGAAGCCGTGCGCCAGCTGCGCGGCGAATGCGGCGCGCGCCAGGTCAAGGATGCCGAGATCGGCGTCGTCACCGGCTGGGGCGACTTCGGCGACGGCAGCATCGCCATCCTGCGTCGTTAATCAAGGGGAACCCAAATGACTGAACTCGCATATGAGGCGTACACGAAGCCCCTGCCCAAGCTGGAGGGGATGACCAAGGAATTCTACGACTGGTGCGGCCGCGGCGAGCTGCGCTTCCAGCGCTGCAAGTGCTGCGGCGCCTGGCGCCACGTGCCGCGCGAAATCTGCGCCGAATGCAGCTCCTTCGA
>CAZCPD010000256.1:0-234 GCA_964500425.1 uncultured Rhodocyclaceae bacterium
GCGGCGCTATCCACCGCCGACGGCCTGCTGCTGACCATCGCCAACGCCATGTCGCATGACCTCTACTACAAGCTGATCGACCCGAAGGCCTCGACGGTGCGTCGCCTGGCGGTTTCCAAGGGCTTGCTGCTGGTCGTCGCCCTGATCGCCGCCTACGTCACCTCGCTGAAGCCGGGCGACATCCTGTTCCTGGTCGGCGCGGCCTTCTCGCTGGCGGCTTCGGGCTTCTTCCCG
>CAZCPD010000256.1:273-4216 GCA_964500425.1 uncultured Rhodocyclaceae bacterium
CATGTACTACATGTACATCACCTACCCGTTCTTCGGCGGTTCCGCGGCCAATCAGTGGTGGGACATCGCGCCGATCTCTGCGGGCATCTTCGGCATCCCGGCCGGCTTCATCGGCGTGATCGTCGGCAGCCTGATTTCCCCGGCGCCCAGCAAGGAAGTCCAGGAACTGGTGGACCATGTGCGCTACCCGAGCCTGGGAACCGAGGCTGCCAAGGCCTGATCATGAACGACGCGGCGGACCTCGGGTCCGCCGCTGTTCAAGATGTCTGCAGCATGCGATATGCAATAAGCAACAAGCAACAAGCAACACTCCGACACCCGCGGCAACGCGGGTGTTTTTTATCCGCCGGGGGCGAAGCGCAAGATTAAAAGGGCAGCTCCGGGAGCAGCTTGGCGAGATCCTCGCGTCCGCTGTCCCTGACCAGCTGGCGCGACATCTTGGGCTCGAATTCGATGAGTTTCCTCAGGACTTTTTCAACCTGGTCGGCCTGGCCGTTGCGGTGGTAGGCCATGCCCAGCTGGTACCAGGCAATGCCGTTCATCGGTTGCAGGCGAGCGGCTTCCTTGAGCGCCGCCGCCGCTTCGGCGTGTTCGCCCAGCGCCGCGTGCGCGAGCCCCTGGCCATACCAGGCCCGGTCGAGGATGGGCTTGAGGCGGGCGGCTTCCCGGAAGGCGTCGATGGCGAGACGATGCTTGCCCGCCTGTTCGCGCACGAAACCCAGGTTGAAATGGATGTCGGCGTCAGCTGGCGCAATGCGCAAGACTTCGAGGAACCATTCTTCGGCCACATCGTACTGCTTGCGTTCCGCGGCGATGGCGGCGAGATGGCGCGCTGCCTGATGATCCTGCGCGTCATGACGAAAGGCCAGCGCAAAGGCTTCATACGCGCGATCCTGCTGTCCGATGAAATGCAGAAGCCAAGCGCGGGCATAATGACGCCAATTCTCGAAGTTCATGCAAGCGACCCTGCGATCAATGTGAGAGGCAGCACAATAACATGGCAAATCCGGAAATTCTTGTCATCAGCATCCTGCGGGCGCTGACCGAAGTGGCCTTGCTGAGCCTGCTCGGTCAGGGCGCCGTGGCCCTGCTTGCCGGCAGTCGGCGCGAGTCGAATCCGATTTATCAATTATTCAATGTCATTACCCGCCCGGTCATTCGGATGGCGCGGTTCATCACGCCGAAGCTGATCATCGACAAGCATGTGCCGATCGTTGCCTTCTTTTTGCTATTCTGGCTCTGGGTCCTTCTGGCCTATGTCAAGCGCATCTTGTGCGTGGCCGATGGATTGAGCTGCCTCGGCTGAGTATTCTGCATCGCCTCGGTACTGGAACCTGTCAGCACGCTGAAAGGTTCGCGTAAGTGCCTTGTCAGACTGTTTCGCTAGATTGGCGTTCGGCGCCGGGAAAAGCCCGCCGCTGAATGCTCATCGGAGGTGGTCATGGCGCAAAACACAATCAATTGGGCGGCGATCGATAACGATCCACGCTTTCAGCGACTGCATGCCAGGAAGACCGCTTTCCTGATGGGCATGATGATTTTTTCGCTCTTCTACTATTTCCTGCTGCCCATCGGTGCAGCCTATTTCACCGATCTGTTCAAGCAAAAGGTTTTCGGGCCGGTGAATGTCGGGCTGCTGTTTGCCCTCTCGGAGTTTATCGTTGCCTGGGGTCTGGCTTTCTATTATTCGGTGAAGGCTCAGGAGTTTGACGGCATGGCACAGGAACTGGTGCGCGATGCCGCCAGGATCGGAGCGAAATCATGAATGCGATCTCCCTGAGAAACAAGGCCTGGCTGGCCATGGTTGCTTGCATCATGCCCCTGGTATCGTTGCCCGCGTTCGCCCAGGGCGCCGTTTCCGATCAATGGAAATGGCTGACCTTCCTGGTCTTCGGCGCGATCATCACCTTGACGATGTTCGTCACCTTCCTCGCCGCCAAGCGCGTCAAGACCGCCTCCGACTTCTATGCTGCGGGCGGCGGCGTGACCGGCCTGCAGAACGGCTGGGCGATTGCTGGCGACTATCTGTCGGCGGCCTCCTTCCTCGGCATCGCCGGCTTGATCTCGCTCTACGGCTACGATGGCTTCATGTATTCGGTTGGCTGGCTGGTCGCCTACATCACCGTGCTGCTGGTGATCGCGGAGCCCTGCCGCAACATCGGCAAGTACACGCTGGCCGACATCCTCGCCTACCGCAACGATCCGAAGAAGGTGCGCATCGTCGGCGCCTTGTCGACGATCACCGTGTCGACCTTCTACCTCACCGCGCAGATGGTCGGCGGCGGTGTGCTCGTCAAGACGCTGATCGGCATCGACTATGAAGTCTCGGTGATCGTCGTCGGCGTGCTGATGCTCTCCTACGTCCTGTTCGGCGGCATGGTCGCGACGACCTGGGTGCAGATCATCAAGGCGATCCTGCTGGTGACCGCCTCGATCGTCATGGTCATCATGGTGTGGAGCCAGTACGGCTTCTTCGGCGATTTCCTGACCAACGCCATCAACGATCCGAAGATCCAGGCGCGCGCCGCCACGCTGCTCGGCGACAAGGCCAAGAACATCACGGGCGCGGAACTCGGCCAGATGTTCCTGGAACCCGGTCTCTTCTTCAAGGCGCCGATCGACCAGATTTCGCTGGGCATGGCGCTGGTTTTCGGCACCGCCGGCCTGCCGCACATCCTGATGCGCTTCTTCACCGTGCCAACCGCACAGGCCGCGCGCAAGTCGGTGCTCTGGGCAATGTCCATCATTGGCGGCTTCTACGTGCTGACGTTGTTCCTCGGCCTCGGCGCTGCCATGAAGGTCGGTCCGACCAACATCATCGCCGTCGATCCGGGCGGCAACATGGCGGCGCCGTTGCTCGCGCAGGCACTCGGTGGCGGTCCTGACTCGCTGCTCGGCAACCTGATGATGGCCTTCGTTTCCGCGGTCGCCTTCGCCACCATCGTCGCCGTGGTCGCCGGCCTGGTGCTGGCGGCAGCCTCCGCGATGGCGCACGACCTCTACGTTGGCGTGATCCGCGAGGGACATGTGACCAATGAGGAGCAGGTACGCGCCGCGCGCATTGCCACGGTGCTGGTCGGTGCAACGGCCATCGTCATCGGCATCGCAGCCAAGGGGCAGAATGTCGCCCACCTCGTTGCACTGGCCTTCGCCGTCGCTTCCTCGGCCAACTTCCCGTGCGTGCTGCTGACGCTGTACTGGAAGAAGTGCAACACCGGCGGCATCGTCGCCGGCATGATCGTCGGCACCTTCACGGCCATCGGCCTGGTGATGGTGTCGCCGAACATGACTTATCCGGCTATCGTCAAGCCGGCGCAGGAAAAGATCATCAAGGCGCAGGATGAAAAGCTGGTCAAACTTAACGCCGACATCGCCGCCGCCGCGGACGATGCCGCCAAGGCCAAGCTTCAGACCGAAGTCGCCAAGGCCGAGAAAGCGAAAAAGGCCGCGACCGAAAAGATCGCCAGCCTGGGTGGCGACACCACCAGCATCATGGGCCTGGAAAAGCCATGGTTCGAGCTGAAGAACCCGGGGCTCATCTCCATCCCGCTCGGCTTCCTCGCAGTCTTCATCGGCTCGCTGCTCTACCGCGACAAGCGCGCCGAGGACATGTGGGACGAGCTCTACGTGCGCCAGAACACCGGCATCCTCGCCACCGGCGCCGTGCAGCACTGAGTCGGCGCATCGGCTAGAGCCGGCACAGGTGTTCGGCAGCCTGCCGCAGCGTGTCCTCGTTCTTGGCGAAGCAAAAGCGCAGCACCTTGTTGTCCTCGCCATCGGCGTAGAACGCCGAGAGCGGAATCGAGGCGACGCCGACGCCGGCTTCGCGTATCAGGCGTTCGGCGAGCTGGCGATCCGGCTCGTCGCTGATGGCGTCGTAGCGGACACACTGGAAATAGGTGCCGCGGCATGGCAGCAGCTCGAAGCGCGAGGCGGTGAGCGC
>CAZCPD010000257.1:0-4215 GCA_964500425.1 uncultured Rhodocyclaceae bacterium
CCGCGCCGAGGGGTGGAATGCTTGAATGCAAGACCGAACCCCGGTGGTTCCCAGCGTTGCTTGATTCCACTGGCGCGGTATTGTTCCTCCATCTGCGCTTCCCAGTGGGCGACGATCTTGTGCAGTCGGGCATTGCGCGCCAATCCGATCGCATAGCCGACATCCTGCCGTTCGCACCAGCGGATCAGCCGTTGGCGGCAGAAACCCGAATCGCCACGCACGATGATGCGAACCGCCGGCCAGGCTTGGCGCAGGCGGGTGACAATCAGCTTGATCACCGCCGCTGCATGTCGGGCGCCGTCGATCCGGCTGCGCCGCAACACGCAGGCCAGCATCGCCTTGCCGCAATAGACGTATAGCGGCAGATAGCAGTAGCTGTCGTAATAGGCGTGGAATTCCTTCTGCTCCTGCTCGCCGTGCAACGGAACATCGGAGGCATCGATGTCGAGCACCAGTTCCTGTGGTGGATGCGGCTGGCTGGCGATGAATTGTTCGACCAGTACTCGGTTGAGCGCCACCACGTCGGCGCGCGTGGCGCGCTTCTCCAATCGGCACAGGGTCGGGCTGCTGCCGAGTTCTTCGACCTTGCCCACGGCGGTTTGCATCAGTGGATCGTTGCGCAGTGCGGTGTGGTCGTTGAGATCTTCATGCCCGCAGCACAGCGCATACAAGCGCTGGGCGACCAGGTCGCGCATTTGATGAACGATCAGGTGCGGGTTGCGTGGGTCGTGAAGAACTTCGGCAACGGCTTTGGTCAGTCCAATCCGCCGATCAACCTTCCTCAGCAGCATTAGCCCACCATCGGAGCTCAGTGCTCCACCTTCGAAATTCACTTCGATTTCACAACGGCCGATGCGCCCAAAATTCATCTGATTGGCGGTACACTTTGGCATAGGCGGAACACTCCGTTAATTCTGTCTGAACACCAGTATTAACGCGCCTTCCGGCGGTTCCGCCTACATCATCCTATGAAATATCCGGGCTAGTTGGGCGAAAAGCCAAAACAGGATGTAATATGACTACTGTCGTATTTATATGTTGAGTTTCATTGGCTCAAGGAGGAGCGAATGGATATTGGTAGCCCAATTGTCTTCAGTGAAAGCGAAGCAAACCGGAGATTTAGGCCTCTGGTTGGAATTTCAGTTCGGCGTGATGATCCGAACTCGTTTGACGAGACTCTGTTGCAGGAGTTGATTGACGCCACTCCGCATGTCCTGCCCATACGTGAATACTTGCCATCCACGACGGCTCTGTTCTCCCTCGCAAGGGAGGTGCCGGTCGATCTGGGGGCCAACCCAGGCTATATCGACAACCTACTTGTCACGAACGACGGCTATCTCGTCATTGTGGAAACCAAGCTATATCGCAATCCAGAGGGCATCCGTGATGTGATCGCGCAGACGCTTCAGTACGGAATGGCTGTTGGGCAAATGTCCGTCATGGAACTGGAATCTCGCATCAAGCGCGGGCAGTCTCCAGCGCTACGGAGCGCAGAGAGCATCCACGAATGCGTTGTGCGGCAGGCCGCAGAGCAGAGCCGGCCCTCATTCTTGTCGGAGGATTTCGAGGAAGCGTTTGAGCGTCACTTGCGGCGCGGTGAAGTTCTGCTGCTAATTGTCTCCGATGGCATTCATATCGGTGTAGAGCGGGTTACCCACTGGCTGAACGAGCAGGGCAACAGTTCCCCCTTCAAGTTTGGGTTGATTGAGCTGAAATTCTTCGCCCATGGCGACCAAAAAGTGGTTGTGCCGCGTACAGTGCTCAAGACCCGCGAGGTATCACGCCACGTGGTCGTGGTCGATATCCGTGCTACCGCAGAAACCGAAACCACCACGGTGGTCATGGATGAATTCAAGAACGCTGGTGGCGGCAAAGTACAAGAATCGCGACCAGTGAAGGCTGCCTCGCCGCCTCTGACCAAAAACACGTTGCTTCAGATGGCCACCCCGGAGGATCGAGAATCCATAGCCCTTCTGATCGAGGCTCTGGAGGCCTATCCGTTGGATTTTCGCGGGCTACCGACTACGCTCCAAGTCGGATTTACCTTCCCACCAGAATCGGGCGATTTCCATCCCCTCGGACATCTCTTGAAAGGGGGCGTGTGGGCTTATCCGTTGTCAGTAATAAGGCGGGTACTTGGCCCTGACGTGATGCTGGCGTTTCATCGGGAAGCCAATCAATTTGGGCGCTTCTATCGTGAAGACCAGATTGATAATTCTGAGAGTACCGGAGGCCAAGTGAAGTACAGCCAACTACGGGACAAAGCCAACGCATTTGCTGCGTTTCTCAATGCCTACCGGATCAAGGCCATAGAATGTTTTGAAGAAGCGAGTTAGGGCTAGACCGGATCAGTTTGCATTACGCGGAAAAGGATCATTCTTGAAAACATTACTGTGGATCGTCATCATTATTGTGCTGGGGTTTGGTGGCAAGAGCTATTACAAATTCCATCAAGCTGCGCTTGTCCAGCAAGAAACGGATCACAAGAAACAAGAAGCAGAGAAACACAAACAAGCGATTGAGCAACGTGCGAAGGATGACATCAAGGCGCGGCTCAAAGACCCCGAAAGTGCCCAGTTCAAGATCGAGAAAGTCTCACTCGACCATGCCGAGGTGGTGGTGATAAAGGGGAAAAATGAGTCCTTCGTTCAGAACGTGGTGTGCGGCCAAGTAAATTCCAAGAACAGCTTCGGCGGCTATGTAGGCTTCAAGCACTTCATCTGGCATTCCTACGGGGATGAACCTGGGCAAGTAGACTTAGCCGACGAGTCTGAACTAGCCCTCTTCTTGAAGCGGTGGAAAACTAAGTGCAATTAACTGCAATCAAGGAGCAGGCGATCTGCCTTCGCCACGTCCTCGCAGAGCCTCGTAAAGCTGCGCCGGGCCGAGCAGAATATCCTTCAAACCGTTTCTCACCCGCTCCGAATCCAGCGCCTGCTTGCTCATGGTTCCATGTGCGGCGAAGGCATCCATGATGGCGTTCAAGATTTCGGTTTTCAGGTCTGGGGAGTTTGAGAACTGCTCCTTGGTATTGTTCGCCGCCTGCTGAACCAAAATCTGCGATTCAAGCAGTTTTCCCTTCAGAACATTATTCACATAAACCAGTTTGTCGTCATCGGTGAGTTCGCCCTCAAACAGGTCATTCACCTTGGCGATAATCTCGTAGAGAAACGCCTTTTCAGGTTCCTGCACTTGACCACCGCCGGTATCGGTCATCGGTGACAAAGTTGGCGACTCCCCATCATTGAGAGTTAAAACCTGTTTGCCTCGATCCTTCAGCTTGTGATGGGTAAGGACGGCTTTCGAGAGGTCTATCGCATCACGCTCACGGCCAAATTCCAGCAGCGGAACGAGCAGACGATAGAAGATGGCGCGTTTCTCGATGTCCGTGTTGCCATAGTCGAAAATCTGCGACAGGAACGAGTACAGGCGCAGGTAGTTGCCCATATCCCGCTTGAAGAGGAGCAGCACATTCAACTCGTCGGTCGCCGCCTGCTCCGCTATCTTGTCCTTCTTTTCTTTCGCCGTCCTTAGCTTCTCCTGCGAGGCCTTGAACTTCTTCAACAGCCGGTCAGCAATCGGCGATAACGCCGCCGACAGTGCGGCCTGTGTGGCATTGGGTTTCAAAACCACTTCGACGACACGCTCGACCTCGAAGTTGTCATAGAAGCCCGCGCTATCGAGTTTGGCCCGCAGGCTATAGACCAGATGCGGATCGGTCACATCCTCCAAAGTCGCAGTGTCGTAATAGGTCTTGAACGCCGCCAGAACCTCTTTCGGATCATTCACGAAGTCCAGCACATACGTCGTGTCCTTGCCGGAGTGCGCCCGATTCAACCGGGATAGTGTCTGCACCGCCTGAATCCCCGCCAAACGCTTATCGACATACATGCCGCAGAGCAGCGGCTGATCGAAACCCGTCTGGAATTTATTGGCGACCAGAAGAATCCGGTATTCATCGGTTGAAAATGCTTCACGCATATCCCGCCCCTTGAGGTTCGGATTCAGCACTGGGCTGTTTTCAGTGAAAGGATCAGGCCCGGAGACAGGATCGGACACCTCTCCCGAAAACGCCACCAGCGGATCAGGCGATTCTCGCTGCGCGACATGATGTGTATCTGCGCGCACGCGAACTCAATCCGGCACGCTGGTCCGGTGACAGTAAGCGGTAACCCAACGGCGTTCTTCTCATCGCGCACGCGATGACGAAAAATA
>CAZCPD010000258.1:0-4194 GCA_964500425.1 uncultured Rhodocyclaceae bacterium
GTTTCATCTCCGACCCCTGCCCGTCCTGTCACGGCGCGGGACGCACCAAACAGCACAAGACGCTATCGGTCAAGATCCCCTCGGGGATCGACGAAGGCGATCGCATCCGGCTCTCCGGCGAAGGCGAGCACGGCGTCAACGGCGGCCCGCCGGGCGACCTCTACGTGCAGATCCACCTCAAGGCGCACAGCGTGTTCCAGCGCGACCACGACGACCTGCATTGCGAAATGCCGATCAGCTTCGCCGCGGCCGCGCTCGGTGGCGAGATCGAGATCCCCACCCTCGACGGCGCCGCACGCCTGAAGATCCCGGCGGAAACACAGACCGGCAAGGTCTTCCGCCTGCGCGGCAAGGGCATCAAGGGCGTGCGCAGCATCAGTCACGGCGACCTGCTCTGTCACGTCGTCGTCGAAACGCCGGTGCACCTCACCGAGCGTCAGAAGGAACTGCTGCGCGAGTTCGAGTCGATCA
The DNA here is from genome assembly GCA_964500425.1 of uncultured Rhodocyclaceae bacterium. Classification (GTDB taxonomy): domain Bacteria; phylum Pseudomonadota; class Gammaproteobacteria; order Burkholderiales; family Rhodocyclaceae; genus Sterolibacterium. The sequence goes on from CAZCPD010000258.1 coordinate 472, forward strand.
ACCAGGAAGATTCAGGCAAGCACAATCCACGCGCCCAGTCGTGGATGGACAAGGTGAAGAGCTTCTTCAGCGCCTGATTGTCTTCTCCTCGCTCCCATGAACGGGATGACCAGCGACTTGGCCGGAGTATTTTTCCAGCCTGGTCGATTGGCCAGTTGTTACACCAGAGGGGCCGGGGAGTAGCCCGCAGGGCGGAACCACCCGGAGAGGTGGGAGAGGGTCATGGGCGACTCAGAAGCACTGCGCCTCGCCTGACGCCCCCTCTCCCCAACCCCTCTCCCGCCCCACAGGGATTTCCTGCAGTCACAAGCGGGAGAGGGGCTTAAGAAATCATTCCCGCTCCACCAAAACCGGGATCGCCTTCACCGCCGGCGTGTTCGCGCCGCGCGCCTTCCATTCGGGGGCGGCGAGCGGCGTGAGTTCGGTGAAATAGACGGCGACCACAACCCTCTCCATTCCCCTGCCTTGCGCCGCAAGGGCTTTTTCAGGCTCATCTGACGAGCCTCGTCATCCGTATCCTGCATCCCATCCCCGGCAATTTCGTCGGGGAATAATGCAGGAGACCGCAATGCCTGAAGCCATCGAAACCAGCCCGCCCGTGCAATCGCCCTTGGCAGCCGTCATCACCATGGACAAGGCAGAAGACGATATCGCGTCAGGTAGCGAACGTGAGCTGTCAGCACACGCAGTGGAATGTGTAGCAGCAACCCGCCATCGGAAGATCGAAAAGAAACACCACGACGACACCCACATTGATCAGCTCATCTGGCAAGCCATAGTCGGCAGCGAGTGTGCAGAGGACTTCCGCTGCTATCTTCGCCATGCGCCGGAAAGCGCCAGCCATCTCGAAGAAGCGCTGGATCGCCTGATCGCCCTCGAAGACGCCGCAGCATCTGGCGAAAGCCGCTACCCCGAGGCGATTGCCGCGATCCGCGAACGGGCAGAAGCCGGCAACCCCGCCGCGCAATTCCACATGGGCAGGATCCATACGCTGGGCCTGGGCGTCAAGGCGGATGTCACCGCCGCCTCGGTGTGGTACTGCCTCGCCATCCTGCAGGGAGAGTCGCGCAGCATGGTCAATCTGTCGGTCCTGCAGGAACGCCAGGGCAACCTCCCCGAAGCCATCCGGCTGGCCCGACTCGCAATCGAACAAGGCGACCCATTCGGTCTGATCAACCTCGGGCGACAAAGCTGGACGGACGAGGAAACGCATTCGGCGCCCGCCACCACGATGGAGAGCTACCTCGCCGCCTGGGAAGCCGGCGAGCCCGCCGGCGCCTACATGATCGGCACCACGCTGCTGAAGACGGACGAAAGCGAGACGGGTATCGAACTGGCCATGCAGTGGCTGGAGCGCGCCGCGCTCGCGGACAGTCGCGACGCCTGCCAGCGCCTTGGCGCCATTCACGAATTCGGCTGGCACGGACATGAAGAAAATCACGCGCGGGCGCTCGAGTGGTTCCGGCGCGGCGCCTTGATGGGCGATGTCAAATGCCAGCAGCGGCTCGGCATCATCGCCCTGGCGGGTGATCAACTGCCGCATGACGGCGCCGAAGCCGTGAAGTGGCTGAAAATGGCCGCGGTGCAGGAGGATAGAAACGCACAGCGCGCCCTCGGCATCGCCTACACCGAGGGCATCGAGGTGATCAAGAACATCCGCTTCGGCCGCAAGTGGCTCGAACGCGCCGCACGCGCCGGCGATGCGGACTCCTGTCTTCGCCTGGCGCGCATGCTCAAGTCCGGCGAAGGCGAGCCCGCCGATCCAGCGGCGGCCTTCCACTGGCTGGAACAAGCGGCCCGACTCGGCCTCGCCCAGGCCCAGGCCGAACTCGGCCAATGCCATGTCCGCGGCGACGGCACGGCAAAGGACGTCCATGCCGGATTCAAGTGGATCAATCTCGCGGCCGTGCAGGGCGACCCGCATGGTCTGTATCTGCTCGGCGGCGCCTACGAATCCGGTATTGGCGTCGAGGCCAATCTGGACAAGGCAATCGCCCGCTACCGACAGGCCGCCGAACTCGGCCACCGCCACGCCCAGCGCATGCTCGGCCGGTGCTATCTGGGCGGACATGGCGTTGAAGCCGATATCGCCGAAGCGGTCGTCTGGCTGTCGCGAGCCGTCGAAAATGGCGATGCCGGCGCCGCCCGTATCGTCGGCCGGATGTTCCTCGACGGCGTCGGCGTCGAACCGAATCCCGTCGAAGGCTCGCAGTGGCTACTCAATGCGGCGGAAAATGGCGACGCCGAAGCACAATATGAACTCGGCAAACTCTACGAAACCGGGATCGGCCTCGCCCGCAACCCGTCCGAAGCCCGCGCCTGGATCGAGAAGGCGGCGGCACAGGACTTCGAGAAGGCGCGGGAATGGGTGGAAAGACATGCGCAACTTGAACTGATCATGTCGCCGTCGGGGGAATGAGAAGCCCGGAAATTGATGGCTGCCTCCCTCTCCCGCCTTGCGGGAAAGGGGCTCAAGAATCACCCCCGCTCCACCACCACCGGTATCTCCTTCACCGCCGGCGTGTTCGCGCCGCGCGCCTTCCATTCGGGGGCGGCGAGCGGGGTGAGTTCGGGAAAATAACCGGCGACGCAACCTTCCGGAATTTCATAGGCGACGATGCGCAAGCCTGACACCCGCCGCGTCACACCGTCGGTGGCGAGGCTCTTCAACGCGATGTGGTCACCGTCGGCGAGACCGCGCCGCGCGATGTCGGCGCGATTCATGAACAGCACCTTGCGTCCGCCGAAGACTCCTCGATAGCGGTCGTCGGCGCCATACACGGTGGTGTTGTACTGGTCGTGCGAGCGGATGGTCATCAGGCAGAGCACTTCGTCACCGTGCAGGGCGCGCGCCCGATGCACGGGCGTGTCGGTCGGGATCGCATGCACCATGAAGCGCGCCTTGCCGCCGGAGGTGGCCCAGCGCCGCTGCCCGGCGGCATTCGGCAGATGGAAGCCGCGCGGGCTGCGCACGGCGGCGTTGTAATCGGCAAAGCCGTCGACGACGTCAGCGGCGGTGCGCTCGATGGCGGCGCGGATGCGGTCGTAATCCTGCGCGAGCCAGCGCCAGTCGATCGCGCCCGTCTTCTCGCCCAGCGTGTGTTGCGCGAGTTCCGCGACGATCGCCGGCTCGGAACGCAGATGCGCGCTCGCCGGCGCGTTGCCGCCGCGCGAGGCGTGCACCATGCTCATCGAATCCTCGACGCTGACGAACTGCCGCCCGCCCGGCTGCACGTCGGCTTCGGTGCGGCCCAGACAGGGCAGCAGCAGGCCATCGCGCCCCGGGTAGATGTGGGTGCGGTTCAGCTTCGTGGCGACATGCACGGTCAGCTCGCAGCGCATCATGGCGTCGAGCAGACGCGGACTGTCCGGGCAGGCAGCGCCGAAGTTGCCGCCGAGTCCGACGAAGGCGTGCAGTTCGCCGTCGATGAGTCCCTGCAGAGTCGCCAGCGCGTCGCGCCCTGCCTCACGCGGCGCGGCGATGCCGAACTCGCGCTCCAGCGCTTCGAGCCAAGCCGCCGTCGGCTTCGCCGTGATGCCGACGGTGCGGTCGCCTTGCACGTTGGAATGGCCGCGCACCGGCACCGCGCCGGCGCCGGGTTTGCCGATGTTGCCGCGCAGTAGCAGCAGGTTGGCGAGCATCTGTATCGTCGGCACGGCGTGTTCGTGCTGGGTCAGCCCCATGCACCAGGTCGCCAGCACGGCGTCGGCCTGCGCGTAGAC
>CAZCPD010000259.1:0-4167 GCA_964500425.1 uncultured Rhodocyclaceae bacterium
TTTTTCGTCATCGCGTGCGCGATGAGAAGAACGCCGTTGGGTTACCGCTTACATAGCTCAGTACATTCAGAATGCTCAGGCGGGCCAAGCTGCGAAGAATCCTGAAGTTGACGTCCTCATCATCACCGCACTCCTTGAACCTGAGTTCGTGGCTGTAGAGCGGGCTTTTCCGTCACTCGGCCCCAAGCTGCCGTTGGACGTTAGACAGTATTACCGACTCGGGGAACTGAGCCTCCCAGAGACTCGCAAGATATGCGTGGCGGCAGCTCATTGCGAGAGGATGGGCCCTGTCCACGCGGCCGTCTCCACCTCAAAGCTTTGCCAAGCGCTGAAGCCAAAGCTCGTCGTTATGGCAGGCATCTGCGCGGGCTACCCTAAGAAAACTTCTCTGGGCGATGTGGTTGCAGCAGAAACCTCTTGGTTGTGGCAAGACGGAAAGTTTTCCGTAGTGGACGACACTTCAGGCTTTCAAGGTTCACCTCACCAAGTGCACGTGAGCCCTGCAGTTAAGGATTGCCTTCTGGAGATGAAGCGCGACGAAAGAGTATGGAATGCATTTGGCACCGTCTCACGCAATGTTGGGGTAGTTGTTCCTAAGCTTGTTACTGGACCTGTTGCAACTAGCGTAGCAGTTCTCGCAGACGGTAAGGTTCGGGACTCCATTGCCCAGACTCAACACCGCGCTATTGTCGGCATCGACATGGAAACGTACTCTGTGTACGTTGCCGCTGAGTCTTCTCACTCGGTCACTGACTTTGTCTCCTTGAAGGCCGTTTGTGACGGCGGAGATAAGGGAAAGGACGACGAGTTTCAAGCCTACGCTGCGAAAATCTCGGCTGAGACAGCGCTAGCTTTCATCAAGCGATTTTTTTGTGCGTGAAAGAAGCGGAGGCCTCTGCCAGGTATGTGGATCTACCGTGATGGCGATTAGCTAGTCGTAAGCGTCGCCCCAAGACCGTCTTGCGGTCTAAGGAAATACTTCAGCGCCGACGTGATGGGATTTTTGGCGGCGTCGGCGAGTTCACCTCATCGATGAACGTGTCTTCGTCGTAAGCCTTGGCAATGGCGGCATCAAGGCGGATCAACAGTTGCACCAAGGTCTCGCCGTCACGCCGGACCAGCATGGCCAGGCTGTTATGGCCATCATTGGCGACGGCGACGCAACGGATGGGATAGATGGCGCCGATGGTGATCTGACCCTCGCCGTCGACGAGCGCCTCGATGTTGGGCAGATCGGGCAAGGGCTCGGAGTGGGGACGAGACATGACGGGGGCGTTCAGGCCGCCTGGCGCAGCACGTCGGGCTGAATGACGGCGACGTTCCACGGCAGCAGCTCCTCGACGCGATTGATCGGATGATCGGCGATGCAGCCGAGGACATGGCGCAGATAAGCCTCGGGATCGATGCCGTTGAGCTTGGCCGTGCCGACCAAGGTATAGATTGCCGCCGCCCGCTCGCCACCGCTGTCGGCACCGGCAAATAGATAGTTGCGCCGGCCGATGGCTACCCCGCGTAGCGCCCGTTCGGCCGCCGAATTGTCGATTTCGAGGGTGCCGTCATCGCAATAACGCGTCAGCGCCGTCCAGCGATTGAGCGCATAGAGGATGGCCGCCGTCGTCTCCGACTTCGCCGAGAGTCGGGTCATCGACGCCTTCAGCCAGGCTTCGAAGTCGGCCAGTAGCGGCTTGGCCTGTTGCTGGCGGATCCGTCGTCGCTCGTCCGGCGGCTTGCCGCGAACCGTCGTCTCGATGGCATACAGCTCGCCGATCCGCCGCAGGGCTTCCGTCGTCAGCGCCGACGGGCGCGCGACATGCAGGTCGTAGAACTTGCGCCGGGCATGCGCCCAGCAGGCGGCTTCCTGAATGCGGCCGGTCTGGTAGAGCGCATTGAAGCCGGCATAGGCATCCGCCTGGAGCGTGCCGGCGAACTTCGTCAGGTGCGCCTGGGGATGCTCGCCCTTGCGGTCGGGCGTGTAGGCGAACCAGACTGCCGGCGGAACGGTCGATGCTGCCGGCCGATCGTCGCGGACATAGGTCCACAAGCGGCCCGTCTTGGTCTTGCCGTTGCCCGGCGCCAACACGGGAACCGGGGTGTCGTCGGCATGCAGCTTGACGCCGGCCATGACGTGACGACGGACGGCGTCGACCAGGGGATCGAGCAAGGCACTGCTGGCGCCCACCCAGTCGGCGAGCAGCGCACGATCGAGGTCCACGCCTTCGCGGGCATAGATGACCGACTGCCGGTAAAGCGGCAGATGATCGCAGTACTTCGCCACCAGCACATGGGCCAGCAGGCCCGGGCCGGCCATGCCACGCACGATCGGCCGGCTCGGCGCCGGCGCCTGGGCGATATGGTCACAACCGATGCAGGCCAGCTTGGGGCGCACATGCCGGATCACCCGGAAACTCGCAGGCACGTACTCCAGTTGCTCGGCGATGTCCTCGCCGAGATAGGCCAGATCGCTGCCGCATTCCGGGCACGCTGCGGCGTCGGGAAGATGGGTCTCGGTCTGTCGCGGCAAATGCGCCGGCAGTGGCTTGCGGATCGAGGGCTGGTGCGTGGCCTTGGGTGGCGGAGCCTGGACCTCGGCTGCCGCTTCCTCGGTCTGCAATTCCTCAAGCCTGAATTCCAGTTGCTCGATCTGGCTGTCGAGCTTCTCGGACTTGCGACCAAACTGCATGCGACGCAGGCGGGCGATCTGGAGCTTGAGGTGCTCGATCTCGACGGCGCGCGTGACCAGTTGGCTGCGTAGTGCCGCGATCTGCGCTTGACCGGCGAGGACGAGCGCCTTCAGTGCGTCGATGTCGTTGGGCAGCGTGGTGGCGTTGGGCATACCGCGAGTTTACGAGGGATGACATGGGTTTACAAGCCCAATGTGGGTTGCCAGGTGCGTTCGGGGCGTCGCCAGTCGATGCCCTCCAGCAGCATCGATAGCTGCGCCTGGCTGAGCGATACGCTGCCGCTGCTCGCCTGCGGCCAGATGAAGCGTCCCTTCTCCAGTCGCTTGGCCAGCAGGCACAGGCCGTCGCCGGACCACCACAGTAGCTTGACGATGTCGCCTCGTCGGCCGCGGAAGACGAAGACGTGGCCGCTGAAGGGGTTCTCTTCCAGTGTGGTTTGAACCTTGGCGGCCAGGCTGTTGAAGCCGCAGCGCATATCGGTGACACCAGCGGCGATCCAGATGCGTGTGCCCGCCGGCAGACCGATCATCCGAGCAGGTGTTCGAGAACCATACGCAGGGCGACAGGGTCGGGCTGGCCGTCGATGTTCAGGCAGCCCTTCGGCGATTCCAGCCAGATGCGGCCCACGGTGGGTGTCCTGACGGTTGCCGCGTTCGGGGCTGCCGCTGTGGGTCGTGTCTGTGCGACCACGGTGACTGGCAGTAGATTCGCGGCCGTCTTCCCTTCCGTGCCGAGCAATCCTTCCCGGTACAGTCGGCGCCAGTTGAATACCTGGTTGGCGTTGATGCCGTGCTCGCGAGCGATGCGCGCGACCGATGCGCCGGGGACGAGCGTTTGTTCGACGATTCGCCGCTTGAGGTCCAGGCTGTGCCGCTGATAGCGCCGGCCGACACCGGCAGGTTTGTGTGTCTGATTGTTTGTGTCCATGATCGCTTTCGTGGACACAATTCCGTTGTGCCCGGGACCGCGATCATCGTCGCCGATCGGCAACTCGTCCAGACGGTGGTGGGCGGACGCTTACAGCTAGTCATCGTCGCACCAGACTCCAATGGACGCTTCTCATCGTATGTAGGTTCTTCTTCGGGTCCACAGCGCGAATTGGTTGGATATGAATGCTGACCTTCGCAACTAGACTTGCGGAACGGTCAACTAACCTCAGTCACCTGCCATTCAACTAGCTCTGGTTGAATGGCCGCTCAGGCCGACTTGCTGACCTAGCGTTGAGGCCCGCTGGAAACAAAGTGCCCGACTGGGGGCACTTTGTCTTCATCGATCGACGGGCTGCAATTCGGCCGATTCGATTCTTGCGATCAAACTTGAGCCAAGAGCCGTCCGCGGTTGTTACAGAGTTTCTTTTACTGTTACAGACTTTCTTTATGGGATCAGGACGTTGTTCGCCACGCTTCGATTTCATCCATTTCCGCGCCTAAGCCCCCCTTATGGAGCGTCATTGCCCGCCCCGCTCGTCGGTTGTGCATGCAATGAT
>CAZCPD010000260.1:0-4143 GCA_964500425.1 uncultured Rhodocyclaceae bacterium
TTGAGCTTGTATTCCTTGCCGGCTTCGTTCTTGTAACTGATCTGGCGGCGGATTGCGTCATGGAGATTCACCTGACCCTGGATCTGGTTGAACCAGTTCGGGCTGTTGGAATCCTCGAAGTCCGTCATGTAGCTGTCGGCGCCCGAGTTGAAGGCGTTGATGATCATCTTGCGCTCGACCGGCCCGGTGATCTCGACGCGGCGGCATTCGAGCGCCTTGGGCAAGGGCGCGACCTTCCAGTCGCCTGCCCGGATGTGGGCGGTTTCGGGCAGGAAATCCGGCATCTCGCCGGCGTCGATGCGCGCCTGGCGCTCGATGCGCATCGATAGCAGTTCCTGACGGCGGGCTTCGAAGGCGCGATGCAGCTTGGCGACCAGCGCCAGTGCGTCGTGGGTGAGGATTTCGTCGAAGCGCGGATGCAGCGGGGCGTTGATCTTCACGCCGGCGGGAAGGTTGAGCGCCATGTCATGACTCCTGGATAAATGGGGAAACTTGAATGATAGACGGCGAGGTTCGCTGCGGCGAGGCGCGCGGGAACCATGTCAGCTTGAATGGCATGTTATTGGATATTAAATTGGTTGATAAGTCGGCTATGATGCAAATCATCTGATATCAAAAGTATCGAATTGCCGATGCTCCTTGCCCTCTCCCCCGGCCCCTCTCCCACACGTGGGAGAGGGGAGTTTCGTGAAGCCGCTGCGCGACTTCCAACGTAATGGATCAGTTCAAGCAGCTCGCCGCCTTCGTCCAGGCCGCCACGCGCGGCAGTCTGTCGGCTGCCGCGCGGGCCGAGGGCGTCACGCCGGCGTTGATCGGACGAAGGCTTACGGCGCTGGAGGCCCGTCTCGGCGTGCTGCTGCTGACGCGCACGACGCGCAAGCTGACGCTGACCTTCGAGGGCCAGGCCTTCCTCGAAGACTGCCAGCGTCTGCTCAACGATCTGGCCAACGCCGAGGCGGCGGTGAGCCTCGGTGGCGTCAAGGTCAGCGGTCATCTGCGCCTGTCGGCGCCGGCCGGCTTTGGCCGCCGCCATGTGGCACCGCTGGTGCGCGAGTATCTCGACGCGAACCCCGAGCTGACGGTGAATCTCGATCTCTCCGACCGCATTGTCGATCTGATCAATGAAGGCATCGACTGCGCCGTGCGCATCGGCGAGTTGAGCGATTCGAGCCTGGTCGGCGTGCGCCTCGGCGACATGCGCCGGCTCGTGGTGGCGAGTCCGGACTATCTCGGGCGGCGCGGCGTGCCGCGCACCCTGGCCGACCTTGCCACGCACGACTGTCTGTCGCTCGGTCAGCAGCGTGGCTGGACCTTCCGCGATCCGGCGGGTGGCGCGCAGACCATCAAGCTGACGGGCCGTTTCGAATGCAACGACGGCGCGGTGCTGCACGACTGGGCGCTGGCCGGGCGCGGTCTGGCCTGGCGCTCGTGGTGGGAGGTCGGCGAGGATCTGCGCGCCGGCCGTCTGGCTTCGGTGCTTGACGATTACGCCGCGCCACCGCTGGGTATTTATGCGGTATTTCCCCAGCGCCGCCAGTTGCCGCTGCGCGTACGCCTTTTCATCGACTTGTTGAAGAGCACTTACGGGCGGGCGGATTACTGGCGGGACTGAATGTCGCCGCTCATGTCTTGGCTGCCCGCTGCCGCCGAACGGGCACTGGAGAGCTTGGTCTGGGTTGCTGTAAAATCACCGGTTTTGTTGAAACTGGCGCGACGTGTATACTCTTCCAATGGCCACGATGGTTCTGACAACGCATTACGGGTGTTCTGGATGAGGTTGCGCGCGCTTCTTTTCCTGCTGCTTTCCTTGGGGCTGTTCCCCCTCGGTGTCTGCGCCAGCCAGACCGTTCCGGTAGCGACGCCGGCAGTGGCGTTCTACTACGGCGCGGAGCCGCCATGGACCGAACTGCAGGCGTTCGATGTCGCCGTGGTCGATCCCGATCATGTCGCCGGCCCGCTGCCGACACTGCCGCAGACACGGCTCGCCGCTTATGTTTCGGTCGGCGAGGTGCAGCCGACGCGCAGCTATGCGAAGGATATTCCCGCGGCCTGGCTGGTCGGCGAGAATCGCGCCTGGGGCAGCCGGGTCATCGATCAGGCTAGGCCCGAGTGGCCGCGCTTCTTCGTCGACTCGGTGGTCACGCCGCTGTGGGACAAGGGGTTCCGCATATTCTTCCTGGACACGCTCGACTCCTATCGCCTGTTCGCGATGACGCCCGAGCAGCGTGCCAGCCAGGAAGCTGGCCTGGTCGCCGCGGTGACGGCCATCAAGCAGCGCTACCCGGAGGCACAGCTGATCTTCAATCGGGGCTTCGAGATTCTCGAACGCACGCGCGGCCAGGTCATGGCCGTCGCGGCCGAGTCCCTTTTCCAGGGCTATGACGCGGCGACAGGCGCCTACCGGCCGGTGGCCGAGACAGACCGCGGCTGGCTGCTCGACCAGCTGAAACGGGTGCGCGAGGAATTCGGATTGCCGGTCATCGTCATCGACTATGTGCCTGCCGCGCAGCGCGATCTGGCGCGAACCACGGCAAGGCAGATCGAACAGGCCGGCTTCATTCCCTGGGTGGCGACCGGCGATCTGGCGACGCTTGGCGTCGGTCAGGTCGAGGTGATGCCGCGCCGCGTGCTGCTGATCCACAGCACGCTGGCGAACGAATACGCGCTGCGCCAGCATCCCGTGGTGCGTTTCGCGACCATGCCGCTGAATCATCTCGGCTACGCGGCCGAGTACGCTGATCCGCAGCACCTGCCGGCGCACGCCATGGTCGGGCGTTATGCTGGGGTCGTGGTCTGGCTGACCGAAACTTCGTCGGCCGCGGAGCTGAAGGATCTCGCCGTCTGGCTGGACAAGCGCGTCAAGGAGAATGTTCCGGTCGCCGTGATCAATCAGCTCGACGTTCTGTTCGACACAGCGTTGGGCCGCCAGCTCGGCGTCGTGGCGGAGGCCGCGCCAGCAGGGGTGGCTCCGGTCGAGATACTCCAGCGCGATGCGATGATCGGTTTCGAGCGCCAGCCGCGTCCGCTGCAGCAGGACTTTTTCGGGCTGGCGCTGAATGGCGGTCAGCCGCTGCTGACGCTGGGCAAGAGCGGCGTGCGCCAGGTCGCCGCTGCCGTCACCCCGTGGGGCGGCTATGTCATGTCGCCGTATGCCTGGCTGACATTGCCCAATGAAGACGACAGCCGCTGGGTGGTCGATCCCTTCGCCTTCTTCCGCGCGGCGCTGCGTCTGCCAGAGATGCCGGTCCCCGACGTGACGACCGAAAGCGGCCGGCGCATGCTCATGGTGCATATGGATGGCGATGGTTTCGTCAGCCGCTCCGAACTGCCGGGGACACCCTATGCCGGGGAAGTCGTGCGCGACCGCGTTGTCGCGAAATACCCGCTGCCGATGACGATTTCCATCATCGAGAGCGAAATCTCGCCGCAAGGCCTCTACCCTCAGCAGGCCGGAAAGCTCGAAGCCGTGGCGCGCGACATTTTTCGCGCATCGAATGTCGAGATCGCTTCGCACAGCTATTCTCATCCCTTCAACTGGCGCAAGGCCGGAACCGCCGCAACGGGCGCGGAAGAGGACGGTGGCTACAACCTGGCGATCCCCGGCTATCGCTTCGACCTGCAGCGCGAGATCGAAGGCTCGATCCGCTATATCGAAAGCCGCCTCGCGCCGCCGGGCAAGAAGGTGGCGATGTTCCTGTGGACCGGGGACTGCATTCCGGGGCGCGATGCGCTCGAATGGACGCAACGGCTCGGTGTGATGAACATGAACGGCGGCGATACGACGGCCACGCGCACGCGCCAGACGTTGACTCAGGTCGAGGGACTCGGCGTCGAGCGTAACGGTCTGTTCCAGGTGTTCGCGCCGCATCAGAACGAGAACGTCTACACCAACGAATGGACCGGCCCGTATTACGGATATGAACGCGTTATCGAGACCTTTGAGCTGACCGAGAAGCCACGCCGCCTGAAGCCGATCGACATCTACTTCCATTCCTACATCACCACCAAGCATGCCGGCATGCGCTCGCTCGACAAGGTGTTCGACTGGGCCCTGACGCAGGAGACGATGCCCCTGTTCGCTTCCGAGTACGCGCGCAAGGTGCTCGAATTTCCGAACGTCGCGGTGGCGCGCAGCGCGCAGGG
>CAZCPD010000261.1:0-4120 GCA_964500425.1 uncultured Rhodocyclaceae bacterium
ACGAGGCGATGGAATAAGGCTGCACGGTTCCCGGTCAACCGGAAACTCTAAACGGCGCCGGGCAACCCGGCGCCGTCTTGTTATCCAGCGAGCGAAGTGTCGAAAATACTTGCATAAATCGACACGTCCTGCGAACATGTCGAATTCGTCGACATGTCCCGACCATGCGTTTCGACCCACGCCGCCCCTTCGATGACCTGCCTTCCCTGCCCCCCGTGCAAGAGGTGGAAACGCGCGCCGTCCTCAAGGCCTGTATCGAAGCGCGCGCCGCCGTCGCCGAACTACGCCAGGCCGGCGCGCTGATACCGAATCAGGGCGTGCTCATCAACAGCATCCCGTTGCTCGAAGCCCAGGCCAGCTCCGAAATCGAAAACATCGTCACCACCGCCGACCGCATGTTCCTTTTCGACGGCGGTCCGGAAGAACAGGCCGATGCGGCCACCAAGGAAGCCCTGCGCTATCGAACCGCCCTCTGGGAGGGCTACCGCTCGTTGGAACAACGGCCACTCACCACCGCCACGGCCGTACAAGTCTGCCGCGCCATCAAGGGCATAGACCTCGATATTCGCCGCACGCCCGGCACCCAGCTCGTCAACGACCGCAGCGGCGAAACCATCTATACGCCGCCCTCCGGCGAAGCGCTGTTGCGCGACAAGCTCGCCAACTGGGAACGCTACCTGCACGCGGAGGGCGACACTGACCCGCTGGTGCGCATGGCCGTCATGCATTACCAGTTCGAAGCCATCCACCCCTTCGTCGACGGCAACGGCCGTACCGGCCGCGTGCTCAACCTGCTCTACCTCGTCGAACGCGGCCTGCTCGACATCCCCGTGCTCTACCTTTCGCGCTACATCGTCCAGCACAAGGCCGACTACTACCGCCGGCTGCTCGCCGTGACCACGCACGAGCAATGGGAGGACTGGATACTCTTCATGCTCGCCGCCGTGGCCGACACCGCGCGCTGGACCACGCGCAAGATCGCCGCCATCCGCACCCTGATCGACACGACCGCCGAACGCATGCGTGCCGAAGCGCCGCATATCTACAGCCGAGAACTCGCCGAACTCATCTTCGAGCGCCCCTACGCCCGCATCGCCCACGTCGTCGACGCCGGCCTCGCCAAGCGCCAGACCGCCTCGGTCTATCTCAAGGAACTCTGCGCCATCGGCTTGCTGGAAGAAAACAAGGTCGGGAGGGAAAAGGTGTTCCTTAATCCCGCGTTCGTCGAACTGCTCACGCGGGATGAATGAACCGAGAACACCCCCTGCTCTGCCGCTATCTGCACGCCGAGTTCGGCCTCTATCCGAAGCGCATCGACGAGAAACGCGCATCGAACCGCAACGGCCCGCGCGGCAACATCTGGCTGTTCCCCGACATCGTGGCGATGGAAGATCTGGGCGCGGATACGATGAACGAACTGCGCCTGTTGGCTGCGGCGCACGGCATCGGCTTGATCGTGCTGGACGTGGAAGATCCGACGGAAGGCAGCGAGATTCGCATTCCCGCCCGCGAACGCGCCGAGGTGGATTGGGACACCTGCAATCGCCTGGCCGAGGAAAATGCGGACTTCCGCGAGTTCATCCGCTTGGTGCGCCAGTTCCACCAGACCGACGACGTGAAGCGCGGCGACTGGGATTTACCGGCGGACGAAAGCTAACCTGCCGCCACCCCGCACAATACCAACTCGCTACCAACTCGCGCGGCGCACGCGTCATCGCGACATACGGCTGCAGGCCTTCCGGCGCCGTCAGGTCGTGTCCTTGAAATACATCAGCGGAACGCCATGCGCGGGCAGCTTGCGGATGAGTTTCGCCTCTCGCTCGGATTCGCGGTAGATCTCCGCCATCCCGAGCCAGGCCAACGTCACGCGATGACGTCGGCCATGCTGAAAGAACTCACGCCGGTCAGGACGATGGCGAACTCGGCCTGCGCGTCATGGTCGGTGTTGCCAAGCAGGACGCACTTGGAAGCGTCGAACCGAAGCTGACCCGGCGCAGAAAAGCTTCGCGATCCGATCAGGGCGGCAAACGCATCGTCACCCTCGGTCAGCGCGTTCGCGTCAATCCCGCTCAGGTCGATCCTGTCCTGCCCGCGCACGAAGTCGGTGATTCTTTCGAGGGCCGTCAGACGCAGCGTGCCGGCGGCGACGCTGGCCTCTTCGGCGACCTCGTACACGAACACATCCCGACCGGCGCCGCCGCTCAGGACATCAATGCCGCTGCCTCCGACCAGAGTATCGTTGCCGGCCCCGCCCTGCAGATTATCCTTGCCGCTGCCGCCGCTGAGCTTGTCGTTGCCGCCATCTCCCTGCAACACGTCGTTGCCATCGAACCCCCACATCGCGTCGTCGCCGAGACCGCCGACGAGCTTGTCGTTGCCCGTATGCGGACCGTTGTTCGGGTTGATGATGGCCGTGACGCCGCTACCCGCCCGAGCCACGGCGTTCCAGTTCGCATCCGGATCGCAATACAGGGGCAGCAGGATATTGCCGCCATGCGCCCGGGCTACGGCCGCCTGGCCGGACAGTGTGCCATCGACGGCATCCCACGGATTCGCACCGCCGCTCCCCTTCGCCGTCACGTACGCATGCCCTGCGCCCTTCGCGAACAGCTCGGTCACGGCGGCCACGGCATTGCCGCCGAATGCATACTGCAAGCCGGCGATCTTGCCGCCGGAAAAGCCGGAGGCATGCACCTGTGCGACGGCGCCGGACACGTTGATGCAATCCTCGCCGACGACAGTCACGTCGGCCATGTGCAGATAGTCCTCGTCGTCGGGGATGGTGCCAGGATTGAAGATCACCTGAAGGCCGAGCTGGTGCGCGAAATCGACGACGCTTTGATAGCCCCCCTTGTGCGCCGTGGCGCCGGACACCTCATCGATGAATACCGAGGTCAAACCGGCGAAGCTGGTTTTCATCTGCCAGATGTCGGCATTGATCTCCGCAGCGGAACGCCCGCCGTAGCCCGAATACACATAGCCCGACACCTTCACGCCCGACGCGGTGAGGCGGTCGATTGCAGTCCTGTAATACTCATTCGAGCAGCCACCGAAAATGAAATCGTTGCCTGCCGAGCCTGTCAGCGTTTCGTCGCGTTCGCTACCAAGAATATTCATGAAGACCACCGGAGATTGAGTTTCCACGTCTGCGGAACGCATTCACGATGACGATGTGACGATGCATTCCGCGCCACGCCGGAAGGGCCGCCATCGGCGTCATTTCCGCGTGAATCGAGAATAGGCGAGGACGCCGAACCGATGGGAGGGTTTGTGGGCCGGCGCGTGCCATGCGTCACACGGCGCCGACGGTCGTCGCCTCATCGAGACGCGACAGACGCGTTTGCTGATGAACGGGAAGCAGGGAGGAGCGGGAAGCGGTCGCGCGTCAGCCCGCGAGCAAGGGGAACAGTTGCTTCAACCCCGTTGCCATCATGTCGATGGCGAGCCCGGCGAGGAGGAAACCGAAGAGGCGCTCGATGACATTCAGCCGGGCCGGCGTCAACCATTCCAGGGTGCGCACGGCCGACCAGAAGGTCAGCCAGGTGATCAGGCCGATGGCGAGACTGGGCGCGAGCACCATCACGACATCGCCCACCTCCTGCAACGGCCCGTGGCTCATCATGTAGGAGAGCGCACCCGGCCCAGCCAGAAGGGGGATGCCGAGCGGGACAATGCCCCTCCCTTCCTTCTCCGCCGCGGCAGAGGTTTCCTGGCTGGTGCGCTTCACCACCTGTTCGCGCCCCAGCACCATGGCAATCGCCACGATCAGGATGATGATCCCGCCGCCGACCCGCATCCCGCCGAGCGACAATCCCATGACCCCCATGAATTCGGTGCCGAAAAGCCCGGCGAAGGCCAGGGCGACGGTCACGGTCACGGCCAGCACGCGCGCATATCCGCGCCGCTGGTCGGGCGTCAGGTCGCGCGTCGCCTCCAGAAACAGCGGGATCAGCCCGAACGGCTGCACCAGCGCCAGCAGCGCGATGGTTTTCTTGAGAAAGATCGCCCACAGCATGAGCCGGATGATACGCCAGCGAAGCGCCTCCTGACGACTGCCGGTGCGGCCTTCAGGGCAATCGCATATGGACTCCCCTCTCCCACTTGTGGGAGAGGGGCCGGG
>CAZCPD010000262.1:0-4104 GCA_964500425.1 uncultured Rhodocyclaceae bacterium
TGCGGCGCTTGCCCATAGATGGACTATGGGCGGCGCACCGCGCCTTGCATCCATCCCCGTTTGGCAACAACGCATCCCGCGCGGAAAGTCCGACAGGCTGCTAGGCTTTTACAATCTCAACGCCTTGACCGGCGCGCTACGCAGTCACGCACATTAAAGGAACCCTAATGCACACTCCCGACTTCTTCGCCGCCGTGCCTTGCCTGAAAATGCGCGACCCACTCGCCGAGTTCCTCGGCGCCTGCGATGGCGGTGTGATCGAGTATGGCTATCTGGACGTCGTCAAGCTTGCCGGACATTCCTGTCCAACCGTGGCCGGCGCTTATTGGCTGACGCGCCGGGCACTGGATGCTCTGTATGGCGACGACTTGCCCGAGCGCGGCGCGATCCGCGTCGAGTTCCGCGATGATCAACTAAACGGCGTCACCGGCGTCATCGCCAACGTTGTCTCGATGCTGACGGGAGCAAGCCTCGACAACGGCTTCAAGGGCATCGCGGGGCGCTTCGACCGGTGTCACCTGCTCGCCTTCAATGCCGATATCCCGCTGGAAATCCGTTTCACGCGTATCGACACGGGCGCAGCCGTCGATGCCGCGGCAAATCTGCGCCAGGCGCCAGGTGACCCCGACATGCCGAAACAGATGCAGCATTGCCTGAAAGGCGAAGCCAGCATCGAAGATAGAAATCGCTTTGGCACGAACTGGCAGGAACGCGTACGGCGCATCCTGATCGAACACGGCGACGACGAGGAAGTCTTCACGATCCGCCCGGCGCAGCTTGCGCCTCCGGCTTGACTGCTACGGCGTAACAACCATGCCGGGATCGAATCGCCTTCTACCGCGGCGGGCCAATGCATCGGGCCACTGGGCGGTTGCACGAGCGCGCGTGATTCCGGCGCGGACCGCCGTGGAGAAATAAGGCAAATCGAAGTCGAGCAAGCGCGACTCGCGGTAAAGTCCGGCGCTGTTTCCTTCGAACGCATGTATCCGCTCTGCGATATCCTCGAGGGCGTCTTCATGCCCGTACCAACTGGTCATCGACAGATACTTTGCAGCCAGTGCGACGGCCTTCGCATCGATATCGTCCAGAAACAGCCAATCGTGTGAATTGAAGAAGAGGCTTTGCTCGATGCAAAACTGCGCGAGCGTATCGGTGGTGCGCTTGTCCATGCCTGACACTCCTCCATCATGGGCGGTCTGCCGGTCGCCAATCCCGTGGCGCCGCCCATTTTGTATGCTGTGGCGATGCATCCATATACGGAAAAGGCGCCCCACAGCAACGCGCCCCGTACCTGAAATAGCCCTCCCTAAATTAGCCGATGCGGCGCGAAACCCATCGAGCCATGGGTGCCGTTGATGTAGTGCACCAACTGGTCGTTGGAGAATTCGAGCTCGGAAATGATGTCCTTCACCAGGTCACCGATCGACAGCAACCCCAACAACCGCCCATCCTCGATTACCGGCAGATGCCGTACCCGGTTGTTCGTCATCAAGGCCATGCACTCCCCATTGGTCTGATGCGGAGTAACAAAAACCACCGGCGAGGACATGATCTGGCGAACCTGAATAAGCTTCGACGACAGGTCATTCAGAACGACCTTGCGCGCATAATCGCGCTCCGACAGGATGCCGACAATCGAGCCGCCTTCCATGACAAGCAAGGCGCCGATATTCTTCTCGGCCATCAGACGCAAAGCTTCGAAGACGGTCGCATCGGGTGCAATGACGTGCACAGACTGGTTCGGTTTGGCCTTCAGAATGTTCGAGATGGGTCTCATAAGTCAGTCCTTTTTCAAAGTCGTAACCATCACCCGGGCACAGAGGCGACCCGAACCATCAAGTGCACTGTGCGCACTGCGGAAACCGCCGGCAGAACTGATTTTCGAATGCCGGTCATTTGATTGTAGGCAGCGGCGCCAGCGAGTAAATTCCGGAATATTGGTATTTCGACTACTCGAATACCGGTACATCCTCACTCATGATGCACTCGAAATTCCAGCCCGGAATTCACGCTGTCATGAAATTCGACATCCCCCCGCTGCGATCCAGGCGTAAGCTCCACTCAACATTGGAATCAATCAAGGAGCACAAAAATGAGCCAACCGGAAATTGCCCAGAAAGCCCCCTACCCTGTCGTCGTCGAAGCCGGGAAGAGCTATTGGTGGTGCGCCTGCGGCAAGAGCAAGACCCAGCCGTTCTGCGATGGCGCGCACAAGGGTAGCGAATTCAGCCCGATCGCGTACCAGGCAGACAAGAGCGGCCCGGTCTATTTCTGCGGCTGCAAACACAGCAAGAATGGGGTGTTGTGCGACGGCACGCACCATGCCTTGTAGCGCACCACAGCGGGCCAAACACCTCGCAGCGCGCGGTCACTTGTCGGTCGACGAAATACCGGTGCGGATGGCGTACTTGGTGAGCTCGGAAACCTTGTGGATATTGAGCTTGCGCATGATGTTGCGCCGATGGACGCCGACCGTGGAAAAGGCCACATTCAGACGCTCGGCGATCTGCGCGGTGGTGTAGCCCTCGGCAACGAGCTGGATGACCTGCCGCTCGCGCGCGCCGAGCCGCGGCGTATTGGCGCTCTTGTCGTTGCCGTCGGTCAGCACGCCCATCACGGAGGAGGCGACCTCCGGGCAGAGGTACTTCTTGTTGAGGCGCACGCACTGGATCGCGCGCAGGAGTTCCTCGCCGGTCTCCGATTTCGTCACGTAACCGGCGGCGCCGGCTTTGACCATATCCACGACGTAATCCCGATCGGTGAAGGCCGACAGGCCGATCACCTTGATCGCCGGTTTGAGCGTCAGCAGACGTCGCGTTGCCTCGATGCCATACATGTGCGGCATGCCGATATCCATGCAAACGACATCGGCCTCGATATCGGCAATCAGCTTCAGCATCTCCATGCCATCACCCGCCTCGCCGACGACGGCGATATCCGCCTGCTTCTCCAGCATCGTGCGCAACGCATGGCGGAACAACTGGTGATCATCGACGAGTACAACGCGGGTTTGCATCGTGAACCACTCTAACTAAAGCGAAATTGTGCCGCCAACCCTGTTTGGGCGGTGTCCTGGCGGCGGCGGGAAATGCTCGCGCGCCTTTCGACGAAACCTGGTTCCGTGCTGAGCGGATTGCCTGCCGACTCCGGGCGCCGTCGGCACTGGCCGCTACGCCGCTCGGCGACCCCGTTCGCATATTGGCGAGGAATCACACTTGCAGCCTCGGGCGCATGCCTTGCTTCCTGGAAGTGATCCGTATGACGGCGCGTCAAGTTGGCGCGACGCTCGACCGCATCGAACTCCACCCTGATTTCCGTTCCACCGCCGGGTTGCGAGTTGATCGAGAGCTGACCACCGGCGAATTCGGCACGCTCTCTCATGGTGATGAGCCCGAGTCCTGGCGCCCGACCGCTGACAGCGCCTGCGCTGCCCAGCAATTGATGGCTGAAGCCGACGCCATCGTCCTTGATGGTCAACACCGTATGCCGGTCACTGCCGGACAAATGGATGTGAATGTGCTTGGCGTATGCGTGCTTGACGGAATTGGCAACGGCCTCCTGGACGATACGGAAGAGCAGCGACTCGACATTTCGCCCCAGAGGGGAGCCTTCGATATGCGCATCGACGCTGAGCAGGACGCCAGTGCGCCGCCCGACCTGCTGCGCGTAGGCCTCCAGCGTCGGCACAAGGCCCGAGTAATCGAGCAGCGGCGGTCGCAACTCGGTACAGATTTCACGAATGCTCGCTGTGGTATCTTCGAGCAGCGCCTGGATATCATCGAAGTATTCGCCGTTTTCCTCGCGCACGCCGTCGGGCAGACTGGCGGCCAGATTCGACAAAGTGAGCTGGATCGCCACCAGATTCGGCGTGGCCCGATCATGCAGCTCGCCGGCCAGGCGACGCCGCTCCTCCTCCTGAACGGCCACCAGGCGGTGCGACAGCTCGTTCAGCCGGCGCGCCTGCATGCGCTGCTCACGTTCCAGTTCGCGACGCACCGAGACATCGCCGATCATCGCCCGGCCCGACACGAAATTGCCACTGTCATCATACACAGCCGTTGCATCCAGCTTCACCGGCAGGATGCAGCCATCCTTGCGCACCAT
>CAZCPD010000263.1:0-3757 GCA_964500425.1 uncultured Rhodocyclaceae bacterium
CAAGGAGATCGAGATCGAGGTAGCCGCCGTGTCCGCGCAGATGGAAATCTTCGCGCCGCCCGGCATGGAGGATCTGACCCAGCAGATCCAGGGCATGTTCCAGAACATCGGCAGCGGCCGGCGCAAGACGCGCAAGCTGAAGATCAAGGACGCGCTGAAGGTGATCGCCGAGGAAGAGGCAATGCGCCTCATCAACGACGATGAGATCAAGACGCAGGCGCTGAAGAACGTCGAGGAGAACGGCATCGTCTTCCTCGACGAAATCGACAAGATCGCGACAAGATCGGACAGTCACGGCGCCGACGTGTCGCGCCAGGGCGTGCAGCGCGACCTGCTGCCGCTGGTCGAAGGCACGACGGTGTCGACCAAGCATGGCATGGTGAAGACCGATCACATCCTGTTCATCGCCAGCGGCGCCTTCCATCTGGCCAAGCCATCCGACCTGATTCCCGAAATGCAGGGCCGCTTCCCGATACGCGTCGAACTGGCGTCGCTTTCCGTGCAGGATTTCGCGAGCATCCTCACCAGCACCGATGCCTGCCTGACGCGCCAGTACCAGGCCCTGCTCGGCACCGAGGGTGTGCGCCTGAAGTTCGCCGACGACGGCATCGTGCGCCTCGCCGAAATCGCCTATGCGGTGAATGAGCGTGCCGAGAACATCGGTGCGCGGCGTCTGCACACGGTGATGGAGAAACTGCTTGAGGAAATTTCCTTCGACACCGACAAGTACGGCAGGGACGAAGTGGTGATCGACGCCGCCTACGTCGACAGCCGTCTCAGGGAGCTTTCGCTCAGCGAAGACCTGGCGCGCTACGTCCTGTAGGTTCTTTCAGTGGTTTGCCCGGAGAGGCAATATCCAAGCGCTTCTTCACGGTATCCCTGCCGGGAGGCGCGTTGATATTGCCTCTCCGGCTATTCCTTGACCGGATGCTTGCCCAGCTTGCGCTGGAGCGTGCGCCGGTGCATCTTCAGCGCGCGCGCCGTCGCCGAAATGTTGCCGTCATGTTCGAGGAGCACGCGCTGGATGTGTTCCCACTCCAGACGATCGACCGACAGCGGTTCGCTTGGCGGCGGTTGGTTGGCCCCGTTCTCGGCGACGTTCTCGCTGCTCTCGGCAATGGCGAATGCCGCCAGCAGCGCATCGACATCCACCGGCTTGGCGAGATAGTGCGTGGCGCCGAGCTTGATCGCTTCGACGGCGGTGGCAATGCTGGCATAGCCGGTGAGCACGACGATGCGGGCGTCCGGGCAGGCGTGGCGGAGCGGGACGATCAGTGCGAGTCCGCTGTCATTGCCGCCCCAGCCGGCGAGATTGAGGTCAAGGACGATGCGTTCGGGTTGCTCGCGTTCGGCGACGTTCAGGGCTTCGGCGGCGCTGTGCGCCCCGCTGACCGAATGGCCGCGTCGCGCCAGGGCCCGGCGCAGGACGCTGTTGAAGGCGACATCGTCGTCGATGATCAGCATTTTCGCAGCGATTCCGCTCATGTTGAATTTCCTTCCGCGAGCAGGGCGCGCAGCGGCAGGTCGACGCGAGTCAGCGTGCCGCCGCCGGCGCGCGGTTCCATGGCGATCGTGCCGCCATAGCGGTTGAGCGCGGCATGGGCGAGGAATAGTCCGATGCCCGCACCTTCTGAGCGGGTGCTGAAAATTTCACGGCCGGCCTGCGCCAGTAGCGCGGCATCGATGCCCGGACCGCGGTCGAGGACATCCACGCGCAGCCGCTCGGCGTTCCATTGCGCGACGATCTCGACATCGTGGGGGCTGGCATCCGCGGCGTTGTTGAACAGATTGAGCAGTGCCTGTTCCAGCGTGGTTTCGGCAAAGAGGCGCGGTGCGGAACCCTGCTCGCCGCTCAGTGTCAGGCGCGGCGCGACCTGCGGGCGCAGCGAGCGCCAACGCGTGACGAGCTGTTCGATCCAGCGGTCGGCGGGCAGTGCGTTGCCGCCTTCGGCGCGCGTGAGTCCGGCGCGTTCGGCGAGGCCGCTGATGATCCCCTTGCAGGCGCCGATCTGCTCGCCCAGCAACGTGACGTCTTCGCGCAGGTCGGTCGGCAAGGCCGGGTCGCGCGCGAGTTCGCCGGTGATTACCGCCATGGTCGCGAGTGGCGTGCCGAGTTCATGCGCAGCGCCAGCGGCGAGATTGCCGAGCGCGACGATGCGCTCGTCACGCAGCGCCTGCTCGCGTGCGGCTGCCAGCTGCTGTTCGCGTTCGCGCAGTGCGACGGTGATGCGGCCGACGAAGCCGGCAATCAGCAGGGCCGAGACGGCAAAGGTCAGCCACATGCCGGTCAGGTGCATCTGCATGGCGCGGTCGACATCCTCGACCGTAAGCGGCAGGCTGAATTTCCAGAGCAGCGAATAAGCGGCCACGCCAAGCAGTGCGACGAGCCAGGCATGACGCACCGGCAGTACCGCCGCCGCGATGGCGACCGGCGGCAGGTACAGGGCGGTGAGCGGATTGGCGGGACCGCCGGAGACCGCCAGCAATGCCGTCAGCATGACCAGGTCGATGCCGATGTGCAGCAGAAGTTCGCGGCTGCCGACTGGTTCGGGATGCTTGAGGCGGCGCCAGGTGACGATGCTGATGATGGTCCACAACCCGAGCAGGCTGAAGGCCGGCGTCAGCGGTACCAGCGTGTAGAACAGCGGCTCGGCGAGCGCGACGAGCAGCGCCAGGCCGGCAATCGCAAGATCGCGCAGCCATTGCAGGCGGCGCAGGTCGTCATGGCCGCTGGCGGGCGGCGTATCCGGGCGTGGCTGCATTGGGGGAGACGGGTCGGCAAAAGAGGAATTCTAGCGCAGGGCGCCGGCCGCGCTCTGCGGCAATCCGTCGCATGACGCGTTTGTCGCGGCGGCCAGTGTTAAGCTTATGCATTATTCTTTCGGCGAGCGGCGCGGTTTGCGTCGTTCAACGCTTGGGCGGGGCATGGTGGCAGGATATTTCCTTCGTTGGGCATTGATCGTTGCGAGTTTGCTGGCGGCGCCGGCTTGGGCGCAAAGCGTGATTGTTTCTGGTGCGTGGGTGCGTGGCACGGTCACGGGGCAGACTGCGACGGGCGCTTTCTTGAGTCTGACGGCGCGCGAGGATGCGGCCCTGATCGGCGTCAGCAGCCCGCTCGCCGCCGCGGTCGAGTTGCATGAAATGATCATGGATAGCGGCGTCATGAAGATGCGCGCCCTGCCGCGCCTGGCATTGCCGGCGGGCAAGGCCGTCGTGTTGAGGCCGGGCAGCTATCACATCATGCTGATGAATCTGAAACAGCCGCTCAGGAAGGGCGAGAGCGTGCCGCTGACGTTGCGCATCGAGGGCAAGAATAAGCAAGTCGCTGTGCTCGACGTGAAGGCGGAAGTGCGAGATCTGACCGCGCCTTCCGTCAACACGGGCGCAGCGCCCGTGTCCTCGCCGCATGCCCATCACATGCACGCGCACTGACAGACAGCGCGGCCTTGTTTACTCGGCCCCTCGCCTCTGCTCACGGCAGCAGCGCTTCCCTCTCGAACAACTGCGGGACTTCTTCGCGCTGGCGAATCACGTATGCCTGGTCGCCATCGACCATGACTTCTGCGGCGCGCGGCCGCGAGTTGTAGTTGGAACTCATCGCCATACCGTAGGCGCCGGCCGACATGACCGCCAGCAGATCGCCTTCCTGCAGTGCGAGGCTGCGGCCCTGGCCGAGGAAGTCGCCGCTTTCGCAGACCGGGCCGACGATTTCATAGATGCGCGTTTGGCTGACGGGCGCCTCCGCCACCGGCAGGAT
>CAZCPD010000263.1:3767-4093 GCA_964500425.1 uncultured Rhodocyclaceae bacterium
CGGACGCATCAGGTCGTTCATGGCCGCATCGACGATGGCGAAGTTCTTCTCGGCGCCGCACTTGACGACTTCAACGCGCGTCAGCAGCACGCCGGCATTGCCGACCAGCGAGCGGCCGGGTTCGACGAGCAGCTTTTCCTTGCGGCCCTTGAGCAGTGCGAGGATGGGGCCGAGGTACTCGTCGGCGCTGGGTACCGTTTCGTCGCGATAGCGGATGCCCATGCCGCCGCCGAGGTCGATGTGGGCGAGCGGCATGCCCTCGCTGGCGAGGGTGTCGGCGAGGGTCAGGATTTTCTGTGCCGCTTCGGCGGCCGGCGCCGGGTCGA
>CAZCPD010000264.1:0-4079 GCA_964500425.1 uncultured Rhodocyclaceae bacterium
TCCCCCGGCCCCTCTCCCACAAGTGGGAGAGGGGAGTCCATATGCGATTGCCCTGCCCCAGCGCTCCCGCTTATCGGCCTGCCCAGGATTACAGGCTAGAATTCCCGGCTAACTTTCCCTCAAGGTCCCAGCCTCATGGAAGCCGTCAGCAACGAAAGCATTTCCTACGCGATGCGCAATCTGGATGCGCGCGCGCACTTCCTGAGCTTCAATTCGCCGGGGAGTCTGCTCGACTGGAGCTTCCCGGCCATCGAGCTGCTGATGCTCGCCGGCGCGCTGCTCGGCCTGATGCATGCGCTCCGCATGATGCAGCAGGGCGGCTCGCCCGCCGCGCTGTACAGCTTCGTCGCGATCTTCCTGTACGGCCTGGTGATCGACGTCTCGTCGTATTACACCGTCGGCAATTTCTGGCATGGCGAGTTCTCGGTGATGCTGGTGTGGAACCGACTGCCCCTTTACATCGCGCTGTTCTATCCGGCGCTGATGTACCACTGCTACATGACCATCCGCCGCTATCGCTTCGCGCCGCTGACGGAGGCGGCGAGCGTGGGTTTCTACACGGGCATCCTCTACCTGATCTTCGACAACCTCGGCCCGGCGCTGAACTGGTGGATCTGGGACCGCACCAGCCCGGTGAGCCAGCCGCTGCTCGACAGCGTGCCGCTCAGCAGCTACCACTGGCTGTTCCTGTTCACCGCCGCGCTGGCGTATTGCCTGCGCAAGCTGGTATGGGACGCGCTCGATGCGGGACGAACGACGCGGGCGCGTGTGGGCGTCGCCGTGACGCCGCTGGCGACGATGCTGCTCGGCAGCCTGCTGTTCATCCCCTTCAACGTCTTCGCCTACGCCATTCCCGGCGCGACCTGGCTGGCCGTGGCGACACATGCCGTGAGTTTCTTCATGGCGGGATATGTCTTCGTGCTCGCCTATCGGCGGCCCACCGAACCGAGGGACGGATTGCTGCTGCTATTTCCGCTGCTGTGGCTCGCCGGCCATCTCTATCTCTACATCGCCAAGCACGACAAAATGCTCGCCGTGACCGCCGACGGCCTGAATGTCGACGGCCTCGCGGTCGGCAACCTGCCAGCGGTCGCGGCAGGCATGGCGATCGGGTTGGCGATCACCTTGCTCAGCCTCCGTCATCCGGCGACGGAGCGTTAGAGTGATCGGCATCCGTTTGTGGGATGCCCCTCAAGGGGTGGCCCAAGGCCACTTCCTTCGGGGCGTTTCCTTTGGTCACGGCCTCCAGGCCGGGAATGGTCGCCGGCTGATTCGCGGCCTGCACAGCAGCTTTCAGGAGAACAAGCATTCGTGCGGTTCTCAGGCGCCACCGCCCTGAGAGCAAGCATCCACGCGCCTCTCCAGGCAGGGATGCGGGAGATCCCCCCAAGGGGGTTTCCTACGGGGCACAAGCGTCCATGCGGCTTTCCGGCTGATTTTCGTGCATGGGCACGGATGCGCTCGTCTCGCGGCGCGAAGGCCATGGAAGGCTATCCGCGCGATCCATCTACCAGTAATAACCCAGTCCAATACTGCCAAGGCCAAGGCGGTCGTGTTCATATCGCAGCCTGAGATCGCCCGCCATACCAATGGCAAAACGAATTTCGGCATGGTGGACGGCGTAGGGTTTTACCGTTGCTGCGACGGGCGCTCGCCACTCGGCCCCCACGAGCATCGTGGTTCGCGGGTCAACCCGCACGTGCATGGCGGTCGACGCCCGAAGAAAGGCAACACCCTGCGCGGCGCGACTGGCCTGGAGGACGCCGCCGCCATGGACCGCGATGTACGCCTGCTCGCCGATGCGCCGGCCCACGCCCATGTCACCCTGGAGGCGCGGCGTGACGCATCGGTCACAGAACAACCTTGCCGGCTCCGCACCAACCTTGATTTTCCACGCAGCGCCGCGATCGCCCGGCAAACCCGAGATGCCCGGACCGGCGCTCTCGATGGACAGAAGGTCGAGGCGCCGCAATCGGAGGCGACCGTTCTCGACGAAGACCTGCAGGTCGCCCATCGCCAAGGCCGAGTTGGCGACGTGACCGGCGTCGGCATCGAGCGGATCGTAGTAGGCGGGGCGGATTCGCAGAAAGGGAAGCGGTCGCTGCCCGCTTCGATCCAGCCATCCGGCCTGCCACCAGCCGGGAGGACGGCCCCGATCCGGGGATGGTGGAGACTCGGCCCGCGCCGGCGGGGCGCCCGGCGGCAGCCGGTAGCGCGCGGCCAGTGCCGCCGCATAGCCCGGATGAACCTTCCCGGTCGCACGCTCCCCCGGCTCCGCCACGAACTGATAATAGTCGATCAGGGTATCGAGGACGGCATGCTGTCCTCGCTCCGGCAAGTCCTCCAGACGCCGCCGATCGATGACTCCACCTTCATTGACGACATCCTTGAACAGGGCGGACTCCTGGCCGTCGAGCTCGGCGAGCGCCTGATAGAAGCGGCTTTGCCGCGAAGGGTGGTAGATGACTTCCGCGACCAGCGGCTCATCCCCGGCATTCCGGCTGGCCGCGAGCCGTTGCAGGACGGCTTGCGGAATTGTCCATGGCCGATTGGGCGGAACGATGTCGAGACTGTCGGCCACGCCAAGGATTTCCGCCATCCGGTAAGCGCAATTGCGCCGGAAGAAGTAATACACGTAACGCTGTCCCAGCACCTCCCAGGCATGCGCGACGACCCGGCGCACGTCCTCCGGGGGCAGGTTCAGCCGATATTCCCACAGATCGCGCAGTTCGTTCTCGCCGTAATTGTGGTTGTGAAAATAGTAGTGGATATGGCTGAAGCCCCCGTCGTAGCCGCCGACGACGCCCTTGACCATGTATGTCAGGGGATCGTCGTCGCCGGTCAGGATCGCGCCGTAATTGACGCTGACATCCTGGAGGAAGGTTCGCCGGCCTTCGTCGCGGTAGTTGAACTTGAGCAGCGTATGCCCGTAGTAAGACGCGGGGTTGCCGAGATACCCGGTTGCCAGGACGATGCTGATCGAGGTTACCGAATCGGACCGCGTCCATTCGTCGAATCGGGGGCATTTCGGCGCGGCGGATATGCCGGGGCCAGATCCGGCGAAGCGATGGGCCAGACGCTCGACGAGCCACTGGCGTCGCGCCGGAAAACGACACAGGGCGTGCGCATCGGGATCGTCGCCAACGGGCGCCTGCATCGCCGCAAGCGTTGCCGACAGTTCCGCGGCCGGATCGGTCATGCCTCGCGGGCCCGCAAGAAAGAACGCATTGCCATGAATCGCGCTTCGCCATCCGCTCGGACTTCCCGCGTCCGGCTCATAGTGAATCAGACGCAACCAAGCCGGATCGGTCGCCAACGCTTCGTGCCCTGCCGCCAGCGCTTGCGCGAATGCGCTTGAACACAGCCAGAAGGACAGAACGGTCAGGAAAGGAGCAGCAAGACGAACCAGCGACAAGAACGGAAATCCAGGAGGTATCTCGAAGAAACGGCGGCGCGGACTAGCCGCGCCGCGCAGGCTTCAGGTTGCGCCGCCAGCTGGGAGCCGACGGCGCCGGCCGAACGATCAGGCCGAGCAGCTCTTGCTGACGGCCGACTCGACCGCCTGATAGTACTGCGACGCCTTTTCAAGGCGGGGTTGCGATGCGTAGGCGGGGTCGGCCACCAGATCGGCCATCGCGCCACGCACCGAGGCAATGGCGGATGCATGGCTGGCGCCATCGCATTCCATGATGTTCAGCGCTGTCGTCAAATGTTCGCCCTGACCACGCGCCGTTTCCTCGGCCAGCTTCTCATAGGTATCGTTGATGAACGCGGCAACGGCCAGACGCTTGCCGGAGCACGTTTCGGGACTCGCCGTGGCCGAGGTCAACGCGGTGATGCCGATGTCCCAGATGACGTTGGAAGTGACTGCCGCCCACCCCGTATTCGGGAACAGCGCTGCGCCGATACCGCAGTCGGTAAACGGGTTCGGGCCAGAGCCTGGCGTCTTGGTCGAGCTTTGCGATGCGCCATTGTTCCCCTTCGCGGCGTTTCCGTTCGAATCCTGCGCTTGAACTGCGAACGTCGGAATCGCCAGCAACGCGACAATCGCGGCAGCCTTCTTGAAAAACATGATGAAT
>CAZCPD010000265.1:0-4054 GCA_964500425.1 uncultured Rhodocyclaceae bacterium
ATCGTGCAGGCCCAGGCGGAGAAGTTCGTCGCCGAGAAAACCGGCCATCGCCTGCGCCTCGACCCGCCCGAGTTCAACCCCTTCGAGCTGCGCCTGCGTTTCGCGAATCTGCATCTCGACGAACCGCAGGGCCAGCCGCTGTTCGCGTTTCGCGCGCTGACGATCGACCTGTCGGCTGCCAGCCTTGCGCGGCGCGCCATCGTCTTCGACAGCATTCGCATGGAGGGGCCGGAGACGACGCTGGTGCTTCAAGCGGACGGCCGCCTCAACTGGTCGCCGTTTCTCGATGCGCTGAAGAACAAGGAGGAGAAGCCCGACGCGCCGCTGCCGCGCCTCGAAATCGAGCAGTTCGCGCTCGCCGGCGGCACGCTCGACTTTGCCGACCGCAAGAGCAGCTTCGTCACGCGCATTGAGCCGCTCGACCTCGAACTCAGCGACATCTCCACCTTGCCCAGCGAGCGCGAGCAAGGGCGTTACCAGGTCTCCGCCCTGACCGCCATTGGCGCACGCGTGCTCTGGCAGGGGACGCTGACGTTGAATCCCGTCGTCGCGACAGGCAAGCTCGGCGTGGAGGGACTCGACCTGGCGAAGCTCGCGCCATATCTGAAGAAACTCCTGCCGGCCGGTCCGCCGGCGGGCGTGGCGGCCCTATCGACCGACTACCGCGCAGCATATGGCGGCGGTCGCGTCGATCTGAATCTCGACAACATCGCCGCCCGGGTGAACGACCTGCGCATCAAGACAGCCGCTGCCGGGCCCGAAGTGGCCATCGAAGCCATCGAGGCGAAGAACGGCCGTTTCGATCTGGCGCGCAACAGCGCCAGCCTCGCCGCGCTGACGCTGACCGGCAGCCAGGTGCAGCTCGCCGCCGGCGCGCCGCTGCGTCTCGGCACGCTGGCCCTGGAAGAGGCCCGGGTCGATCTGTCCAACCACAAGGCCAGTCTCGGCCGCATCGCCGTGCAGGGCGGCCAGTTGAAGGCAGTGCGCAACGCGCAGGGTCACATCGATCTGCTCGATGCCGTCGAGGCTCTGAAAACGCCAGGCAAGGCCGTACCGAAAGAGGTTGCTCCCACGGAAGCCGCCGCTCCCTGGCAATTCCAGGTGAACAAGGTCGAGCTCGCCGGCCTCGAAGCCGTTTTTCAGGACCAGAGCGTGAAGCCGGCCGCCGACATGGCGCTGCAGGACATTGCGATCTCCGTCGATGACATCAGCAGCGACCTGAGTCGTCCCCTGCCGGTGCGCGCGACGCTGCGCGTGCGCGACGGAGGACGGCTGGAGGCCAGCGGCCAGGTGGCGCCCGCCGCGCCGTCGGCCGAGGTGGCGTTCAAGCTCGCGGATCTGGCGCTGAAGCCCGCCCAGCCCTACCTGAATTCCTTCGTCAAGCTGAAGCTCGCCAGCGGCAAGCTCGACATCGACGGCGCCGCCCGCTATGACAAGCGCGGTGCGGCGTTCAAGGGCGGCTTTGCCCTGCGCGCCTTGCGCGTCACCGAAAGCGAGACCGGTGCGCTGTTCCTCGCCTGGAAGCAACTCGGCAGCCGCGACCTGAAGCTGAAGTCAGCCGGCCTCGACATCGGCACGCTGACGCTCGATGGCCTCGACACCAAGCTCCTCATCGGCGAGGACAAGTCGATCAACGTCAGCCACATCCTGCGCAAGCCGGAAGCCGGCGCAGCCAAGCCGGCGGTGCAGGCCGAGGCCGGCGGCAAGAAGGCCGCCGCGTCCTTCCAGTTCAACCTCGACCGCCTGCGCATCCGCAACGGCGAGCTGGATTTCGCCGATCATTCTCTGGCGCTGCCCTTCGGTACGCGCATCCACCATCTGCGCGGCGCTATCACCGGCCTGTCGACGCGTCGCGGCGCGCTGGGCCAGATCGAGCTCGACGGCCAGGTCGACGAATATGGCCTGGCGCGCGCCGTGGGCCAGATCGACCTGTTCAAGCCGACCGAGTTCACCGACATCAAGGTGGTCTTCCGCAACGTCGAGATGAACCGGCTGACGCCGTACTCGGCAACCTTCGCCGGCCGCAAGATCGAGTCCGGCAAGCTCTCCCTCGATCTCGAATACAAGATCAAGCAGCGCCAGCTGACCGGCGACAACAAGGTCGTCATGGATCGCCTGACGCTCGGCGAGCGTGTCGAGAGTCCCACTGCCAAGAGCCTGCCGCTCGATCTCGCCATCGCCATCCTGCAGGATACGGAAGGCCGCATCGACCTCGGCCTGCCCGTCTCCGGCAGCCTTGACGATCCGCAGTTCAGCTATGGCGCCATCATCTGGAAGGCGCTTCTCAACGTGTTCACCAAGATCGCCACCGCGCCGTTCCGCATGCTCGGTTCCTTGTTCGGCGCCGGCGAGAAATTCGAGAGCATCGCCTTCGAAGCCGGCGCCGCCCGGCTGACGCCGCCCGAGCGCGAAAAGCTGGTGCGTCTCGCCGAGGCCCTGGCGAAGCGGCCGGCCCTGACCCTGACGCTGCATGGCGTGTATGCAGACGTCGATCGCGCCGCCTTGCAGGACCGCCAGCTGCGCCAGTCTGTGGCCCGGCTCGCCGGCCAGCAGGACGTCAAGGAGGAAGGCGACCCCGGCCCATTGTCGACCCGCTCTCCCAAGGTGCAGACGGCGCTGGAGCAGCTCTACGGCGAACGGGTCGGCAGCGGCGAGCTGGCCGCGCTCAAGGCCGGCTTCCGCCAGGCCAACCCGGGGCAGATGGAGGAGGGCATGGGCGGCAGGATGCTGTCGCGCCTCACCAGCCTGGTGCGCGAGCAGCGCACGCTCGGCGCCGAGGAGGTGGCGCAAATGAAAGGCGCCGATTTTCATGCCGTACTGTTCGAGCAGCTGCGCGCCCGCGAGGCCGTCGGCGACGAGCGCCTGCTCGCGCTGGCCAAGGCACGCGGCGAAGGCACCCTGGCGGCACTGACCGCCGCCGGCGCCCCGGTGGAGCGCCTGACGCTCGCCGCATCCGAGAAAGCCGAGGCCAGCGGGCGCGAAATCCCGCTGAAGCTGGTGCTCGGGGCGGCGGCGAAAAATGTTTCCGCCGCGCCGGCGCCTGCTGCGCAATGATCCGTTCCGCTGGCCGTAGTCCCATCGGACGATGCCGCCGTTCCCGCCTATGGAAACAATGAGCGGTTGCCGGAAAACCGTCCGGCGTTCATCGGCTTGAAGACAATAAGGGACGAGAAAATGGGAATCTGCGATCAGCGCACCGTAATCATCACCGGCTCCGGTAGCGGCCTGGGCAAGGCTTATGCCGTGGCGTTTGCCGCCGAAGGCGCGAACGTGGTGGTCAATGACATCCGCGTCGAAGCGGCCGAGGCCGTGCGCGACGAGATCATCGCCGCCGGCGGCAAGGCCATCGCCACCAGCGACGACATCACGCGCATGGACACCGCGCAGAAGATCGTCGACGCCGCCGTCGCCGCCTACGGCGAAGTGCATGTAATCGTCAATAACGCCGGCATCGTGCGCGACCGTATGTTCGTCAGCCTCAGCGAGGACGACTGGGATCAGGTGATGCGCGTGCATCTGCGCGGCCATTTCTGCCTCGCCAACATTCTCGCCAAGCGCTGGCGCGACCAGTCCAAGGCCGGCAATCAGGTCGAGGCGCGCATCATCAACACCACGTCCGGCGCCGGCCTGCAAGGCTCGATCGGCCAATCGAACTACTCCGCCGCCAAGGGCGGCATCGCCACGCTGACGCTGGTGCAGGCCGCCGAACTGGCCCGCTACGGCATCACCTCGAACGCGCTGGCCCCGTCGGCGCGCACGCTGATGACCGAAGGCCCGTTCGCCGAAATGATGAAGAAGCCGACCGACGGCAGCTTCGACTACTACGATCCGGCCAACGTTGCGCCGCTCGTCGTCTGGCTCGGCAGCGCGCAGTCCAAGGGCGTCACCGGCCGCGTCTTCGAAGTCGCCGGCGGCCAGGTCATGCTCGCCGACGGCTGGCGCTTCGGCCCGGCGCGCGACAAGAAGGCGCGCTGGAACCCGGCCGAGCTGACCGAAGTGGTCAATGATCTGATCAAGGAAGCCGTGCCGCCGCAGAAGGTTTACGGCTCCTGAT
>CAZCPD010000266.1:0-4005 GCA_964500425.1 uncultured Rhodocyclaceae bacterium
GCCAAGGGTCTGGTCGTCGAAGCGCGTCTCGACAAGGGCAAGGGCCCGGTGGCGACCATCCTCGTCCAGAACGGCACCCTGCGGCGCGGCGACGCGCTACTGGTCGGCGCCGTGTATGGCCGCGTGCGCGCCATGCTGGACGAAACCGGCCAGCCGCTCGAAGAAGCGGGGCCATCGATTCCGGTCGAGATTCAGGGTTTGTCCGACGTGCCGGGCGCCGGCGCTGAAGCCATCGTGCTCGCCGACGAGCGGCGCGCGCGCGAAATCGCGTTGTTCCGCCAAGGCAAGTTCCGTGACGTCAAGCTGGCCAAGCAACAGGCCGCCAAGCTGGAAAACATGTTCGAGAACATGGGCCAGGCCGAAGCGCGCCAGCTGGCGCTGATCGTCAAGGCCGACGTCCAGGGGTCGCAGGAAGCGTTGGTGCAGTCGCTGAACAAGCTGTCTACCGACGAGGTCAAGGTCACCATCATGCACGCCGCTGTCGGCGGCATCAGCGAGTCCGATGTCAATCTGGCGGCGGCCTCCAAGGGTGTCATCATCGGCTTCAACACACGCGCCGATGCTTCCTCGCGCAAGCTCGCGGAAACTCTTGGCGTCGATATTCGCTATTACAGCATCATCTACGATGCGGTCGACGACGTGCGCGCAGCGCTGTCCGGCATGCTGGCGCCAGAGAAGCGCGAGCAGGTGATCGGCATGGTCGAAGTGCGTCAGGTGTTCCGCATCTCCAGGGTCGGCACGGTGGTCGGTTGTATGGTTACCGACGGCTGCGTGCGCCGTAACGCTCATGTTCGAGTCC
The DNA here is from genome assembly GCA_964500425.1 of uncultured Rhodocyclaceae bacterium. Taxonomy (GTDB): domain Bacteria; phylum Pseudomonadota; class Gammaproteobacteria; order Burkholderiales; family Rhodocyclaceae; genus Sterolibacterium. Next base: position 800 of record CAZCPD010000266.1, read on the forward strand.
TGCGCAAAGATCAGGTCATTCACACCGGCGATCTGGATTCGCTGAAGCGCTTCAAGGATGACGTCAAGGAAGTGAAGTCGGGCTTCGAGTGCGGTTTGTCGCTGAAGAATTTCGACGAACTGGTCGAAGGCGATCAGCTCGAAATCTTCGAGATTCAGGATATCGCCCGCACGCTGTAACCCAGGGCTGGCGTCCGCTCCGGCGGACGCCAGTCATCCACTCCCGCATCCCCCCCCATGAAGACATTTTCCCGCAGCGACCGCGTCGCCGAGCAGATCCGCCGTGAACTGGCCGAGCTGATTCGCCTTGAGCTCAAGGATCCGCGCGTGCGCCTGGTGACGCTGACCGATGTCGAGGTGACGCCGGACTATGCGCATGCCAAGGTCTTCTACACATCGCTGACGGGCATTGAGCATCAGGAGGAGGTTGCCGCCGGTCTGCGCCGCGCCAGCAGCTTCCTGCGTCGCGAGCTGGGCAAACGCATCAAGATTCATCATCTACCCGATCTGCATTTCGTTTATGACGTGTCGGTCGAGCGCGGCACGCACCTGTCGCAACTGATCGACCAGGCAGTGAGCTCGCAGGCGGCCGCGGCGCCCGGTGAACAATCCGCCGACGAATCCCCGGACGCGGAATAACAGGATGAACGCGCCACGACGGCCGCCGCGCCGCCGCGTTGACGGCGTTCTGCTGCTCGACAAACCGATCGGCATGACATCGAACGCCGCGCTGCAGACCGCGCGGCGTCAATACAACGCCGCCAAGGCTGGCCATACCGGCACCCTCGATCCGCTCGCCACCGGGCTCCTGCCGCTCTGCTTCGGCGAGGCGACCAAGTTCGCCGGGGAATTGCTCGACGCCGACAAGGCTTACGACGCGGTCGTCAAGCTCGGCGTCACTACCAATACCGCCGATGCCGAGGGCGAAGTCCGCGAGGTGCGCCCGGTACAGGTCACCCCGGAACAGGTCGCAATGGTACTGGCTTCTTTCGTCGGCGAGATCATGCAGGTGCCGCCGATGCACTCGGCGCTCAAGCGCGATGGCAAGGCGCTTTACGAATATGCGCGCGCGGGCATTGAGGTCGAGCGTGCGCCACGCCGGGTGACGATCCACGGGATATGCATGCAGGGTTTGAATGGCGATCTGCTGTCGATCAGCGTCGATTGCAGCAAGGGCACTTATATCCGCACGCTCGCCGAGGACATCGGCGCCGCGCTGGGTTGCGGCGCTCATCTTGCCGCGCTGCGGCGTACGCGCATCGGGCGTCTGGAGCTTTCGCAGGCGGTGACGCTGGCGCAGATTGAGGCGGCGGCGGGCGAACAGCGCGATGCCTTGCTGGCGCCGGTCGACGCGCTGCTCGACGGCCTGCCCCGCGCCGAGCTCGACGCGACCAATGCCGTGCGTCTCGGCCATGGCCAGCCGGTGCGCTGGAACGGACAGACGGGGCGGTTTCGCGCCTACCTTGGCACGGAGTTCCTGGGGCTTTGCGAGCTCGACGGCGAGGGCTGGCTGACGCCGCGGCGCCTGATCGCCGCCAACGGGTGAAAGACTGTCCTCATCGGCTGTCCTTCATACTTGAGTCGTGCGCCAATTTGCGGGTATAATCGCGCGTTTTCCGAGAAACCAAATAAGAGAAATCAGATGGCCATTTCAACCGCTGAAAAAGCAAAAATCGTTGGCGATTTCCAACGCGCCCAGGGCGACACCGGCTCGCCGGAAGTTCAGATCGCGCTGCTGACCGCACGCATCAATGGTCTGACCGGCCACTTCAAGGCCAACGTCAAGGATCACCATTCGCGTCGCGGCCTGCTGATGATGGTCAATCAGCGTCGCAAGCTGCTCGATTATCTGAAGCGCAAGAACACCGACAGCTATCGTGAGCTGTTGGGCCGCCTCAACCTGCGCAAATAATTCCGGCGCCCGCACCGTGCGGCGTGTCGAATTCAAAGCGTGCAGTCCGGGTCTCTTCGCGTGAGGCATGCGGTTCGATGTCTCAGGGATGGATGTTTGCACCGGCAGGCATGACAGAAATGCCGGCGTCAGCCAGTTGCTGGTTGCGCCGGCTTCGTCATTTCTGGCACTCGTGGTTGTATGCGATGAGTGACATGAGTGACATGAGTTGCAATTGAGTGGCGCAGGGACTTTGCGGCAGCCGATCCCGTCGATCGGCGCTTGCGCCCGTTAATGATGAAAGGATATTACCTTGCTCGAACTGAAACCCACCAAGAAGACCTTTAACTACGGCGCGCACACCGTCACGCTGGAGACCGGCGAAGTTGCCCGCCAGGCCGGCGGCGCCGTGATGGTCAGCATGGACGACACGGTCGTCTTGGCGACCGTCGTTGCCCAGCCGGTCCCCAAGCCCGGTCAGGACTTCTTCCCGCTGACCGTCGATTATGTCGAGAAGGTCTATGCCGCGGGTCGCATTCCCGGCGGCTTCTTCAAGCGCGAAGGCCGTCCCTCCGAGAAGGAAACGCTGACCTCGCGCCTGATCGACCGGCCGATCCGTCCGCTGTTCCCGGAAGGCTTCACCAATGAAGTGCAGGTCATCGTTACCGTCATGTCGAGCAATCCGGAGGTCGATCCGGACATTCCCGCGCTGATTGGCGCGTCGGCCGCGCTGGCGATTTCCGGCGTGCCCTTCGCCGGCCCGATCGGCGCCGCGCGCGTCGGTTATCTCAACGGCCAGTACGTCATGTGCCCGACCCTGTCGCAGGTCAAGGAAAGCCAGCTCAACCTGGTCGTCGCCGGCACCGCCGCCGCCGTGCTGATGGTCGAGTCGGAAGCGCAGCAGCTCTCCGAGGAAGTGATGCTCGGCGCCGTGGTCTTCGGCCATGAGCAGATGCAGGTCGCCATCAATGCCATCAACGAACTCGTCGAAGTCGCCGGCAAGCCCGAGTGGGACTGGCAGGCGCCGGCCAAGGACGAGGCGCTGATCGCCAGGATCGTCGAACTCGCCGAAGCCGAACTGCGCGATGCCTATCGCATCACCCAGAAGCAGGCGCGCACCCTCAAGACCCGCGAGATCACCAGCAAGGTCGTCGCCGCGCTGTGCGAGGGTGAGGGTGCTGCCGATGCGAACACCGTCAAGAATCACCTGTTCGATCTCGAAGCCAGGATCGTCCGCAACCAGATCCTCAACGGCGAGCCGCGCATCGACGGCCGCGACACGCGCACCGTGCGTCCGATCGCCATCCGCAACGGCG
>CAZCPD010000267.1:0-612 GCA_964500425.1 uncultured Rhodocyclaceae bacterium
AGGGCGAGGCGCAGCATGTCCTCGTTGCGGCCGCGGAACAGCGCCAGGGCGCGGTGCGAGGGGATATCCTTGATGGCTTCGGAATAGGCGAAATAGTCGCGGAACTTGGCGCCGGCTTCTTCCTTGCCTTCGACGACCGTCGCCACGACGATGCCTTCGTCATTCAGACGCTCGCGCAATTCGCCGAGCAGCGCGGCGTCTTCGGCGAAGCGCTCCATGAGGATCTGGCGCGCTCCGTCGAGCGCGGCCTTGACGTCGGCGACGCCCTTCTCGGCGTCGATATACTTGGCGGCCTCGGTGTCCGGCGTCAGGCTCGGATCGTCGAGCAGCGCATCGGCGAGCGGCTCCAGGCCGGCCTCGCGCGCGATCTGCGCCTTGGTGCGCCGCTTCTGCCGGTACGGCAGGTAGAGGTCTTCGAGGCGCTGCTTGGTGTCGGCGTCGGCGATCTCGGCGCGCAGCTCGGGCGTCAGCTTGCCCTGTTCCTCGATGCTGGCGATCACCGCAGTGCGCCGCTCCTCCAGCTCGCGCAAATAGCCGAGGCGTTCTTCGAGCATGCGCATCTGCGTGTCGTCGAGACCGCCGGTGGCTTCCTTGCGGTAACGCGAGATGAAG
>CAZCPD010000267.1:622-3998 GCA_964500425.1 uncultured Rhodocyclaceae bacterium
ACGCTGGTCTCCCCCGGCACCGGCTCCATCTCTTCGTCGAGCAAGCGCACCGTGGCGGCCACCTGTTGTGGGCGGGCGGCGAGTTCGGCGGCGATGCGGTCGGGAATGGGGGGCAACATAAGGCGCGAATCAGGTTGTCGAACAAGGGCGGGCACCTTACCGGAGAGGGACAGGATAATCAAGGCGCCACGCACGACAAGGTTGAAGGGTGAAGACAGACATGCGACATTTCATATGAGTGTCACATCGATGCCCTAGAATCACGCTCCCCTCCCCGGAAGAGAAACATGGAACTACTGCTCTGGCGCCACGCTGAAGCGGCCGATGCGGCCCCCGGTCAAGCCGACCTGAAACGCCGCCTCACGGCGCGTGGCGAGAAGCAGGCGCATCGTGTCGCCCACTGGTTGCGCGAGAACGACCCGAGGCCGCTGCGGATTCTCGTCAGCCCGGCGACCCGTTGCCAACAGACGGCGCATCCGCTGGCCCTGCCCTTTGAAACCGAGGCACGACTCGCCCCCGACGCCGACGTTGCCGATCTGCTTGCCGCCGCCAACTGGCCGGACGGTTATGGCAAGCACGGCGGTACGGTGTTGCTGCTCGGCCACCAGCCCGCGCTCGGCCGACTCGCCGCCTTGCTGCTCTCCGGCCAGGAGGCGGACTGGACAATCAAGAAAGGTGCGCTGTGGTGGTTCTCCAGCCGCTCCCGCGAAGGCGCATCCAGGACCAGCCTGCATTGTGTCGTCAGCCCGGAGATGCTGCGATAGGCCGGCGTCCGCGGAAACCGAAAGCATAAAAAAACCGGGCGCCTTGCGGCGCCCGGTTCCTTTTCAGGCTAAGCGATGCTTAGTTGGCCTTGCACCAGCCCTTGGCGACGCAGGTGCCGCTGTTGGTCCAGTTGACCACGCCGGAACCGCTCGCATCGAAGGTCGGAGTCAGCACCGTCGTGATGCTGTCGGCGACAGCCGTCGCGGTACCGGTGATGATGCCGTTGGCCACCGCCAGCGAAGCCATGTTGGTCGTTGCGGTCGGCGCCGGCGGGATGCCGTTGGTGTTGCTGTCGCAACCGGTGAAGGTGCCCGGAGCGGCCACGTTGTCGGCGCCGCAGGTGGCGATGTCCTTCTTCAGGGCCTCGGCGATACCCTGGACTTCGGAGAAGCGCGCCTTCTTCGTGTAATCGGAATAGGCCGGGATCGCCACGGCCGCCAGGATGCCGATGATCGCCACGACGATCATGAGTTCGATCAGGGTAAAGCCCTTTTGCACTTTTTGCATCGCATTCATGGTGTATCTCCTTTATCGGTGATTAGTGGCAGCGTCCGCCGGCCACTTGACGACATATTAGCAACCGCCGTGCCAGCAATCATAAAAATTTTAACGCATTGAAATATCGAGTTTTTCATAAAACAGCAGCTACCCGGATGATGCCCACCACCTACCGCCGATGTCGATAAGTGACGTTTTTCGTCAGCCGCCGTCCGAAGAACGTCAGGGGACGAAGCCCGGAATCCGGCTTTCGTCCACCGCGTCGATCTGCCAGGCATCGAGGAACTTCTCCGCGTAGCTCATGTAGATCCGCTGGCGGATGAAGACGTCGAACAGCTCGGGATCGATATGGCCATTCTCCTTGAACTGGCCGAGGATATGCAGGGACTCGGAAAGCGTCTTGCCCGGCTTGTAGGGTCTATCCTTGGCAGTCAAGGCCTCGAAGATGTCGGCGATGCCCATGATGCGCGCCTGGATCGGCATGTCCTCGCGCTTCAGCCCCTTCGGATAACCCTTGCCGTCCATGCGTTCATGGTGGCCGCCGGCATATTCCGGCACGCGCCGCAGATGCTTGGGCCAGGGCAGCTGCTCCAGCATGCGGATGGTGGCGACGATGTGATGATTGATGACGTTGCGTTCGCTCTGGGTCAGCGTCCCGGCGCGTATCGTCAGATTCTCGATTTCGTCGGCATCGAGAAAATCACGTTCTTCGCCCGCGGCATCGGTCCAGCGGTAGCGGACGGCGATCTCGCGGACACGCTGCTGGTCGGCATCGCTCATGGTTTCCGTGCCGATATTGGCGCGGCGCAGAAACTCGCGATCGGCGTGGATCTGCTCGATGCGGCTGGCAAGACCGGCCTGCAATCCGGCCACGGCGAGCGGATCGAAGTTTGCCGCCTCGCGCAAAGCCGACTGGCGGCGTAGCATGTCGATCTCGGCGTCACGCCGGATGATCTCGAACCGCGTATCGATGAGATGGATGCGGTCATACAGGGTATGCAGCTTGGTCGCCTTGTCCACCACATGGACCGGCGTGGTGATCTTGCCGCAATCGTGCAACAGGCCGGCGATCTTCAGCTCGTAGCGGTCCTGCTCGTTCATGTGAAAACCGGGCAGCGCCTGACTCGCGGCTTCGGCAATCATCATGGTCAATAGCGGCACCCGTTCGCAATGGCCCCTGGTATACGGAGACTTCTCGTCGATCGCCAGATTGATCAGATTGATGAACGACTCGAACAGCTCTTCCAGCTGCAGTATCAACTGGCGATTTGTCAGGGCGATCGCCGCCTGCGAAGAGAGCGACTCGACAAGGCGTTGGTCGGATGCCGAAAAGTGAACCACGTCGCCGCTTTCCGGCGATTGCGAATTGATGAGCTGGAGCACGCCGATCACGGTGTTCTCGTGATTCTTCATCGGCACCGTCAGAAAGGACTGCGAACGATACCCGGTGCGCGCGTCGTAACGGCGCGTGCCGGAAAAGTCGAAACCCTGCGCGGTATAGGCATCCTCGATATTGACGGTCTCGGCATGCAAGGCGGCATAAACGGCCACCATCGAGTTGTTCGGCGCGCCATGCTCGTTGACGAAAGGCAGATCGGGAAAGCCGCTGGAATGGCCGGAAGTGCCGCCGAGCGCAAGCTTGAGCGTGTCATTGCACATGATCTCGAAGCGCAGACCCTGGCCGTCCTCGGTCACCAGATAGAGGGTGCCGCCATCAGCCCGCGTGATGTCCTTGGCGGCGAGCAGGATTTTTTCCAGCAGCCGGTTGATGTCGCGTTCGCTGGAGAGCGCGGCGCCAATCGCGTTGAGCTGTTCGAGACGCTCGAAGATCGGCGACTGAAGATCGGCAACAGACTGCGCCGCGCCTTCCATCGCCTTTTGGATCATTTGATGCACACCGAACGCACGATCTTCAAATCGGTCAGCCCCTGCAGCACCTTTTCCATGCCGTCCATTTTGAGGGTCAGCATGTCTTCCTCCAGCGCCACGGCCAGCAGATCGGCGACGCGCGCGTGTTCCTGAATCAGCTTTTTCACGCGATCGCTGCCGAGCATCAGTTCATGCAGACCAAGGCGGCCCTTGTAACCCGAGTCGTTGCATTCCGGACAACCCC
>CAZCPD010000268.1:0-3996 GCA_964500425.1 uncultured Rhodocyclaceae bacterium
ATTCCTCGTGGCTCTGGTTATAGAAGGGGGAATTGCTGCGCCAGTCGTCAAACAGGGCCATGGTGATCCTTTCGATAATCGTTGCTTAGTTCAAGATTCAGTTCAAATGCCGCCTTTCTGGCGCGCTCGGCTTGGTCGAAGTCACTCATGATCGGGTTTTCATGGTTGCTTGGCTCAGGTAGGCATTTATCGTGAGCTCAATTCTCGATTTCTAATTGGCTCGATTCAGCGCCGCGGGGATGAAACCCTCGGCAGACAAGGCACGCACCACACCACGCATCAGATAGTTGTTGCTGAAGCCAATGGTGTATTGGCGCGCCCCTTCCTTGATGGGCTGCAACATCTTGCGTTCCACGAGTTTCTTGATTTGATAGGTGCGCTGTGCCGCCGTCATGTTCGGCATGGCGGCGGCCAGATCAGCAGCCCTGGCCACGCCGCTCTTCGCGGCGATATGCAGCAGGCTCTCCTCCTGCGCCGTGATGAGCCGCCTTTCCTTGGCATAAGCCAGCGCCGGAGCAAGAATCCTGTCGCGCAAGTAAGAAAAGTCAGTCAGATGATCCACCTTGCGCAATTCAAACAGCATTCCTTGCAGGACATACACGCACCACGCCTCTCGCCCTTGCGCGGTGCCCGTATCGGCGCGCGCCAGCATCGCATAATACTGGTCGCGGTCATTGCAGAACACCGCGGTCGGATTCAATACCCGGCCGCCAATCTTCACATTGAAGCCATACTTGATCAGCAGCACATACGTCAGCAGCCGCACCACGCGGCCATTGCCGTTGCCGAACGGATGGATCCAGCCAAAGCGATGGTGCGCCAACGCCACCTTGATGAGGTCGTATTTCGGCGCGTGATCGGCGTTGATGAACGCCACGAGTTCCTGCATGTATTGCGGCACCTGGATGAACTCGGGCGGCAAGTGTTCTGCCTGGGCGATCTGCACAGCCTGCTGCCGATACGCGCCGGGCGTGGCATCCCCCTCGCGTTCCAGCCCCTGGACCGTGATGGCGTGCAATTCGCGGATCAGCTGCTCGGTCAGAGGGGCACTGGCCTGCACATGCTCCTCGATGAAGGCCATCGCGGCTTCGATGTTTTCCATTTCCCGCAACTGGTCGGAGAGTCCCGGCGCGCCGTCCAGCTTGCTTTCCACATAGTCAGCGAGCGTCGTGTGGTTGCCCTCGATGCGCGCCGAGCCCAGACTCTCCAGCATGTGGAAGATATGCTTGAGCTGAAAGAAAACGGGGGCCGGTGTCGTGCCCTGCAATTGTAAGCGGCGCAGATGCTCCAGCTCCGTCAACACGTCCACCAGAGGGGAGTCGAACGCCGGGTTGAGCAGAGTCAAATCATGGTGGCTAAATATGGGCATGCTTATATCTTCTGTAAGCCTGGCGCTAACACATCTTTAATTAAATACAAAAATAAACTATGAATCAAGTTATTACATAAAAACAAAAAACCCCACATCTTTAAATTGACTCAACAACATGTTGATTGCCCGGGTTTGTGAAACTCGAATCCACAGCCGTTAAACCGTGAATTCGGATTGCTTGAAGACCATGGGTTTTTCGTGGTGAAGCGTTGTGAAGTTGCGTGGCAGGTGCCGCCGCTGCTCAAGCCACGCCCTTGGCGCGCAGCGCCGCGATTTCCTCGGCACCATAACCTAGCGCCGCCAGCACCTCGTCATTGTGCGCGCCGAGCAGCGGCGGCTGGCGGTCGACGCTGAATTCGAAGTTCGTCATCCTGATCGGGAAAGCGAACTGCCGATAGCGCCCGCCGTCGCCGTCGGGGCGTCGGCCTTCGACGATCATGCCGCGCGCCCGGGCATTGGGATGGGAGATGGCCTCGTCCATGCGCAACACCGGCGTGGCGCAGCCATCGACGTTTTCGAGCAGGGTGCGCCACTTTGCAAGCGACCGGCTTTTCACCAGCGCGGCGATGGCGACCTTGGCCGGCACCGCCTCGTCGCCCATCGCCCAGCCTTGGTCGATCAGGTCGGGGCGCTCCGCCGCAGTGCAGAAGTTCCGCCAGAAATGCGGCTCGATCGCGCCGAGCGCCAGATGGCGGCCGTCGGCGGTTTCATACACGCCGTAGCAGGGCAGGCGGCCGGTCGTGTAATCGTCACCGCGCGGCAGCGGCCTGCCTTCGCCATAGCTCTCGACCGCCGCCAGCGGCATGATGCCGTGCGCCATCGCGCAATCGGTCATGGCGACATCGACATGGCGGCCCTTGCCCGAACGCTGGGCGTCAAACAGCGCGGCAAGGATGCCCATCGCCGCCGACAGCACGCCGCCGCCGAGATCGGCCGCCTGAAAGTTGCCCGGCGCCGGCGGTCCGCCCGCCGCGCCCGTCTGCTCCAGGATGCCGGCATAACACTGGTAATTGATGTCGTGACCGCCCTTGGCCGCATACGGCCCGTCCTGGCCGTAGCCGGTGATCGAGCAGTAGACAAGCTTCGGGTTGATCGCGCGCAGTGTTTCGTAACTCATGCCGAGCCGCGCCATCACGCCGGGCCGGAAACCCTCGACAACGACATCGGCATCCTTGACGAGCTTGTGCACCAGCGCCACGCCTTCCGGCTGGCGCAGGTCGACGGACAGCGAACGCTTGTTGCGATTGGCGAGCAGGAACAGCAGCGGCAGCTCGCCGGTCGGCGACGGCCGCGCCGCATCACCGGTGGTGCGGTTCTCGATCTTCAGCACCTCGGCGCCCATGTCGGCGAGATGCTGCGTGCACAGCGGACCGGGCAGCAGTTGCGAGAAGTCGAGGATGCGGATGCCGGCGAGGGGTTTAGTCATGGCGGAATCAATCCAGATCTGGCGTCAGCCGTGCACAGGTTGTGCGACCAACTTGACGCCCAGCGCCGCGCAAACGCGGCTGACGGTTTCGAAGCGCGGCTGGGCATCGGTGCGCAACGCCTTGTACAACGCCTCGCGCGTGAGCCCCGAAGCCTTGGCGATTTCGCTCATGCCGCGTGCGCGCGCCACCACACCCAGTGCATGCGCCAGCTCGGACGGATCGTTCTCCTCCAGCACCAGCGTCAGATACGTGGCGATGTCAGCCTCGGACTGAATGTGCTCGGCCAGATCGAACTCAGGCAATTCGGTTGCACGAATCTTCTTGCTCATGATCACTCCTCGATGGTTGCCGCCAGCCGCACGGCCTTGGCAATATCGGCAACCGTCGCCTGAATGAGAACACGCCCTAGAACCGGCTGACATTCAGCCCCTTCGTCGTTGCATTCCGGGCCAGCGTGGCATCCGCCGTGGCAAATCCCGTCGCGCCGATTTCGAGGGCTGCGGCCAGATGCAGGGAATCCCCCGCCCGCAGGCCGGAGGACGCAGCCAGCACCAGCTTTGCCGCCGCGCTGAATGTCTGGCGGCTGACCGGTAGCAAGCGCAGTCCCGTCTGACAGAACTCGTCGAAGCTCTTCCAGGCCGCCTTCGCCTGTCTGGCATCAATTTCGCCACGCCGCACCTTCATCGACAGCGCGCTGCCGAATTCGGTGACGATCCAGTCGGACGCCACCAAGGGAGTCGCGCAGGACTCCAGCCAGGCGTCGATGGCTGTGCTGGAGGGTTCGGGCACAAACAGCGGCACCGCCACACTGGTGTCGAGATAGATCATCAGTAACGCTCGTCCCGACGCATTGCTTCGACGGTGGGGGTGGTCATTGGCATCCCCGCCCGCAATTTCCGCAGTTTTTTCAAAAAAGCCGACTTGTCAAACGACTGCGCCGGCGTCAGGCGAATCTCGCCGACGGGTGTCACTTCCGCATCCACCAGGTCGCCTTCCCGTAAGCCAGCGGCGCGGGTGCATTCCACCGGCAACCTGACGGCCAGGCTATTGCCCCATTTCGCGAGTTGCAGTTTCACGGCGCCTCCGTGTGAATATACATGTCTCTACATTATAGGGAAGGCTGCGCGAGAAGCAATGAACCGCAAAGAGGTTAAGGCTTCATTCATGGCGAGCCCGATTTTCCAAGCAAGTTTGAGT
>CAZCPD010000269.1:0-3988 GCA_964500425.1 uncultured Rhodocyclaceae bacterium
TGCCCGGCTGCTCGCTGTGCATGGGCAACCAGGCGCAGATCCGCAAGGGCAGCACGGCGATGTCCACCTCGACGCGCAACTTCCCGAACCGCCTCGGCATCGACACCCGCGTCTATCTCGGCTCCGCCGAACTCGCCTCGGTCTGCGCCCTGCTCGGCAAGATCCCGACCGTCGACGAGTACCGCGCCAACATCGGCGTCATCAACAAGAATGCCGGCGACATCTACCGCTACATGAACTTCGACAAGATCGAAGACTTCAAGGATGTCGCGGATACGGTGCAAGTCTGAACGCGAGACTATAACGTCACCGCAACCGATGCAAAAAAGCCCCGGCCGACAATGGCCGGGGCTTTTTTTCGCCGCTGGCCATAATGACATGAAGACTTGCCGATTCGCCGCACACCTCGCCTCCTCAGGCGGATCTGCCCGTGCCAATCGAAAGATTCATCCCCGGCAATATGCCTCCCTCGAATCGTCCTTAGCCCGCATGCGGAGTCAACGCCGCCTGCGGCGACTGACAGGAATATCGGCAGATGCTAATATTGAAAAATGCCCCCATTTCTCGGACATCCCCAGGATCGCGACCTGCGCATGCTCAAGCAGCTCGAGCGCAGCATCGAGGCCCAACTTGAGATCGAGCATCAGCTTACCGAGCAGGACAAGCGCGAGATCGATCTCGCCGTGTGCTTTCCGGCGGGAAAGCTGGTCCTGCGCGGCGCCATCGCCGGAATCCACAGAACGCTGGACCCCGAGCTGATCAGCTGCTACGTGATCCAGGACGGCATGCGCAAGGGCTTGCTCTACATCAACACCCTGCGCAAGAAGTGCACGGCCCTGGATTGCCTGATCGGCGGACCCGCGTCGCATTTCTGATCCGCGCACGCCCCGAAGAATCGCCAGTCGCTGGTAACTGTCGCCGACTCATGCTTGTCAGTCTCAATTCGACATTGCGACATTGCGACATTGCGACATTGTGAAATCGCGAAATTGCTACCGAGCCGGCGGAATATTCGGGGCAGTTGCCCGAATGCCGTCAACGCGCTGCAAGAATGCCCGGACTCATGGTTGCTCAACTGCCCCCACCGCCCATCGCCTGATGAAGGGCGACAGTATCGGCCAGACGCTGCGCTTGCGCCGCGATCAAATTGATTCGGGCCTGTTGAACCTGTTGTCGTGCGATGAGCAGCTGGCCGTAGCCGACGGCTCCCAGCGCGTACTGCTTCTGCACGGATTGCAGCCCGCCCTGTGCAGCGGCATCGGCGGCGCTCGATGCCGCCAGGGATTCGGCGTCGTTTTCCACCGCGCGAAGAACGTCGGCGACATTGCGCAGAGCCTGGAGTACAACGCTCCGGTAATTGGCTGCCGCCGCATCGAAGGCGGCCAGGGATGCGCGCTTGGCGGCAGGCAAGCCTGGATCGAAGAGGGATTGGGTGAGCTGACCAACCAGACTCCATACCGCGGAGCCGCCGCCAAACAAGGCGCCTGTGCTCAGCGCCTGCGACCCGAGATTGGCGCTGATATTGAGTTGCGGGTAGAGCCTGGCGACAGCGACGCCGTACTCGGCATTGGCTGCATGCAGCAGCGCTTCAGCGCCCTGAATGTCGGGACGGCGATGCACCAGTTCGGCAGGCAAGACGAACGGCAGGTCGGAGGGAAGGATGAAGTCCGCCATGGCAAACGTGGGCAAATCCTTTGCGCCAGGTGGCCGGCCAGACAGAATGGCCAGCAGATGTGCGCTTTGCTGTAGCTGTTTGCGCAACAGAAGCAGTCCTGCGCGGGTCGATTCCACCTGAGCTTGCAGCGCGAGGACATCGGCCTCGGATGCCTGACCGAGGCGTAGCCGCTCTCGCGTGAGGTGCAATTGCTCTTCCTGCGCATCGAGAATGGCGGCGGTGGCGTCCGCTTGTGCGGCCAGCCTGGCTTGCATGATGGCAGCGGTGATGATGCTGCCCGCCAGGTTCAAGCGCACACCGTCCAGTTCATGGCGCCGATAGTCGGTGCGGGCTGCCAGCGACTCCAGGGTGCGTCGATTGCCGCCAGCCAGATCGAGTTGATAGTGCGCACCGATACTGGCGTTATACACGCTGAATTCCCGCGCTTCGCCGGCTTGCCCGAGCGCACCGGGACTCAGGCGCTGGCGCTGGGCGCCAATACCGGCGCCGACCTGAGGATGAAGCGTCGATCCCGCCTGCGCCGCGTGGGTTTCCTCGGCCTGCCGCAAACTTGCCTGGGCAGCAGCCAAAGTGGGGCTGGCCTGAAGAGACTGTTCGATCAACGCGACAAGCTTAGGTGAGCCAAAGGCGCGCCACCACTGCGCGCTCACGCTCGCCCCGACGCCGAAGTGCTGCGCATCGCCCAAGGTTGTTGCCGCGGCTACCGTTTGCGCCGGCAATGGCGCGGCGGTGTAAGCGGGCACATCCGGCGCGGTCGGGCGCACGAAATCAGGCCCGGCAGCACAGCCCGCCAGCCATCCGGCAACGATCAATGCGGTGAGTGTTCCGGTGAATGATCCGGTGAGCGCATGCGCGGAATTGCCGTCGGAGAAGTGCCGGTGTTTCATCAGATACCCCTTGAACTCAGTGGTTCACTCAATCAAATCCCCGCCCCTCGCCGGCTTCCTCATGGGTCACGCCGTCGCGGATGTGATAGATGCGCTTGAAGGTGGGGATGATTTTTTCGTCGTGGGTGACCACGATGATGGCGGTCTCGAACTTGCGCGCCATGTCGTTGAGGATGCGGATGACGGCCATGGCGCGCTCGCTGTCGAGCGGCGCCGTCGGCTCGTCCGCCAGAATCACCGGCGGACGATTGACCAGGCCACGAGCGATGGCGACCCGCTGCTGCTCGCCGCCGGAAAGCTGCGATGGCATGGCGCGGGCGCGGTGCTGCACATCCAGCGCGGTGAGCAATTCCAGCGCCTTCGCTCGCGACGCGCCGTTGCCGACGCCGGCCAGCATCGGCAACAGCGCGACGTTGTCGGTGACATCGAGAAACGGAATCAGGTAGGGCGCCTGAAACACGAAGCCGATCTTGTCTCTCCGCAAGGCGCGCAGGTCACGCGCCTTCCAGCCGTGGTCATAGATCACCTCATCGCCCAGAACCATGCGCCCGGCGGTCGGGTCGATCACCGCGCCCAGACACTTGAGCAAGGTGCTCTTGCCGGAGCCGGACGGCCCGATGAGCCCCACCACCTCGCCCGGCGCCACCTGCATGTCCACGCCTTTCAGGGCATCGACGGCGGTATCGCCCTGGCCATAGCGTTTCGTCAGACCCTCGATGCGGATGCCCTTGCCGCTCATCTCAACCTCCAATGGCTTCGGCCGGATCGACCTTGAGCGCCATGCGTATGGAGACGAGGCTGGCCAGCATGCAGATCACCAGCACGGCGAAAAAACCCGCGACGGAATCCAGCGGCATCAGCAACACGTATTTGGGAAACAGCGGCGCGGCGAAAGTCGCCGTGATCTTGCCCACCACAAAGCCGATCACGCCGAGCGCCAGCGCCTGTTGCATGATCATCGCGGCGATGGTGCGATTGCGGGTGCCGATCAGCTTCAACACCGCGATTTCGCGAATCTTGTCCATGGTCAGCGAGTAGATGATGAAGGCGACGATGGCGGCGCTGACGACGGCGAGGATGACCAGAAACATGCCGATCTGCCTGGCCGAAGTAGCGATCAGCTTGCCGACGAGAATGCCTTCCATCTGCGGCCGGGTATAAGCCGTCAAGCGTTTCCAGCGCCGGATGGATTCGGCCACATCGTCCGGCGCATGGCCCGGTTTCAGCGTCACCAGCACGGCATTGACGAACGCATTGGTGCTTTGCGTGGCGATCACGGCATCCAGCAGGCCCGGCACGCCGGGGCGGTTGAAGGCCGGATTGGCTTCGGTGCGACGGCGGCTCTGCCAGATGGCGTCGTTGTCCTTGAGAAACTGCGCCTCCTGGGCATCCTTGAGCGGGATGAACACCATCGGGTCGCCGCTGG
>CAZCPD010000270.1:0-3977 GCA_964500425.1 uncultured Rhodocyclaceae bacterium
CACCCTACACCGTCGGACGACCCAACGTCATAACCTGTTTTGGACAACAGTGATCTAAATTCATTACTTGCAATTCAGCGTGAGCCTTTCCTAATCGCTGATGTATTACAGGAGTTCCCCAATGGCGGCTAACAGTCCGTTCAAACGGATGACAGCTAGCTTCCCTGGCCAGCCTGCCGCCGAACTCCATCGTTAGGGTTCACGCGTGACGATGAGCACGTACTATGATTCGCCGGCAATCCGGTTTCGCACCCTTGAGCTTGCGCATTCCTGAGCGCCCGGGTTTCATGTAGGCAACTACCGCTTTGGGTCGAGGGCTGTCCTTCATCAGGGCAACCAAGTGGCATTGGGCGGGTGCCGGCCAGGAGCGGCAATTTAGCTTGGCCCTATAGCTGTCATTGAAACGGTTGCTGCACTCCGAAATCTGCCATTGCGGCAACTCATTGCAGTACAGCACCCCCAGTTGCTTTACACAGATTTTCGAGCAGACTCAAATCTCCGGAAATCTACTTTATTTTGCAATTTTCGTTTCGAACTCCATCGAACCGCTTCCAACCCATTTCACCACGTCCCCTGACAGGCTGCCAGTGAAAACACTAACAAACGGATTGTTCGATAAGGCATCACCCGGCGTCATGACAACAATGGGATCATTTTGCCCTGTGCTTTTAACTAAGATTTGCTCAATCAGGAGAGATTTCTTTTCACCGATTGCCGGGAACATTGGGTGGTAGATCAACGTATTCAAGAATCCATCACTACCAAGCTTTGCGCGTTGTTGGCCAATCTCTTGCGAACTGAATAGCTTGGCTGTTGTGGTAGGCATCGGAACTAAGGTGTCTTGCTGCGAGAAATTCACGAACTTCGCCACCCTGTCCGGCCCAAAGGTCTTTGTAACGGAGTTGCCAGACTTGAAAGTCACGATGACTGAGATGGTGGGTTTTGTCGACTCAGCCAAACGCACGCGGAGCCGCAGACCGAACTTTGTTGGCGGTAGCATGTATTGCACTGTCAGCGCGTGGCGGTGCTCTTGAGGGTTGGAATCGACGACTACCGTTGCACTCTCGATTGGGTCACTAGGCTCGATACCATCCATAACCAGATTAACTGGCACCACGCCGCCTTCTTCCACATAACTCGGAAACTCTACCTTGATAGATGGAGCTGAGCTGTAACCGCTGGGGAGTTTGTATTGGGCTTGGGAGTAGGCTGAATCGGCTGTGTTGCCATCTGTAAATCCCTTCGCCTTTAAGCACAGCGTAAATACGTTGTATTCGGTGAATGTGGCCAGCAGCGCCTTACCAAATCCCAATACATCAGCTTGGCGCTGGGTCCGACCATAGGTGATGGGATCCATGCTCGCCGTTGACTTGGTTGCCTCCATTTGGCACTCCGCGACAAGCGCCTTTGTTTCTTCGGGCGATGCTCCGGGTTTATAAAGCTGCGCGGCCATAGCCGAGCCCGTCGCGAGGAAAATTGAGACAGCGATAAGTTTGTGGGCGAACATTGATTAGTTGGTGTGCTGTTTAAGGAGGCGAATTATTAATGTTAAATGAATTTCCGCTTATTCGGTTCGGGAGCACGTATTCGCCGGAGTAGAAAGCTGCCTGTCTCCGGGAAATATCCTCCAACGGCAGCTTACCGCCAGACTGCTGACCGACAGTGAGCCATCAGCCAACGGCGGCAAAGGCCGAGGAGCTGCCAATGAGCCATCGCCTGACATGATGGGAGTACTTCGTTATTGACCATACAGCGGACGATTCTTCGAAGGATCAACGTCTGTCAGTCAGGTCCGTTGGGGCGATCACGCCGTTCACTCCCCCCCTTGGCCGGAACCAGCAGCGATCTTCTACGAGCCAGTCGGCCGCGACCGGTCGTAAAGCGTTTCGGGCGCAATGTCGATGTTTCCTGGCCACACGACCGTGCCGTGATGTATGGATGCCTTCAAGAATAGCGGGGAGCCTTTCAGTTGAAGAAAAGGCTTCTTGTCCATCAGCGGTGCCATGTCGAATATCCGTTTCTCCCCATTCTCGAACTCTAGAAACAACGTGTAGTCAGGTTTGGCATCTACCCGAACCACATCTAACAGGATGTTCATAATCTGTTCCTCGCAATCGTAGCGGCTGGATCGGCAAACGTAGTTGCCCAAGGGCCGCAAACTCCCTACCGGCATCGAGCATTGTGCGCTGCTGCTCCTTGGTCTGGTATATATAGTCGCGCCCGAGCGGCGTCGGCGGTTCAATCGTCCGCATTCAAGTCGGCCACGACAGGACGGCAGTGTAGAGGCTCATGAGGATGGCCTGCTCAGCTCGCCGTTTCTTCTTTGTTGCGCTATCACGCACCTCTGGCTCGCGCTGTGAGCCTCTGTGCAGATACGATTCGATCTGTCGGCAGGGTTCAGACTTTGGCGCAAACGAGTATAGACACTGGAGGGCAGCAGTCATGGGCGCACTTGAAGAACTTCCGGGCAAGTATCCCTTGATATATCGCGCGTATCAGCGGCCGCGGCGTTACCCGCGTGCGGTGATCGCGCATCGGGGTTTGGAGTGCGGCGAAGGCTGGTGCGCCATCGTCGACGAGATATCTGCCTGGCTCGAAGTGGAGTCGGTGAAACTGAAGGCGACTGGGAAGCGATGCCCGATGGTCCGGCAGGTCAAGGAAAAATTCGGTGGCCTCCGGTTCTATGTCGAACACCTCCCGAAGTCTTTGAGAGAGGAATTTGCGATACGCGAAACCAAGGCCATGCGCCAATCGATGGAGACGTGCGAGCGATGCGGAGAAACTGGCCGACATTACACGGACGGTTGGCACCGTACCCTATGTGCAACACACGAACATGAGTACCAGACCCGACAGCAACTGCGACTGAATGCCAAATCCACCAGTTCGGTTTGAGACGCAAGTGCAAAGGCCGAAGGGAAACCCGACGCTTGATCGGTGGCCTGGTGTTCGATGGCGCTTACTCAGCAACATAGCCTCTCCTCTCCGCCATCGACACCGTCGCACACGTCCCCGCATTGAACTGCAGGAAATCCGACTCAATCCCGTCGCTAAAAATCACTCCGTGTTCCGCCATCTCCGAAACAAGTACCAGCGGCGCATCCTGCGTCACCTGGCCGAAGGTGATCGCTGCCTGCGAGGTCTTGCTTGGCCACGGCTCGCGCACCGAGAAGAATAGGTGTGGCGCACTCCAGTCGAATCCCGTGTTCGGTAGCCGGATGTCCTGATGCGCCAACGCCGATGAAATGCCGCCGGCCCCGGCGATGACGCTGCGCATCCAGCCCGTGGAGCCGAGGCCCGTCGACACGATGATGCCGCTCGACGACTGACTCTCGGTGCGTTCGCCGAGCCTGAGCCGATAGCGCGCCGAAGTATGCGATCTCGGTCCGATGAACAGGTCGTTGACGGCATGGAGCGACTCGCCCGTGTTCAGTGTCACGCGCGCCATGGTGATTTCCCTGACCGGACGTCGCCCAGCGAAGACTTCCGGCACCACCCGCTCCAGATCGCCGACCTCGAAGGGCAGCAGCGCCCCCTCCCAGCGGCCCGGATCGGGATTGACGCCCAGGAGCACTTGCCGGTCGAGGTACTTGAGAACGTTGGCGACAAGCCCGTCCTGCCCGAGGGCCACCACGACATCGGTGGCGCCAAACACGAAGTTCGGCACGAATGAGCGATCCACCCGCTGCACGCGGCCGAGGCGCGCCAGGACGCTTTCGGCTTGCTGGACCGCCTGCCGGTACTGGTGATGTTCGCGCTGATAGTCACCGAAATCCGCACCCAGGTGCTCGACATAGAAACGCGCCTGATCTTCGGTGTTGAACCGCTGCACAAGATCATCCAGGCGACTCCTGCGTGTCACCAGGATGATCTTGTTCTCGCTCAGGCGGTCGATCAATTGACGCTCCGTGTGCCCATCAGCTCGCGCAGCAGATCGGGAGAGATGTTGAGCTGGCCGATCTTGTCCGCATTCACGG
>CAZCPD010000271.1:0-3961 GCA_964500425.1 uncultured Rhodocyclaceae bacterium
GGCCGACCTGAAGTCCGATGCCAACAACAGCAACAACTTCTTCAACTCGACGGTGAAGGTGACCTACAAGGGTCTCGACGCTTCGGTGGTGGTTGCCGGCACGGGTTACAAGACCTCCGACCTGGAAATCAACCAGGCCATCAAGCAGGCCATCAATACCGATGCGGTGTTGAGCAAGCTGCTGGCGGCATACGATGGCCCGGGCAACACCCTGGTGGTTACGTCTCTGATCGATGGGACGCATACCACGGGCAACCTGGCGGTTACCGTGACCATGCCGACGACCGTGAGCTCTTCCGCTCTGGCCGGCGCAGCCGCTGCTTACGGGCTGGCTGCTGGCGCGACCGAAGCCCAGGTGCTGGCCGTAATGACGGCTTCCAAGACGGCCTTCGACGCCAAGGGCGACTACGCCACGCAGTTCGCCGAGTCTGGCGCTGCGGCTGGCAATGTCACTCTGACCGGCGCCAACAGCGTGTCCTCCAGCGACAACACCGTCACCCCGGGCACGGGCAATGACGTCATCGTTCTGGGCACGACGGTCGGCACCGACCTCATGACCAGCAGCAACGAAGTCGTGGTCTATTCCGGTAGCTTCGGCACTGACACCATCGTCAACTTCGCGGCTTCCGGCCTGGGCATTGATGTGTTGAACTTCTCGGCACTCGGCGGCCGTGGGACAACTGCGCTCAACAGCCTTTCGGCGGACAAGTCGATCGTGATCCAGGCGCAAGCGGCCACCCCGCTGACCACCACGCAGATCGCCGCGTTGTTCACCGACTCCGCCACGGCAATCAGCCACGTGTATGTCGCCTACGACAGCAACAACATCGGCAGTGTGTACATGATTGCTGACGCAACCGGCACCACGGCAGGCAACGTGACGGCAACCCTGGTCGGCACCATCGACCTGGCCGACACGGGCTGGGCCACGCTGACCGCTGCTAACTTCGCCTGATAGGAAGGATGGGAAAAGGGTAGGGAAAGGGGACAGACCCCGATTATTCGGCCAAGTCTCCCTTCCTCAGCCTCTCAACCCCCGGTTCGCCGGGGGCGGCCACAAGCCACTCAACCCCATCCCTCACAAGGGGGTGGGGTTTTCACGTTTACCCCGGCCGGGGAAAAGGGGTAAAGGGAGGAAACGGGGGCAGATTAAAGGGGCCAGGCTCATTAAATAAGAGCAAGAATTAAAGGGGCCAGGCTCATTAGATTGTGCTAGAGTACTGGAGCCTAATACGCGGAGAGCAGTTCATGCCCACGATCAGCATGTTCTACGGAATCTTGGAAAACAATAGGGGACAGACCACGATTAATTCGGCCAAGTCCCCCTTCCTCCGCCTCTCAACCCTCGGTTCGCCGGGGGCGGCCACAAGCCACTCAACCCCACCCCTCACAAGGGGGTGGGGTTTTCCGTTTACCCCAGCAGGAAAACGTGAATAATAGGGACGGACCATAGGAAAGGACCACGGTTTTCTGTCGAAAACAAAAGGCTCTCCACCTTGTTTCTACTTGACTGAGCAATATGCCGTAACTACAATAATTACGATGCAAATCGAGTTTGACCCGGACAAGCGCAAAGAGACTCTTACCGAACGTGGGCTCGATTTTGCTCGGGCAGATGAGATCTTCGCTGGCGTGAATGTGACTGCGGAGGATGCACGGTTTGATTATGGAGAGCCGCGATTCATCACCGTCGGCGTTTTGGATGGGCGAATGGTAGTCGTGGTCTGGACGCCGCGCGGCAGGGCACGCCGTATCATCAGCATGAGGAAAGCCAATGAACGCGAAATCGCAAAACTCACCTAAATCCTGGATTGACCGGGACGACGCCCCGGAATTGTCGGATGACTTCTTCGAGCAGGGCGAATGGAAAATCAACGAACAGCCAGTGTCGGCACAAGAAGGTGCTGTTGTATTGCGCAATGCGATTTCTCGTGGCCGCCCTAAGGCCGAAAGCACCAAACTGGCACTGACGATGCGCTACGATGTGGAGGTCGTCGAGGCCTTCAGGGCGACAGGGAAAGGCTGGCAGACCCGCATGAATGCTGCCCTCAAAGATTGGTTGAAGACGCATTCGCCTGCGTAAATTGGAAAAGTGGAAAAGGGGACAGACCCCGATTAATTCGGCCAAGTCGCCCCCTCTCCGCCTCTCAACCCCCGGTTCGCCGGGGGTGGCCACAAGCCACTCAGCCCCATCCCTCACAAGGGGGTGGGGTTTTTACGTTTACGATGCCTGCAGAGGGGCCAGGTTCAAAACCATTGCTGGTGTCAAGTTGCTGGTGTCAAGCCGCCTGAATTAAAGGGGCCAGGCTCAATATTTCCGTTACAATGGCTGCGATCAACTTAGCGGAGCGCTCTCCATGCCAACCATCAGCATGTTCTACGGGATTCTCATCAGAATGTATTTGCTTGATACCAAGCAGCACCACCTTCCGCACATTCACGTTGAATACGCAGAGGCAGAGGCCATCTTCCAGATTCCTGACGGAGAATTGTTGGAAGGTGAGTTGCCTGGAAAGCAATACAAACTGGTGCAGGCTTGGATAGCGTTGCATGCGGATGAGCTGATGGCAGACTGGAAGCTAGCGGTTTCCGGCGCGACCCCCTATAAGATTGAGCCCTTGAAGTGAGCATGAAATGAGCGCATCAGGAAAATTACCCAGACCGGTATCGGTCTCGGCGGCTGAGAACTATTCGCTGAACGTAACTTTTAATAATGGCGAGATACGGCGGTTCGATGTTAGTCCTTATCTTGCTTACCCGGCGTTTGAAGCCTTGAAGTCCCGCAGCCTCTTTGCGCAAGCGCGTGTGGCGCACAATACCGTGGTTTGGAACGAAGATGTGGATCTCGCACCAGAAAGCCTGTACCTGGAAAGTACGGAAATCTGACGATGCCCCGGCGCCCCCGCATCCACCTGCCCGGTGTGCCTATCCATCTGGTGCAGCGTGGCCACAACCGTGATGCCTGCTTCTTTACCGATGAGGATTTTCTGGCGTACCGGGAGTGGCTGGGCGAGGCCCTTACGAAATCCGGCTGCGCCTTGCATGCCTATGTGTTGATGACCAATCATGTTCATATGTTGCTCACGCCGCCTACGGGCGAGGCGGTATCGCAATTGGTGATCTCGCTCGGCCGGCGCTATGTTCAATACATCAACAAAACCTACCGTCGCACCGGCACATTGTGGGATAGCCGTTACAAGTCTTCGCTGGTGCATGCCGACGATTATTTGCTGTTGTGCCAACGCTACATCGAACTGAATCCGGTGCGTGCCGGCATGACTGACGATCCGGCGCATTATCGCTGGAGTAGCTATCGCGCGAATGGTCTGGGGCAGGTTGACGCGCTGCTGGCGCCACACGACTTGTATCTTGCCCTGGATGGTGATGTGGCAAATCGTCAATTGGTGTATCGCTCCCTGTTTCGCAGCGAACTCGATCATGAAGCACTGGCGGATATTCGTCTGGCGCTGAATCAGGGGCAGCCGCTGGGTAAGGGGCGCTTCCTCGATCAGGTGGAAAACATGCTGGGGCGGCGGTGCGAGGTGCGTCCGCGCGGGCGACCGCGGCGTCAGCCGGAATTGTGCGGATGAAAAAATAGAAAGGAAAAGGGGACAGACCCCGATTATTCGGCCAAGTCCCCCTTCCTCAGCCTCTCAACCCCCGGTTCGCCGGGGGCGGCCACAAGCCACTCAACCCCATCCCTCACAAGGGGGTGGGGTTTTCACGTTTACCCCGGCCGGGGAAAAGGGGTAAAGGGAGGAAACGGGGGCAGACCACGGTGTTCCGGGTGTCAAAGGATATTTCTGGTCTTGCCCGGAGGTAGTTTATAAACTACACTAACCCATGATTGAATTGCGTCGATACCAGCTTGAAGATGCAAGCACTCCGGTCACTGAGTGGCTATGCGGCCTGCGGGACGCGCGGGCGCGAGCACAAATCGAAGTTCGGTTGCGGCGCGTAT
>CAZCPD010000272.1:0-3914 GCA_964500425.1 uncultured Rhodocyclaceae bacterium
TGGTCAAGGCTTTTGAGGGAGGGATGCTGGATGGAAAGACCTGACCCCGTAGTTCCGGAGATATCGACATGTTGTTCTTGAATTTACCTGATGCAGCGCCTGTGCTGGTTCATGAAACAGTGCCGATAGCGGCGAGTTCGGCAGTGAGCAACGTTCGAACCGACGGCATTTGCGAATTTACATGGGCTGACACGGATCCTGATTACAAGCCTCGGTCCATGTTCATGGACTACTCCTCATATATGCTTGATCTCCTGCCGAAGGATTTCGTCGAGAGTCACCTGGGCTTGGGGATGTCTGCCGATGATTTGAAATGGTTGAAGGAATGGGACAAGGGTATGGAGATCAAGATTGTTCGTGCGCCCAAACACGGCCAGATGATTATTGACGATTCAATGGATGCCGATTATCCATCCTACGTGCCCGACAAAAACTTCGTGGGTAGAGATAGCGTTGAAGTTCTTGTCAGCGCGAAGGATTTGCAAGGTCGTCCCATCTCCAAGAAGTTGGTGTACTTTATCAACGTCTTGCCGCAAAAGGAGATGGACAAGGTTGTCAGCCGTCACAAAGCGATGGTCAAGAAATATTGTGGAACCAGCAAGCCGGACTGGCGTATTTCGGGAAGTGCAAGTCCCAATGCCAGCCTGACGCGGCAGTAAATAGGGGACAGACCACGATTCCGTGCAAAGGCACCGAGCTGTCCGACACCTCGCAGGAACACCTCAACGCGATCGCGAATCGTCTCAATGAACGCCCTCGACGCATCCTCGGGTATCAATCCCCCAGAGAGGTCTTTGCCAAACTCCTGGCGGACGAACAGCTTAACTCCACTACCACTTCTTGATGCCTTCAGCATCTATTTCAGTGTTGCACTTCAAACTTGATACCAGCCTTTGGAACTACGCGAATTTCGCGGGCTGGCGGCAGTCGGTGTCGGTGGTGGCGCAGGCCGAGCAGCAGCTGGCGGCGGCCGAACAGGATCTGCTGGCGAAGCTCGTCGGCGCCTGGCTCGACGCGCTGGCGGCGCGCGATGCGGTGGTGCATACGCGCGAACAGGCGGCCGCGGCGCAACATCAATGGGAAGTCACACGGCCCGTGTGGCGAGCTTGGCATGCATGGATTGCCGCATAACTACTTTTACTTCCGAAAACGCGCCAGAATTACTTCACTGCACGCCCGTTACGCCAACTATTGCGCAAGGAAGCGGCAAGCCGCCTTAACATAATCCACATTATGCGCAATGCCAAGTTCGCAGCGGGCGCGCCGATGCTTGTGACGCTCACGTAGGTTTCGCCAGAGTTTCGTTTGAAGAAAAGCCGCAGAAAGCACATGGCGCCCCGTGCCTGACGAAACTGCCGGCAGCCGGAGTCAGAGTCAGAGTCAGAGTCAGAGTCAGCGAGCGATCAGCACCGGGATGTGTGCAAGGTGCAACACCTTGCTGGCGACGGATCCAAGAATGGCGTTTTGCAGAACGCCGTGACCGTGGCTACCCATGCAGATGAGTTCGCAATCCAGTTCGCCCGCCAGCTTGACGATGACGTCCGCCGGCTGACCGACATGGATGTGCGGGGTGACGCCGAGATCGGCAGCCAGTAACGTGGCCTTGGCCACGGACAACGCCGCCTCGCCCTCTTCCCGATAATAGTTTTCCAGGGTGTCATGGCTGAGCGGATGCGTCGCCAAACCTATCGGCACCGGCGGATGCACATGGAGCAGATGGATGTCAGGCTTGTCGCGGAACCAGCGGACATGGTCGATCAGGCAGCGCACGGCGTGCATTGAGTTTTCCGAGCCATCGATGGCGAGCAGGATATTCATGATGTTCCTTCAAACACGGCAAACGATCCCTTGCCACAAACGACCGCCGAGGGTGGCGGCATTGAACAGGCCATAGACGCCGAATCCCAATACCAGAAGACCGGACGCCAGACGCACGGCGCGCGCCTTGCTCAACGTGCGCAGGTGCTGCAGCAGAAGCCCGGCGAGCAGCAGATTGGGCAGGGTGCCGAGGCCGAATGCCAGCATCAGACCCGCGCCACGTGACGCGCTGCCGGCGAGCAACGCGGTCGTCAGCGCACTATACACCATGCCGCAGGGCAGAAATCCCCACAGCATGCCCAGCGGCAAGGCTTGCCCGACAGTGCGCGCGGGCAGAAAGCGGCGCGTCAATGGCTGGATTTTTGCCCAGATGCGCTGACCGCCACGTTCGAGAAGCGCCAGCGACCGGGTCATGCCGATCAGATACAGTCCGAGCGCAACGAGCATCAGGTTGGCCAGGACATAAAGGGCCATTTGTACCGGCAACACTTCGTTGAGCAGCAGACCGAGACTGCCGATGGCGCCCATGACCGCGCCGGCCGCCGCATAGCTGGTTATGCGGCCGATGTTGTAGGCGAGATGCAGAGGCCAGGTGTTGCGCTGCGGCTGTCCTGGCATTTGCATGGTCAGGGCGCCGACGATGCCCCCGCACATCGCAATGCAGTGCGTGCCGCCCAGCAGGCCGATCAGGAAGAGCGCGATATAACCGGTATCGGGCATGGACTGAGGGAAGGAGTGGAGCGTACGGCGCTGGTCCTGAAGTAATGCAGTTCTAATCCGTTCGCCCTGAGCCAGTCGAAGGGTACTCCGAATAAATCATCAGGTTGGAATGGGCTTCGACTGGCTCAGCCCGAACGGGACACATTGTTCAGTGCTTCCCTACCCTGCTCCCTAAATGACCTTCGAGTAGCGGACGCGTTCCTGATCGCTACGCAGATAGCGGTCGAAGGCCATGGCGATGACGCGCACGAGCATGCGGCCGCGAGTTGCGACGCTCAGGCGCTGTGCGTCGATGGAAAGCAGGCCGGCGGCCTCCATTTCGCGCAATGCGGCGAGTTCCGGCGCGAAATAGGACTTGAAGTCGATCTGGTGGGCGATTTCGATTTCGGGTATCGACAGCTCGAAATGGCACATCAACGACTGGATGATCGAGCGCCGCAGCAGGTCGTCTGGCGTCAGTTCGATGCCACGCATGATGGGAAGTTCGCCGCGATCCAGTCGGTCGTAGTACTCCTCGATCGTCTTGACGTTCTGGCAATAGCTCGGTCCGACCTTGCTGATCGACGATACGCCGAAAGCCATCAGGTCGGCTTCGGCATGTGTCGAGTAGCCCTGGAAATTGCGGTGCAGCCGGCCTTGCCGTTGCGCCACGGCCAGCTCGTCGTCCGGCTTGGCGAAGTGGTCCATGCCGATGAAGACATAGCCGGCGTCGGTCAGCTTGCGGATCGCCAGCTGGAGGATCTGCAGCTTGGCGTCCGGCGATGGCAGCTCGGACTCGTTGATGCGCCGCTGGGGCTTCACCAGGGTCGGCAGGTGGGCGTAGTTGTAGATCGAAAGGCGGTCCGGGTCGATGCGTATCACCTCGTCGAGCGTACGGTCGAAGCTGGGGACGCTCTGCTTCGGCAGACCGTAGATCAGGTCCACGCTGATCGACTTGAACCCGTTGGCGCGGGCGGCGTCGATCACCAGACGGGTTTCTTCGAGACTCTGAATGCGATTCACGGCCCGCTGCACCGCCGGGTCGAAGTCCTGCACCCCCAGACTCATGCGGTTGAAGCCCAGCTCGCCGAGCAGTTGCACCGTCGCCTCATCGACCTTGCGTGGATCGACCTCGATCGAATATTCGCCGTCCGGGAGGAGGCGAAAGTGTCGACGCGTCATGTCCATCAGCAGGCGCATTTCCTCGTGGGAAAGGAAGGTCGGCGTGCCGCCGCCCCAGTGCAGCTGCACCACGTCATGGTCGCCGGCAAGCGCTTCGGCCTGAATGGCCAGTTCCTTGTCCAGATACGTCAGGTATTTCGCCGACCGGCCGTGGTCCTTGGTAATGATCTTGTTGCAGGCGCAGTAGTAGCAGATGGTGTTGCAGAAAGGGATGT
>CAZCPD010000273.1:0-3862 GCA_964500425.1 uncultured Rhodocyclaceae bacterium
CGCAAGCAGGCGGTCGAGCGGCTCGGCATTTCGGAACGCACCCTGCGTTACAAGCTCAAACAATATCGCGAGGAAGGCTGGCTCGACGGCAAGCCTGGCGACGAGGACTGACGGCGCGATTGACTTTCCTGGCACGTGGTTTGCTACTACAATGAAAAACAAGTGGGAATGGCTCGCCGGTCGGGCCGGGAGATGAACCATGTCGATCGATACACGAAATCTGGATCAGATGCTGACGGAGCTCCGCTCGGTCAGCGCCGTTGCGTCCGGCAAGCCGGCGTCGCAGGCGGCCGCCGCGACCGGTGGCGCGGATTTCGCGACCGCCTTGAAGAGCGCCATCGATGAAGTGAATCAGGCACAGCAGTCGGCGCAGCAAATGACGCAGGAGTTTGCGGCGGGCAACAGCAATGTCAATTTGCAGGACGTCATGGTCAATCTGCAGAAGGCCAACCTTTCCTTCCAGCAGATGGTGCAGGTGCGCAACAAGCTGGTCACGGCCTATCAGGACATCATGAACATGCAGGTGTAAGGCCTGTGCGCGGCGATTGCCGAATCTCGGGCGGCGTCACTTGACTGCCCACTGACCCTGAATCAGATTCTGGAACCAGCAATGCGGGAGTCTCCCCAAGCAGAAACTCCGGCCGCTTTGCCTGGGACTCCCACCGACAACGCCAGTACCCTTGACCCCCAGGATTGGAGTGGGTTTCGCGTCGAGGCTCATCGCATGCTGGACGACATTCTGGATTATCAGCAGAACATCCGCGCGCGCCCGGTGTGGCAGCGGGCGCCGGCGGCTGTACGCGCTTTGTTTCAGGAGGCCTTGCCGCAGCAATCCGCCGAACTGTCCAGTGTGCATGATTCGTTCATGCGGGATGTCCTGCCCTATGCCGTCGGCAATGCTCATCCGGGTTTCATGGGTTGGGTGCATGGCGCCGGCACGCCGGTCGGCATGCTCGCCGAGATGCTCGCGGCCGGCCTGAATGCCAATGTCGGTGGCCGCGATCAGATGCCCGTCGAGGTGGAGCGCCAGGTGACGCGCTGGATGCGCGAGTTGTTCGGCTTCCCCGAGGGCGCCAGCGGACTGTTTGTTACCGGCACGTCGATGGCCAATCTGATCGCTCTGCTGGTGGCGCGCGCCGCCGCGCTGGGTGTCGATGTGCGCCGCAAGGGGCTGCGCGCCGGCGACGTGCAACTGACCGCCTATGCGTCCGCCGGTGCGCATAACTGCATCCACAAGGCGATGGATGTTGCCGGCATCGGCAGCGATTTTCTGCGCATCATTCCAATGAACGACCGCTTCCAGATGGATCCCGTGGCGCTCGAGCGCGCCATTGCCGCGGATCGTGCCACCGGCCTGCAGCCTTTCTTCATCGCCGGCACCGCGGGTTCCGTCGACGTCGGCGCCATCGACCCTCTGCCACGACTGGCCGACATTGCCCGACGCGAGGGCATCTGGTTTCACGTCGATGGCGCATTCGGCGCGCTCGGCATGATGGCGCCGGACATCGCGCCGCGCCTGGCCGGCATCGAACGCGCCGACTCGATCGCCTTCGATTTTCACAAGTGGTTGCAGGTGCCGTATGACGCGGGTTTTGTGCTGGTGCGCGACGGCGGTCTGCATCTCGACACGTTCGCGACCTCGGTCGCCTATCTGAGCAGGGATACCCAAGGCATGGCGGCGGGTTCGCCGTGGCCCTGCGATTTCGGTCTCGATCTGTCGCGCAGTTTCAGGGCGTTGAAGACCTGGTTCACCATCAAGGTCTATGGCGTGGAGAAGCTCGGCAGAATGATGTCGACCACCTGCGCGCTGGCCCGCGATCTGGCGCAGCGCATCGGGACCATCGCTGAACTGGAGCTGCTGGCGCCGGTCGCGCTGAACATCGTCTGTTTCCGCTATCGTTGCGATGATGAGGTGGACGCCAATGCGGTGAATGCCGCGATCGTCGTCGCCTTGCAGGAATCGGGCATCGCCGCGCCGTCGACCACCATGATCGATGGTCGTCTGGCGATACGGGTCGCCATCGTCAATCATCGGACCGGGCGCGGCGATATCGACGCCTTGCTCGCCGCCACCCTCGAATTCGGAGCGGCACTGATTGCCGGCGGCGGCAATGCCGCTGGAGCCAATATGCGAGAGGATTCGTCGGAATGACTTTCCCGCCCCTGATCGGCAATGCCGCGCTGATGCGCATGGCGATGTCCGGCGTTGATCTGGCGCCGCTCGGCGAACAGTTGCTGGCGCGTGCCGCCGCCGATCCGCACGACGCCAACGCCCTGATGGACATGTCGATGGTCCTGCAGCTGACGGGCAATCGCGAACTGGCCTTGGCCATGCAAAGGCAGGCGCTGGAAATCCGGCCGCTGTATCGTTTGCCCGCCAGGCACGGCGAACCCGGCGTGCGTCTGCTGGCCTTCATGACGCCGGGTGATCTGATGACCAATACGCCGCTCGACTGTCTGCTCGAGGATTCCGATGTCGCGCTCGACATGTTGTATCTCGGCGCCGATCTCGAACCACCCGCCGAACTACCCGATCATGACCTGTTGTTCGTCGCCATCGGCGCATCGGATCGAAATGCCGCGCTGCTGGCGGAGCTCGGCGAGGCGACGCGGAATTGGCCGCGTCCAGTCCTGAATCTACCCGAGCACACGGCCTGGACTTCGCGTGAGGCCGCCTGTGCCCGCTTGCGCGGTGCGCCCGGCGTAGCCATGCCGGCTACGGCGCGACTGGGTCGGGCGACGCTGGCGCGTATCGGCAGCGGCGACCTGCCGTTGGTCGCGGCGCTCGACGATGGCGCTTTTCCGATCATCGCCCGCCCCATCGACACGCATGCCGGACAGGGGCTGGTCAAGATCGACACGGCGGCGGGTATCGCGACTTATCTCGATGGCGCAGCCGACGAAGAGTTTCATGTTTCCAGTTTCATCGACTACCGCAATGCGGACGGCCAGTTCCGCAAGTATCGCGTCGCGCTGATCGATGGTTGTCCGTATGCCTGCCACATGGGCATTTCCGACCACTGGATGATTCATTATCTCAACGCCGGGATGGCGGAAAACGCAGCCAAGCGCGCCGAAGAGGAGCGCTTCATGGTGAGTTTCGAGAGCGACTTCGCCTCGCGCCACGCCACAGCTTTTCACGCCATCCAGGAGCGCATGCAGCTCGACTATCTGGTCATCGACTGCGCCGAGACGCCGGATGGCAAGTTGCTGATCTTCGAGGTGGATACCGGCGCGGTGGTGCATGCCATGGATCCGGTCGAGATCTTTCCTTACAAGCAGCCGCAGATGGGCAAAGTGTTCGTTGCCTTTCGCGCGATGCTCGGCAGGGCGATGCAGACCGATGCTGCCTGATACGCGCGAATCATGACGCGTCGGCATCTCCGGGTTTCCCGTGCGGCGCAGGTTTTCCAGGGGTCGAATGCCTGCCAACTGCCATCGGCGGCGCAGCTGCTGGTCGAAGGTGGCGATGCGCGCATCCGGCTCGATCCTCTGCGCGGCATCAATCAGTATGGCTGTGCCGCACTGCCGGATCCGGATGTTCTGGCCTTCGGTTCGTCAACGGCATCGGTGATTTCGGCGCGCGGCCTGGCGGCCGCCGAGTGCTTGCGCGAACGGTTGCAGCGAGCACTCGCGACTGAGTCGGCGGAGTGCGTATATGCCGAAGAGATGGAGCGGGTGCGCCGCGAACTGCGCGGATTTTGTGGATTGCGTGGTTTCGCCGATTCGGTCGGGCCGGACGTCGTCTTCGCCACTTCCGGTACCGATCTCCATTTGATCGCCGCGCAACTCGTGTTAACCGGCGAGCCTTGTCCGCGGGTCGTCATGATCGAAGAGGCGGAGACCGGCAGTCAGGTGCCGG
>CAZCPD010000274.1:0-3862 GCA_964500425.1 uncultured Rhodocyclaceae bacterium
ATTGGCAAGGACAACACGGCGAAGAACACCGCCGGTGCCATCAAGGGCAACACCAAGGTCGAAGGCAACACCAAGATCCAGGCTTCGCAGAAGAACACCGCTGCCGTTGCTATCGGCAAGGGCAACACCGCTTCGAACGAAGCTGGCGTGATCGGCGGCAAGTAATCTGGTACTGCCCTAGGCAGTTGTCAGTTTAGTCACGGCTCACCACGTTAAGTGGTGGGCCGTGATTTTATGTAGCATTGATGAATCCCGCAGAGCCAGCAAGAGTGTTCCGGTAGTCCGATCGCCGCTCTCGACGGATTCATCTGCACCAGCAGTTCTCCTCACGAGTCTCGGGGCACTCTCGCTGGCTGCCAAGGGTGTCTGGCGATATCGGCGCCAGCCCGCAAGGTGCTGCACGAGCGCGTCTTGATCCTCACGCCGTCTTTGAAAGCGTGCCCCATATGTTCCGGAAATTGGGTGCGTCGTGGTCACACCGTTGAGGTCACACCTTTACATCAGGGTTTCTTCCGGGTGATCGTGCGCTATGTTTTCAAGGACGATCCAGATATCCCGCAGGCGCTAACCTTCTGCGCAGCGCAACGCTTGCCGATCGAAATGATGGAAACGTCACTTTTCCTCGGGCGGCAAAACTGCCATGACAGGGCGTCGGCGACTACAGCACTACCTGCGAACCCATCTCGACGACGCGGTTGGCGGGCAGCTTGAAGAAGTCTGCAGCGCTGCTGGCATTGCGGAACATGGCGATGAACACCTTCTCGCGCCAGAAATTCATTTCCGAATCCATACGCGCGATCAGTGTTTCGCGGCCGATGAAGAATGAGGTGTCCATCATGTCGAAATCCAGCCCTTGCTCGGCGCACCAGTCGAGCGACTCGGGCAGGTTAGGCTCATCCATGAAGCCGTAGAACACCTTCACTCGCCAGAAATGGTTCGGCAGTATCTCGACGTAAACCCGCTGTGCGTCGGCGACGCGTGGAATGTCCAGCACGGTGACCGCTACCAGCACCACGCGTTCGTGGAGCACCTTGTAGTGTTTGAGGCTGTGTAACATCGCATGCGGCACGCCATTCAGGTTGGATGTCATGAAAACCGCCGTGCCGGCGACACGCGCGGTTTCATTGTCGGTCCCCAGGCTGCGAATGAACGGAACGAGTTCAATTGCCTCCTCGGCGAGCCGCTTCTGGAGCAGGGCACGCCCCCGTTTCCAGGTGGTCAGCAGGATGAATAGCATCAGACCAAAAACCATCGGGAACCAGCCTCCATCGGCGATCTTGACTGTGCAGGCGGCGAACAGCGACAGATCCATGCAGGCAAAAGGCAGGGCGCCGAGAAGGGCTCGCCAGTGGCTCCAGCCCCACAACTCTCGCGAAACGAAATACGCGAGAACGCTGGTTGTCAGCATCGTTCCCGTCACGGAAATGCCGTAGGCGGCCGCCAGCCGGCTCGAAGAGCCGAAGCCGAGGACGAGGATCAGCACCATGACCAACATCATCCAGTTGATCGCTGGAAGATAGATCTGACCGATGGTCTTGTCCGACGTATGTTGCAGGTCCAGACGCGGGCTATAGCCGAGCTGTATCGCCTGCTGGGTGACCGAGAATGCTCCTGAAATCACAGCTTGCGAGGCAATCACCGTGGCTGCGGTCGCCAGCGCCACCAGCGGATAAAGCGCCCAGCTTGGCGCCATCAGGAAGAAAGGGTTGGATATTGCCTCTGGTTTGCCGAGCAGCAAGGCGCCCTGTCCAAAGTAATTCAGGGCGAGGGAAGGCAGCACCAGGGTGATCCATGCCATCTGGATCGGTCGGCGCCCGAAGTGGCCCATGTCTGCGTAAAGCGCTTCGGCGCCCGTGATTGCCAGAACGACGGCGCCCAGTGAAAAGAAACCCAGCGACGGGTGTTCGAGCAGGAATTTTGCGCCGTAGTAGGGGTTCAGCGCCATCAGCACACCTGGCTCGGCGACGATATTGACGATGCCGAGCAGCGCCAGCGTGGCGAACCAGATGATCATGATTGGTCCGAACATGCGGCCGACACTCGCCGAACCCTTGCTCTGGATCGTGAACAGCGCGATCAGGATGCCCAGCGTGATCGGGATGACAAAAGGTTTGAATGACGGCGCGATGACTTCGAGGCCTTCAACCGCCGAGAGCACCGAAATGGCAGGCGTCACCAAGCTTTCGCCATAGAACAGCGAAGCGCCGAACAGGCCAAGCGCAAGTATCAGATTCCGGCTGCGCGAATTCTCCAGCTTGTTGCGCAATGCCAGCGCCATCAGTGCCATGATGCCGCCTTCTCCCTTGTTGTCGGCGCGCATGATGAAATACACATACTTGATGGTGACAATCATCATCAAGGCCCAGAAGATCAGGGAGAGGATGCCCAAGACGTTGTCCGGCGTGATCGGCACCGGGTGATGCACGCTGGCGAAGACTTCCTTGATCGTATATAGGGGACTGGTGCCGATGTCGCCATAGACGACGCCGAGCGCCGCCAGAGCCAGCCCGGCGAGCTGTTCCTTGCTGTGATGCGATGATTCCACGGGGAGACCTTGCAAAAAAGTGCGAGCGATAGATAAGCCGCAAATTATAGCGCCGCCCGACAGTCAGCGAAGCGCGATGAGCATTCAATAGACCAAAATTGGCCGCAAACATGTTCATGTTGTTGCCGAGCCCGGCGCGGCTTGCTCTGCCGCCTGGATTCGGATAAGTTCGGTGGTGCTGGAATGTCAGTTTTCCAAGCATCTGACGGCCTTTCGATATAGGAATCCGCTTCATGCTCATCAACTGCGTCGCCTACCAGGAAGGCGCCAAGCTGCGGGATATCCCGATCGCCGATATCAGCGAATACGTGTGCCGTCCGGACTGCTTCGTCTGGGTCGCACTGCGCGACGCAGAACCCGCTGAACTTGCCGTGATGCAGGAAGAATTCGGTCTGCATCCGCTTGCTGTCGAGGATGCGCATCACGGTCATCAGCGACCGAAGATCGAGGAGTATGGCGACACCCTTTTCGCCGCCATGCACCTGCTCGAAATGCAGGATGGACAACTGACCCGCGGCGAGGTCGACGCCTTCGTCGGCAGCAACTTCGTTCTCTCGGTGCGCAACAGGAGCCAGCAGGACTTTCTCGGCGTGCGCCAGCGCTGCGAACGAGAGCCGCACCTGCTCAAGCAGGGCGCCGGCTTCGTTCTGTATGCCCTGATGGACGCCGTCGTCGACCGCTACTTCCCGATCGTCGACGCGCTCGAGAGCGAACTCGATGCCATCGAAGAGAAAATCTTCACGAAAGGTTCGGCGCGATCGAACATCCAGGGCCTCTATGACCTCAAGCGCAAGGTTGGCGTGGTCAGGCACGCCGTCGCCCCGCTCATGGAAGCCGTCGGCAAGCTCATCAGCGGGCGTGTCCCGCCGCTATGCCAGACCAGTCAGGAATACTTTCGCGACGTGTTCGACCATCTCACCCGGATCAATGCCTCCATCGACATGATCCGCGACACAGTCGCCACCGCCATCCAGGCCAACCTTGGCATGATCGCCATCGAGGAAGGCGAAGTGAACAAGCGCCTGGCCGCCTGGGCCGGCATCTTCGCCGTCGCCACTGCCTTCGCCGGCGTGTGGGGCATGAATTTCAAGGCGATGCCCGAGTTGCAGTGGGAATACGGCTATCCCATGGCGCTCGGCGTGATCTGCGTCACCTGCGTGGTGCTCTACATCCGCTTCAAACGCGCGGGATGGCTGTAGGTCCGGCGGGCATCCACGCGGCATCCGCGCAGCGATGCGTCGCAGCGATGCGTCATTGCTTGATCTCCGCCAAGCCATGGCGGAAAAGCGCATGGATGCTTGATCTCCGGCTGGTTAG
>CAZCPD010000275.1:0-3819 GCA_964500425.1 uncultured Rhodocyclaceae bacterium
ACGGCTCGCCGACGCAGAAGCCGTCCATGTTGCCGACGCGCATGTTGGCGACCATTTGCGGCGGCGGCACGGTGATGTTCTTGACGTCCTTGATCGGGTCGATGCCATGCGCGGCCAGCCAGTAGTTGAGCCACATCGCATGGGTGCCGGTGGGAAAGGTCTGGGCGAAGGTGTAGTCGCCCGGCTGGCCCGCGATCAGCTTCTTCAGGCTGGCGCCGTCGGTGGCGCCCTTTTCGCGCAGCTTGTTCGAGAGCGTGATGGCCTGGCCGTTGTGGTTGAGGCCCATCAGCACCGCCATCTCCTTCTGCGGGCCGCCGATGCCGAGGTGCACGCCATAGACCAGGCCGTAGAGCACGTGCGCGGCGTCGAGTTCGCCGCTTACCAGTTTGTCGCGCACGGCGGCCCAGTTGGCCTCCTTGGTGGCGATGATCCTGATGCCGTATTTCTCGTCGAACTTGTTGATCGCCGCCATGACGACGGAAGCGCAATCGGTCAGCGGGATGAAACCGATGCGGACTTCCTTCTTCTCCGGGGCGTCCGAGCCGGCGGCCCAGACGCCGCCGCTCAGCGGACCGAGCAGCGCGGCGCCGCCGAGGGCGGCGCTCTGCTTGAGGAAGTGACGACGCGGTGCGCTGACGAGTTCAAGGGCGTGGTTCTGGCTGTCGCTGGTCCTGTCCATCTTGAGGCTCCCGAATATGGACGTCGCACCATTGCGTCGTCCTCGAAAGTCTCTTTGCAAGCCATGTGCCAGAATTCTCGGTATTCGCGGAGATTGGCGCGGATATTGGCTCTCCGGGCGATGAACGGCGGCATGCGAGACAGCCTTGGGGAGGCCTCGCGGGCACCATCGCGATGCATGGCGGGCAGGCGCCGCACCGCAACGGCGGAAACAAAAAGGGCGAACCGGCTGCTGGCCGATTCGCCCTCGATGGGGATTGTGCGAATCAGAACTTTTCGAGCGAGGACTTCATTTCACCGAAGGTGCGCAGCATGCACTTGAAGTAAACCTTGTTCGTTTCGAGCGCGAAGGGCTTGACGACATAACCGCCGGATGTCGCGGCGGCTTCGAGCGCGCAGTGCCTGTTGCGGTAGTGATCCCAGCTCTGGCGGCTCGCCTTGAGCATTTCCTGCATCTTCTCGTTGCCGGTGAATTTATCGTTGAGGCGCTTGTATTCGCTTTCGATCTTCTCTTCGAGATGCGTGACCAGGGGTGCGCCGCATTGATCGACCTCGTCGGAGGACTTCGCGCGGTCGATGCAGCTTCCTCCTTGCGCGAGGGCGCTGCCACTGAGGCAGGCGAGGGCCAGCGCCAACGCCGGCAGCAAATGCTTGGCAGGCGTGATGGATTTGCGACGGTTCATGATGATCCTCCCAAGTTTTGATGGAACACTTCCGATTGTATGGGCGGATCGGCGTTTTTCAAGCGGCGCCGATGCCAGGGCCGCGGCTTTCGGGGCGAGACGAGGCGTGTCTTCGCTGCAATGAAGGGATCCGGGCCTATTCGGCGCTTCCCGCGCGCCCATTGTCGCCGCGCAGCTCGCGGATCGCGAGATACGCGACCAGTGCGGCGATGGAACCCCAGCCGAGCAGCCTGCGCCAGAGGTCCGGTTGCCAGGCGATCGCGGCGAGGCTGCCGAGGCCGACCAGGATGCCGAGGCCGGCGAGGAAGACCTGCATGTCCCGGCTCATCGCCGGCAGCCGCAGGCCTTCCTTGAAGAAGCCGTCGATCGAATAGGGGATGTCGGAGATCCGCATGTGTCGCGTCGTCTGGCGCACGACGGCCTGCTTGAGGAGGTTCAGCGCGATGAACAGCGGCAGCATGATGTGCCAGCCGACGCGCGTCGCGACCAGCGTCGAGATCATGGTCATGATCAGGATGCCCCAGCGCTTCTGCTGGCTGAACAGGCGCTGATACATTTCTTCCGAGTCGATCACGTAGCCCTTGCCGGCGAAGCCGTTCGGAAAGAACAGGCGCACGCCATCCCGGGTGGTCTGGAAAGAGCCCTTGGCGATGAAGTCGAGACTGAGGCGCATCTGGCCAGTTTATCGGCTTGCGCCGGTCTCGCGGTACTCGATCCGATATTTTCCGCCGCCGGCCGGCCGGCCGAGCGTGCCGAGCAGATTGTTCAGGGATTCCTGGCCGTCGGCGGTCCAGGCTTCGCCGCTGAAATTCAGCTTGCCGCCGGCGGCAAGCTCGCCATGGCCGGTGAGCTGCATGCGGCCGCGCAGGGTTGCCAGATTGATGCGCAGCGTCGGTCCTTCGCCGAAGAGGCGCAGCTGATAGTCGCCGAGCGGCGGGCCGGAAATCTCCGTCACCGTCATATCGTTCCAGAGCAGTTCCGCCGCGCCGTTGCACTGGCGCGCGCCCCAGGTGCAGGCGAATTTCGCGCCCTTCGCGCGCAGGATTCCCGTCCAGTCGTAGCGGCCGAGCGCGCCCGGCAGCAGCGCGCCGATGCCGCCGGCGGGCAACGTGGCGTCGAAGTTTTCGGCGGCGAGGCCTTCGGGCGTGGCGACGAGACGCAGCGCACCCTGTTCCAGCGCGAGGTCGATGGCGACGCGGCCGAGCCACAGCTCGCGGCCAAGCACGGTCCAGCGTATGCTCTGCGCATTGCGCCAGGGGCCGTTGCCGCTGCTGCGCACGAGCAGCATGCCGGCGCCGCGCCAGATGCTGCCTTCGGCGGCCGCCAGGCGCCATAGCCCGCCACTGGCCTGCTCCAGCCACGGCGCCAGCGCGGCGGCAGGCCACTGGATGACGGCGGCGCCCAGCAGCAGGGCGAGGAAGCATCCCGGATAGGCAAGCCGCGCGCGCATGGGGTGAGAGAGTCGGGCGTGAAGTGGGGGCGTGAAGTGGGGGGCGTGAAGTGCGCGCTGCGCGCCGTCAGGCGGGATCGGGCAGGGCGAACAGGGCGTCGATCCTGACCTGGCCGGCGGTTCCCGCGACGGCTTCCACCTTGCATTGCACGAGGCGCAGTTGCGCGCCGCGCTGCAGGGCGGCAACGGCTTCGAGCCAGCGGTCGAACGGCAGATCGCCGCGCAGCCGCAAGCGGCGCGGTCCTTCTGCCTGCAACTGGCCCGGTCCCGGATTCAGCCCGGCATTGCGCACCAGCGTCGTGGCGGTTTGCAGCAAGGCGTTTTCGGGCGCCGTGGGGTTGACCGGCTGCGCCTGCAGGGCGCGGATGTCGACGGCTCGTCTTTGCAGCGTATCGAGCTGCTGCTGCAACTGCGGTAGCTGCTGGCGCAGGCGGCCGCGCGCCTGATGGGACGACCAGAGTCCATCGGCGAGCAGGGCGACGGCGAGGAAGGCGCCGAGCGCGGCGAGGAAGCGCCGTTCGCGCGGCGCGCGCGTCTGCCAGAAGGCATGCAGGGGCTGGACGTACTGTTTCATGAGCTTCCTCGCAGGGCGAAAACCGCCTCGACGCCGCCAGCGGCCGGATGCGAGTCGCGCAGGACGACGCCGAGGCCGCGGCGCACCAGGGTTTCGCGCAAGCGCTCGACGGCGGCGGCATTCGCCATGACGAGGGTCATTTCGAGACGGCCATCTTCGAAAGCGAGGACGCGCAGTTTCCCCTGGCCGTGCGTCGCTTCGCTGGCGGCGGCAAGCAGCGGCAGGAAGTCGCCGGAGCCGAGCTGGCCGCGCTCGCGGCGCAACTGGTCGTGCAGGCGCTGCATCTGCAGCGGCGGATCGACGACCGCCTGCGTCTGCGGAAAGGCGGCGCGGAAGCGGTCGACCATCTGCTGGCGCAGCTGGTTCTTCTGGTGATTCAGCCAGGCCCATTCGCCGAAGCTGAACAGGCTGTAGAGCGTCAGCGTCAGCACGGC
>CAZCPD010000276.1:0-3810 GCA_964500425.1 uncultured Rhodocyclaceae bacterium
CGGCCAAGGTGCCGCTGAAGGGCGCCGAGGCGGTGATCGTCGGCCGCAGCAACATCGTCGGCAAGCCGATGGCGATGCTGCTGCTCGGCGTTGGCTGCACCGTCACCATCTGCCATTCGCAGACGCGCGACCTGGCCTTCCATACGAAGCGCGCCGACATTCTGGTGGCCGCCGTCGGCAAGGCGAAGATGATCACCGGCGACATGATCAAGCCGGGTGCGACGGTGATCGACGTCGGCATCAACCGCCTGCCCGCCGAACAGGGCGGCAAGCTGTGCGGCGACGTCGATTTCGAATCGGCCAGGGATGTCGCCGGCCTGATCACCCCGGTGCCCGGCGGCGTCGGGCCGATGACCATCACCATGCTCCTGACCAACACCATCGAGTCGGCGGAACGCGCCGCCGGCGCCTGATCGTCCCCTCAACTCAAGACACACAAGGATTGCATGATGGCAAATACTCCCCTCGTCGGCATCGTCATGGGTTCCGACAGCGATTGGCCGGTGCTGCGCGCGGCCGGCGTGACGCTCAAGGAATTCGGCATTCCCTACGAAGCCAGGGTGCTCTCGGCGCATCGCACGCCCGATGAGGCGCTCGACTACGCGGCCACCGCCGCGGAGCGCGGCATCCAGGTGCTGATCGGCGCGGCCGGCGGTGCGGCGCACCTCGCCGGCGTGCTGGCCGCCAAAACGACGCTGCCGGTGCTGGCGGTGCCGATGCCGTCGAAGCATTTGCAGGGGCTCGACTCGCTGCTCTCGATGGTGCAGATGCCGGGCGGGATTCCCGTCGCCACCTTCGCCATCGGCGAGGCCGGCGCGACCAACGCCGCGCTGTTCGCGATTTCCATCCTGGCGCTCAACGACGCCGCAACCGCCGCGCAGCTCGCCGATTTCCGTCAGCGCCAGAAGACCAAGGTACTGGCGAAGACGCTGGATCTACCTTGATCGAACCCGATCACCCCGGCTCGGCGCAGATCGGGCAGGACCTGGATCGCGCGCTGCAACTGATTCAGGCCGGCGAGCTGGTCGCCTTTCCGACCGAGACGGTTTATGGCCTCGGTGCCGACGCCTCGAACGCGGCTGCGGTGGCGAAAATTTTCGCCGCCAAGGGCCGCCCCGCCGATCACCCGCTGATCGTTCATCTGCCCGGCGCCGATGCGCTCGAACGCTGGGCGCGCGACATTCCCGATGCGGCGCGCAAGCTTGCCGCCGCCTTCTGGCCCGGGCCGCTGACGCTGATCCTGAAACGGCAAGCCGGGGTTCTCGACGCCGTGACCGGCGGACAGGACACCGTCGGCCTGCGCGTCCCCGATCATCGCCTGGCGCTGGCGCTGCTGCGCGCCTTCGGCGCCGAGGATCACGGCGGCATTGCGGCGCCTTCGGCGAACCGCTACGGTCGCATCAGCCCGACCAGCGCGGCGCATGTGCGCGAGGAACTGGGCGAACGCGTCGCCATGATTCTTGACGGCGGCCCGTGCAATGTCGGCATCGAATCGACCATCGTCGATCTCTCCGGCGGCGCGCCGCGTATCCTGCGCCCCGGAGCGATCGGGCGGGAGGCGCTGGAACGGGTGCTCGGCATGGTTCTGGCGGAACCCATGGGCGGCGGCGCGACGAACGGAGAATGTGCCAGTACGCCGCGCGTCTCGGGCTCTCTGGCGGCGCACTATGCGCCGCGCACGCCGCTGCGCCTGGTGCCGGCGGCCGATCTCATCGCTGAACTGGATGTCGAGTCGCAAGCGGGGCGCCGCTGCGCCGTGCTTGCACGGACCGCGCCGCGCCCCGCCGACTTGCCGGAATCCGTGCTGTGGCGCGCGGCCGGGTCGGACGCGGCGCGCTATGCGCACGATCTTTATGCGACGCTGCGCCGCTTCGACGCGGCGCAGTGCGCCATCATCCTCGTCGAAACGCCGCCCGTCGAGGACGCCTGGGGCGCGGTGTATGACCGCCTGCGCCGCGCCGCTTGCGGCTCGGGCGAGCGGGACGCGACCTGAACCGGCGCCGCCGCAGGGCGGGAGCGGAAACTCAGAACTTGGCGGTGAGGCCGACGGTCATCAGATTGACGTCGGTGCTGCCGGTCGTCTGCGCGTCGCCCAGTTTGGAGAACGACTCGATTTCGGCGCGGACGCCGAAGGTCTGGTTATACTTGTAGCTGGCTCCCACGCCATATGTCGGGCGCCACTGGTAATCCGAGGCGCTGCCGACCGCGAAGAATCCGCCGCCGCTGTCGCGCGAGCGGATCGAGGCGCGAATGACGCCCAGCTTGCCGAAGGCGGCAAGCTTGTCGTTCAGGTGGTAGGTACCGACGCCCGCGACGTTCCAGCCGGTGATCCGCGAAACGCGGGTCGAGGCGCCGCGCATTGCCTCCGATTGGCCGCCGATCACGATGAAGGGAAGCGGAACCACGAAGGAGTGATACCAGGTGTAAGTCGAGTTGTAAGTCGTCTTGCCGAGGTCGACATAGCCGCCCTCGATGGCGAGCCTGGGCGTCAAGGCATAACCCAGTTGCAGCTTCCATGCCGCGTTCGATGACGTCTGCGTCGACTGCAGGTTGCGGACGCTCCATTCGGAACGCGCAAGGATGGCGTTGTTGTCCACCTGCATCGGCGTTTCGATGATGTTGCTCTGGCCGAACGACGCCACGAAATAACTGTCGGCCATCAGTTCGAGCGCATGGACAGGCGAGGTCGCCACGAACAGGGCAAGGCCCGCGACGCGGGTGAGACTGGCAACTTGGCGCTTCATCGATGACTCCAGAGCCCGGCGGAAAACCGCGATATTAGCAAAAATCAGGCAGCCTGACCGATTGAAGTAATCCGCGACGCCGGGCGCGCCAATGAAAAAGCCATCCCGCAGGATGGCTCTTTCATTGGTACTTGGTGGCGGGAAGTTTACAGCAGAACAACTCGCTATTGGGACCACTGGGCACTGCTGCGGTTATCTGCGCCCCTTCTGCCGTCAAGCCCCAAGTAGGCGACGCGCCAATAGCGACTGCATATCCCGCCGGCCGTCGGCGATCACATAAATGTAGACCTTCTGCGCCATGACACGGTAGATCACTCGATAGGGTTTGAAAGCGGTCTGCCGATAATCCCGGATGCCAAGGGCCACCAGTTCCTTGGGGTAAGCGCCGCGCTCAGGAAAAGGTGATAGGCTCTCGACGACTTCCAGTAGGCGATCCAGCACGTAGTCGGCATTGGCCTTGCAATCAAATTCCGCGATGTAATCGTAGATCGACTCCAGATCCTGCTCGGCCCCCTCGGTCAGCAAGACCTCGTATTTGCGCCCTGCCATTACTTGGCTGCCTGTTTGGCCCGCAATCTTGCGACAACCTCACCCACGGGCTTTACCTTACCAGCTTCAATCTCCGCATTGCCCAGCGCGAGAATTTTCAGCAGCGCCAGCGTTTCCTGTGTTTCTTCGTAAGAGGCAACGTCCTGAATGACTGCCTTGGCCTCCCCGTTCTGGGTAATGACAAGCGGCTCCCGCCCCTCGGTCAATTGGGCCAAGACTTCGGCTGCGTTCGCCTTGAGGTAGCTGATGGGTTTGACTTGCGATGAGTAGCGCATGACCTGACTCCTTGACCTGACAAGGACTCAATATAGTCTTTATTCAGTCCTGCTGCAACAATTGGTAAAGACGCCCCCGCACCCAACCAAAGCTCAGATGTTCCTGTTCCAGTCGCAGCCCCTCACGGATGCGGTTGTCGCGCAGGTCGTTATACAGCCGAAGGCCGCAAGCGGCGGCATCGGCGTCCGTCGCAGCATGGCCCGAATCCGCGCCAACTCGGGTGGGAACGGGCGAAAAAAAA
>CAZCPD010000277.1:0-3774 GCA_964500425.1 uncultured Rhodocyclaceae bacterium
CCATCATGGCGCCGACGCGCATCTACGTGAAGTCTCTGCTGGCGCTGATGCAGCAACTCGGACAGGGCGGTCGGACCGGTGTGAAGGGTATGGCGCACATCACCGGCGGCGGCCTCACCGAAAACGTGCCGCGCATCCTTGCCGACGATCTCACCGCCACGCTGGACGGCAAGAGCTGGCCGCTGCCGCCGCTGTTCCAGTGGCTGCAACGCGAAGGCCAGGTCGCCGACGCCGAAATGCACCGCGTCT
The DNA here is from genome assembly GCA_964500425.1 of uncultured Rhodocyclaceae bacterium. GTDB lineage: Bacteria > Pseudomonadota > Gammaproteobacteria > Burkholderiales > Rhodocyclaceae > Sterolibacterium. The sequence goes on from CAZCPD010000277.1 coordinate 250, forward strand.
TCAACTGCGGCATCGGCATGGTGGTCATCGTCGCCGCGGAACGGCAGCAGCAAGCCATCGACATCCTCCAGGCGCAGGGCGAGACGGTCTATTCGATCGGCCGCATCGAGGCGCGCAAGGAAGGGCAGGCGCAGACCACCGTGGTTTGACGGATTGTCGGTAGTCGCCGAAGCGCCTCGAACGCGCCGGCTTCGGCCAAGGGGGGGCTGATCAATGCAATCAGGCTTTCCCTGATTTTCCTAATAGACGTACGGCAGCAGCCGCCAGGTACGCCGCGCGTAGGCGGCGTAGGCCGCGCCGAGTCCGGCATGCAGCGCGCGTTCCTCGATGGCGATGCGCCAGAGCATGATCGCGGTCGAGGGCAGCAGGATGACCAGCAGTGATACCCAGTTCGCCAGGCATAGGCCGAGCCCCAGGTAGGCCAGCAGCACCCCCGTATAGGAAGGATGGCGCACGTAGCGGTAGGGGCCGTTATCGACGACCCGGTGGTCGTCGGCGATCGCGACATTGACGGTGAAGAAGCGGCCGAGGTGCACCACCGACCAGGCGCGCAGAGCCAGGCCGAGGAAAAACACTCCGATGCCGATTTCATGGTTCAGGCGGAAATAGGCCATGTCGGCGAATTCGAGGCGTCGCCCGAGCAGCAGGGCGATGACGAACGCCACCGAGATCGTTCCCCAGATCACGGACAGCGAGCCCTGATCGGCATCTTCGGCTTTATGGCCGGCGCGGCGATAGATCGTCAGCGCCAGTTCCGCGCAGCAGTAGAGCATGACGACCAGGTAGGCGTGATAGCCCATCGAAAGCAGCATTGAATTTCCCTCTCTTCCTTTCCTGATTCGTGGTGCGGTTGATCCGAGGCCGTGCGGCGCTCCCCACGTATCGTTGATCATGAACTCAGCCGATGAAGTCCTCCGCGCGCCGCAGGGCGTGCGCGGTCGTCGTGCCGTCCAGCGGGTCGAGACGTTCGAGTCCGGTCATGCCGCGCAGCCAGGTGAGTTGGCGTTTGGCGAACTGGCGCGTGGCGTAGATGCCGCGATCGAGTAGTTCGCGGCGCGGCAATTCGCCTTCGAGCATTTCCCAGACCTGGCGATAGCCGACGCAGCGCATCGAGGGCAGTTCGGCGGTGAGCCGGTACTTTTCGCGCAGGACCTCGACCTCCTCGATCATTCCCGCCTTGAGCATGTCGGCATAACGCGTGGCGATGCGCGCATGCAGTTCGGCGCGATCGTCGGGGACGAGCGCCAGCGCCAGGATGCGGTAGGCCAGCGGCGTGGAGCGTTGCGCGGCGTACAGTTCGTCGAGCGGTTGCCCGCTGATGCGGACGACTTCGAGGGCGCGCTGGATGCGCTGGGCGTCGGTCGGCTTGAGGCGCGCCGCCGTGGCTGGGTCGAGACGGGCCAGCTCGGCGTGCAGCGCCGGCCAGCCCCGGGCGGCGGCGATGGCGTCGATTTCCGCGCGCAGCGCGGCGTCGGCCTGCGGGAGGTCGGCGAGGCCGTCGCGCAGCGCCTTGAAGTACAGCATGGTGCCGCCGACCAGCAGCGGGATGCGGCCGCGCGCGGTGATATCGGCCATTTCGCGCAGGGCGTCTTCGCGAAAGCGCGCCGCCGAGTAGCGCTCCTCCGGTGTGATGAGGTCGATCAGACGGTGTGGAAAGGCATGCAGCGTCGTCGCATCGGGCTTGGCGGTGCCGATGTTCATGTCGCGGAACACCTGGGCGGAGTCAACGCTGATCAGCTCGATCGGCAGGCGCGCGGCGAGTTCCATGGCCAGCGCGGTCTTGCCGCTGGCGGTGGGACCCATCAGGAATAGGGCAGGGGGCAGCGTGCTGGACATGCTTTGAGCGGACTTACTTGCCGCGCATGAAAAGGCGGTCGAGATCGGCGAGGCCGAGCTGCGTCCAGGTCGGTCGGCCGTGGTTGCACTGGTCGGCGCGTTCGGTGGCTTCCATTTCGCGCAGCAGGGCGTTCATCTCGGGCAACGTCAGCATGCGTCGTGCGCGTACCGCGCCATGACAGGCCATGGTGGCGAGCAGTTCGTTGCGGCGCGATTCGATGACGCGGCTGGCGGGGAATTCCTGCAGATCGGCGAGCAGCGCGCGCACCAGATCGACCAGTGGAGCGTGGGCGAGCAGCGCCGGCACGCTGCGCAGGGCGAGCTGGTGCGGTCCGGCCGCGGCGAGTTCGAAACCGAGCGCGGCAAGCGTCGCCACCTGTTCCTCGGCGGTGGCCATTTCGCGCGGCGAGGCGGAAAAGACTGCTGGAATCAGCAGCGGCTGGCTCGGCGGTGCGGTCTCGCTCAAGGTGTGCTTGAGCTTCTCGTAAAGGATGCGTTCGTGCGCGGCGTGCATGTCCACCAGCACCAGGCCGGCGGTGTTCTGCGCCAGGATGTAGATGCCATGCAACTGGCCCAGGGCATAGCCGAGCGGGGCTTCCTGCGCCGCCTCCCCGCCGCTGGGCGCGGCTGGCGAAGAAGCGCCGGGTGGTTGCTGGTTGGTGGCGTCGCTTCGGGCGGCGGCAACGAAATCGAGGTAGGCGCTGGTCTGCGTTTCGCCGACGCCCAGCGGGGCCTGGTATTGCGGTCGCCAAGTGGGCGCCGGATAGGCGCCGGAGCTCGCGCGGGGCGCACTCTCGGCGGTCGATCCGCTCGCGGCGGCCGCATCGAGTTGCGCCAGCGGTGCGGCGAGCACGCGTTGCAGGGCGTGGAAGACGAACTGGTGCACGCTGCGCGAGTCGCGGAAGCGCACCTCCGTCTTGGCCGGATGAACGTTAACGTCGACGCCGTAGGGCGGCAGTTCGAGGAACAGGACATAGGCCGGGTGGCGGCTGCCGTGCAGGATGTCGTCATAGGCCTGGCGCGCGGCGTGGGCGAGCAGCTTGTCGCGCACGAAGCGGCCATTGACGAAGAAATACTGTTCGTCGCGCGTCGCGCGCGAGTAGGCGGGCAGGGCCGCCAGGCCAACCAGCCGCAGGTCGCCGGCGGCGACTTCGAGCGGACGCCCTTGGGCGAAAAACTCTCCGCCGAGCAGCTCGCGGATGCGCCGCGACAGATCGGCAGGAGCCAGGCGCAGCTTGACGTTGCCATTGTGGGCGAGGCTGAAGCCGACGTCCGGCCGCGCCAGCGCCATGCGCCTGAGCACGTCTTCGCAGTGGGCGAACTCGGTCGGTTCGCTCTTGAGAAATTTTCGACGGGCCGGCGTGTTGTAGTAAAGATCGGCGACTTCGATGACCGTGCCGGCGGCGAGCGCGGCGGGAGCGACCGCGAGTTCGTTGCCGATGCGCCAGGCATGGGCGCTGCCGTTGCCGCCGCTGCCGGCGGCGTTTCTGATCCGGCTGGTCAGGGTGAGGCGGGCGACGGCGGCGATCGACGCCAGCGCCTCGCCGCGAAACCCGAGACTGGCGACGTTTTCGAGGTCGTCGAGGCTGGCGATCTTGCTGGTGGCGTGGCGCGCCAGGGCGAGCGGCAGTTCGTCGCGCGGGATGCCGCCGCCATCGTCGGCGATGCGGATCAGTTTGACGCCGCCGC
>CAZCPD010000278.1:0-3748 GCA_964500425.1 uncultured Rhodocyclaceae bacterium
CCTGGGCGACGGCGACGTAATCCTCATGGCCGCCGATGCCGGTCATCAATGTAAAACGCATGACTCCTCCTGATGTTGAATTGAAAGCTTCTGCCTGCGAAAGACAGCGCCGCCGTCTGATGCGGCGGTGGTCTGTCCGGTTCCAGAACCCCCCGGAACGCAGTGACGCCCTAGCGCTGAGCCTGCAGCACCCACAGCCGCGCCAGATCGGCCGTGCCATCGGCCCCCTGAACGCTCTTGAAGGCCTGCACCGCCTTGGCCTTCTGGCCGGCGAGCAAATAGGCATAGCCGAGACGCAGCCTGGCATCCTCGGGACGCTTCAGGCCGCCCTTGGCGAGGCCTTTCTCCATCATGGACAGTCCCTTGTCGTTCTGGCCATTGAGAACGTAGTTGTAACCGATATTGACCAAGCCGCCGCCGTCCTTCGCCGCATTCGCCTGTGTCTCGCCCTGGGCGAGATTCTTCTGGTCGTCGGCGAGCTGCTTCGCCACCATGTCGCGCAGCCGCTGATGACGCGCGGCCTCGGCGCCGGCGCCGAGCAGGTTCTTCGCATAGCCTTCGTCGACGATCTTCTTCGCCTCGGCCGGGTAACCCTGCTGCAGCGCCAATTGCGCCATCTCCATGTAGTCGCCGGCGCCGCCGATGTTGTCGCTGGCAAGTTTCAGGCGATACACGTCGAGCGCCAGGCGGTCGGCGAAGCCGGGCTTCTTCTGGATGCGATGGAGCAGATCGGCCCAGTATTCCTTCTTCGGATGATGGGTCGCCAGCTTCTCCAGCACGCCGACGTAACCGCCCATGTCGTTGAGCTTGATGTAGCAACTCGCCAGCATCTGCAGGCGATCCTCGCCGGGTTTGCCGCCGGCCTTTTCCGTCGCATGCACTTCGGCATTGAGTTCGCGGGCGGCGCCAGCGAAATCGTTGCTCAGGTAGAAGGACTGCGCCAGCAACGTGCGCATTTGCGGGTCGCTGCCGCCCTCCTTGAAATAGCGGCTGGTCCAGGCGACGGCCTTGCCATAGTCCTTGGTGCGGTAGTAGGCGACCGCCACGGCCTGGACGAACTTCTGCTGATCGCCGGAGGACAGCTTGCCCGAAGCGATCAGCGCGTCGAGCGACTTCGCCGCCGCGTCGGCATCGCCGGCGCCATTGGCGGCGACGAAACGCATGCGCTCGACAGTAAGGCTTTCATGAGCGCTCTTGCCGGCGACAGCATCGGCGTCGCGGATCTTCGCCAGCGCTTCCTTGTATTTCTGCGCCTTGATCAGTTCCTGTGCGGACTGCAGCGGCTTGCCGACTTCGGGACGCAGGGCCTCTTCGGCATGAGCGCTGCCCGTGACGAGCAGGAGGACGGCGGCAAGGTTGATGAGATGACGTTGGCGTTTCATGCGATCCCCGGTCATTGAGTAGGTCGGATTAGCGCAGCGTAATCCGACAGGTTTGCACGCATCTGCCGAGGCATCGTCGGGTTACGCTGCGCTAACCCGACCTACGACGATGCTACAAAATTGTTGCGCTAATTGGCGAACTGCTCGTTGCCGACCAGGCCGATCTTGGTGACGCCGAGGCGCTGCGCGGCGGCCATCACGGCAGCGACGGTGCGATAGGTGACCAGCTTGTTGGGGCGCAGATGCACTTCCGGCTGCTGCGGCGTGGTCGTGGCGACTTCGCGCAGCTTGCCGTCGAGCGTGGCGCTGTCGGCGATGATTTCGCCGTTCCAGAAGATCGTGCCATCGAAATCGATGTCGATGCGCACGACCACCGGCTCGACATCGACGGCCGGCGGATTGCCGGTCGGCATGTTCATCTTGACCGCATGCGTCTGGATCGGAATGGTGATGATCAGCATGATCAATAGCACCAGCATCACGTCGATCAGCGGCGTGGTGTTGATGTCGACGATCTCTTCCGGCTCGCCGGAGCCCCCAGGGCCGATGTTCATTCCCATATGATTCCCCCGAGACTCCTCTAACCGCCGCGCGCCGGCGGCTCCGTGATGAAGGCCAGCTTCTGGATGCCGGCGCGCTGACAGGCGAACACCACCTTGCCGACCGATTCATAGCGCCCGTCCTGGTCGCCGCGGATGTGCACTTCGGGCTGCGGCACCTGCACCGCGACCTCCTTGAGGCGGCCGACCAGCTTTTCCATGTCGCCGACTTCCTGCATGTTCCAATAGACATCGCCCTCGCGGCTGATCGAAATGACGATGTTCTCCGGCTTGGTCTGCGTCGGCAGATTGACTTCCTTGGGCAGCTGCACCGGCACGGTCTGCATCACCACCGGAATGGTGATCAGGAAGATGATCAGCAGCACCAGCATCACGTCGACAAGCGGCGTGGTGTTGATCGACGAGATCTCCTGATCCTCGTCGCCGCCGGAGCCAAGAGTCATCGCCATCGCATCAGGCTCCGCGGTTCGGGCGGATCATCAGCGTGGCATGCAGCTCGCCGCTGAAGGCGCGCACGTCTTCCATGACCAGCTTGTTGCGGCGGACCAGCCAGTTGTAGGAGAGCACCGCCGGCACCGCGACGGCGAGGCCGATGGCGGTCATGATCAGCGCCTCGCCGACCGGGCCGGCGACCTTGTCGATCGACGCCTGACCCGCGATGCCGATGGCCGTCAGCGCATGGTAGATGCCCCACACCGTGCCGAACAGACCGACGAAGGGCGCCGTCGAGCCGACCGTGGCGAGGAATGAAAGACCGTCCTGCATGCGGTTCTGCACGGCGTCGGCGGCGCGCTGGATCGCCATGATGGCCCAGGAATTCAGATCGATGGTGTCCGGCTTCGCGTTCTGGTACTGGGTCACCGCCTTGACGCCGGTTTCGGCGATGTAACGGAACGGGCCATCCTTCGACAGGCCGTCGATGCCCTTCTCGATCGAACCGGCCGACCAGAAGGTTTCCTGCATGTGCTTCGCCTGCTGGCGCAGCTTGTACTGCTCGAACAGCTTGATCGCCAGGATGTACCAGCTACCGAACGACATGATCAGGAGGATGACCAGCGTGCCCTTGGCGACGAAATCGCCTTGCTTCCACAGCGCATCGAGACCGTAGGGATTGTCGACCGTCTCCTTGGCCACGGCCATCGCCGGAGCGGCGGCGGAAGCGGCCGGCGCAGCGGCTGATTGCTCCTGGGCGTGAACGGCAGGCGCGGCGACCAACGCCGCCAGCGGTGCGGCGGCGATCATGACGGCGGCAAGCAGGGACGACAGCTGTTTTTTGAGGGACATTTTTTCTCCGATGCTTTCAGGTCAATCGATGATGCGAAGGTTGTAGGTTGGTGAAAGAGGCAGGCCGACTTACTGCTCCAGCCGCCAGGTGTACTTGATGCTGGCCCAGCTCTGCTCGGGCTTGCCATCGACCGTGCCGGGCTTGAACTTGCACTTGCCGAGGGCTGCGCGCGCCGCCTGGTCGAGACGATCGAAGGTGCTCGTTTTCTCGATCTTGCTGTCGATGACACGGCCGTCGACATCGATCAGGAAGCTCACGACCACCGTGCCCTCTTCCTCCAACCGCTTCGAGGCCGGCGGATATTCAGGTTTTTCGCAGGAACGCGCCGCATCGATGACCGGCGCGGTGCGCACGCCGGTACGCACCGGTGCGGCAACCGGCGGCGGCGGTGGCGCGACCGGCTTGGCCGTGGTGACGGCGGTGATCGCGTTGGTCGGCGCGGCCGTCGGCGCCACGGCGATATTCACTTCGGGCGGCGGGATGTAGGGCGGCGGCGGCGGCGCCAGCTTGGGCGGCGGCGG
>CAZCPD010000279.1:0-3711 GCA_964500425.1 uncultured Rhodocyclaceae bacterium
CGCCGGCGCCGGCATGCGCTGCGAAGCGCCGCACGAGGATGGCGCGCTGCGCGAGGCGGTGCTGGAGTTGCGCTGCATGCTGGGTCAATACCCACTGGAACATCGCGCATCCGCCGCTTGGCGGCAGGCCGTGCGCCGCGAGGAGACCGGCCAGACGTTGGCTTGCGACGTCGAGCCGGGCGCGTGTCGCCGTCTGCCAGGCGCCGTCCTGCAAGGCGTGGCGCGCCAGCCAGCGCGACGGTCCGGCGAGCGGCCACGGTCCGAGCGCCTCTTCGAGTTCGTTCAACAGCGCGGGTTCCGCGAGCGCGAAGCCGACGCGTGCGCCGGCCAGGCCGAAGAACTTGCCGAGGCTGCGCAACACGATCAGGCCGGGGCGTGCGCAGTGGGCGGCGATGCTGTCCCACGGCGTCGCGTCGATGAAGGCTTCATCGACGACCAGCCAGCCGCCACGCGCCGCGAGGCGTTCATGCCATGCCAATAGCCGCACCGGGTCGTGGCGGCGGCCGTCAGGGTTGTTGGGATTGGCGAGGACCAGGACATCGGCGGTATCCGCAATGTCAAGGTCAAGGTCATGCTCATGCCATGCGACGAGCTCGTGCCCGGCACGCCGCCAGGCCCGCGCATGTTCGGCGTAGCAGGGCGTGCGGATGGCGACGCGGCACGGTGGGCGCAGGAAGGGCAGCGACTGGATCGCCGCCTGGCTGCCGGCGACGGGCAGCACGCAAGCCGCAGAGGGCGCGCCGTAGCAGGCCTGCGCGGCGGCGACGAGACCGTCGACGGCCTCGGGCAGTCGGCGCCAGGCGTCGGCCGGAATCGGTCGTTCGGTCGCGCCCGGCCAGGCGTGCGGATTGATGCCGGTCGACAGGTCTAGCCAGTCGACTGGCGAAATCCCGTAGGCACGCGCCGCCGCGTGGAGGCCGCCGCCGTGCTCAAGCATGCAGCGCTCCAGCAAGCAGCAGCAGCGTCAGCCAGAGCAGCACACCGTCGGTCACCAGCGCCAGCGCTCGTTCGATGTCGCCGGCTACCGGCGGTTTGCCCGCGCCCAGCGGGGGACGCGCCTGCCATGTTCCGCGATAGCGGGCTGCGCCGCCGAGGCGTACGCCGAGCGCGCCGGCGCCGGCCGCCATGACCGGCCCGGCGTTCGGGCTTTCCCAGGCGGGCGCTTGCGAACGCCAGCAGCGCAGTGCGGCGCGCGTGTCGCCAAGCACGGCGTAGGTCAGCGCGGTGAGTTGCGCCGGCAGTCCGTTGAGCAGGTCGTCGAAACGCGCCGCCGCCCAGCCGAATTTGAGATAGCGCGGATTCTTGTATCCCCACATTGCATCCAGCGTGTTGGCGAGGCGGAAGAGGATCGCCCCGGGCGCGCCGAGGCAGATGAACCAGAACAGTGCGCCGAAGACGGCGTCGTTGCCGTTTTCCAGCACGGTTTCGCAGGCGGCGGGAACGATGTCGAGCGCCTCCGCATCGCGGCTGACGATGCGTGCGGTGAGGCGGCGCGCCATGTCATGGTCGCCGGCCTGCAGGGCGGTGACGATCGGTTGCGCGTGATCGTACAGACTCCTGTGACCGAGGGCGAAGGTCAGCGCCCAGATCGAGAAGGCAGCGTGCAGCCAGCCGCCGATATCCCCGGGCAGATGGCGCAAGCCGAAACCGATACCCCAGGCCAGCAGCGTCGGCGGCAGCAGCATCAAGGCGAGGACGATGGCGCCGCGCATGCGCGTATCGGCATGGCAGGCGGTTTCAAGGCGCGCGGCGAGTCTGCCGAAGCCGGCCAGTGGATGCCAGCGGCGTGGTTCGCCGAGCCAGCCGTCGAGCAGCACGGCTGCCAGCGTCAGCAGTGCACAGGTGGCGAGGCTCTCGGTCATGCGGCGAACAGGGCGGCTGCCGCCCACGGGTTGGAGGGGAAGTAGAAATGCATGTAGGAGGCGGTCAGGCGTCCTTGCCGATACACGGCTTCGCCGGGCCCACCGTCGGCGCCGTTGGCCCGGGCGATCGGCGTCAACCGGGTTTCCAGCAGCGAGTGATGGAAGGTGTGGCCACGCAGCGGGCCGTGACCGCCGGGCAGTTCGACCACTTGCAGCCCGAGACCGGCGAGGCGGCCCTGCATGCGCGCCTGGGCTGGCAGCAGGCCGACCAGCGGCGCAGCCCGGCCTTCGGCGTCTGCGAGACTTTGCGCCAGGTAGAGCATGCCGCCGCATTCCGCGAGGATGGGTTTGCCGTCTTCATGGTGACGGCGGATTTCGCTGTGCATGTCGGTGTTCGCGGCGAGGCGTTCGAGATGCAGTTCGGGGTAGCCGCCGGGTAGCCAGAGCGCATCGCACTCGGGCAGTGCGTCGTCGGCCAGCGGCGAGAAGAATCGTAGTTCGGCGCCCCGGGCGCTGAGCAGATCGAGATTGGCGCGGTAGAGGAAGGAGAAGACCGTGTCGCGGGCGACGGCGATGCGCCGGCCAGCCAGGTCGGCAGGCTGCGCTTCCACGGTCGGTGGCGCGAAGGCGATGGCTTCGGGCAGACGGTCCGCGGTGCGGCCCAGCGCGGCGGCGGCGTGGTCGAGGCGGGTGTCGAGATCGGCGAGCTCCATCTCTTCGGCCTGGATCAGGCCGAGATGCCGTTCGGGTATTGAGAAGGTGGCGTCGTGCGCCAGGCCGCCGTACCAGCGGATGTGGTCGGGCAGGCTCTGCTTCAGCATCTCCTGGTGGCGTGCACCGGCGCAGCGGTTGGCGACGACGCCGGTCAGGCGGACATCTTCGCGATAGCTGGCGAGGCCGTGGGCGATGGCGCCGAAGGTCTGCGCCATCGCTGCCGCGTCGATCACCGCCAGCACCGGCAGGTCGAAGCGCGCGGCCAGGTCGGCGCTGGATGATTCGCCGTCGAAGAAGCCCATGACCCCCTCGACGAGGATCAGGTCGGCTGCGCCGGCCGCTTCATGAAGCAATCGCCGGCAATGCGCTTCGCCGCCCATGAACAGGTCGAGCTGGTACACCGGATTGCCCGAGGCGCGCTCGAGCAGCATCGGGTCGAGGAAATCCGGCCCGACCTTGAAGACGCGCACGCGACGGCCGAGATTGCGCTGCCGCCGCGCGAGGGCGGCGACCAGGGTCGTCTTGCCCTGGCCGGAGGCGGGCGCGGTGACGAGCAGGGCAGGACAGTGGCGCGTCATTGCGGTCGCGGTTACTCGGCGCGCGCGGCGGATGTCCGGGTGCGATGGATGACGAACGCATGCAGTAGCGTCGCCACCGCGACGTACAGGGCCATCGCGCCAAGCATGGACGGGAAGTAATTGACGAGGCGCGGCAGGAATTCCGCCAGCGTCGGCTCGGCGTAGCGGCCGCCGAAGAAATAGAAGCCGCCGCTGGAGCAAAGCTCGGCGATGGTGGCTGAAGCGCCGACGGCAAGAACCAGCGTGGGCAATGCGGCGCGACCGTCCGCCATGCGGCGTGCAACCCAGCGGCCGCCCAGCCAGAGCGCGGCGTAGGTCGGCAGCAGCATGGCGTAGGCGGGTGTTACGCAGTAGTCGGAAACGCCGCCCCAGCCGATGGCGATGGCGTCGATGGCGGTCGCGAGCACCGCCAGCAGCGCGAACACGATGCCGCGGCGTACATGCTGGCCGGCGAGGAAGAACACCGCCCAGCTTGCATCGGGCAGGTTGTGCAGCCCGGCGACGTGATGGCTGCGCGTGGCGGCCATCAGCAGGACGAAAAGGATAACGATGGCGAT
>CAZCPD010000280.1:0-3699 GCA_964500425.1 uncultured Rhodocyclaceae bacterium
CTGCGGCTCTCCGAGCGCGTCGACGAGTGGGTGGTCGGCAACCTGCCCGAGTTTTCCGGCAAGCAGCTGGTGTCCGTCGCGCGCGGCGGTCTCGATCTCGGCAAGCTCGAAGACGAGGCGGAGAAGCAGGAGCAGGAAAAGGAGGCCGGCGAGTTCAAGGAGTTCACCGACAAGATCGCCAGGTCGCTCGGCGAGCGCGTCAAGGAAGTCCGCATCACCCATCGCCTGACCGAGAGCCCGGCCTGTCTCGTCGCCGACGCGCACGACATCGGCGGCAACCTGGCGCGCATGCTCAAGGCCGCCGGCCAGCAGGCGCCGGACTCCAAGCCGATTCTTGAAATCAACCCCAAGCATGCCGTGGTGCAGCGTCTCAAATATGAAGAGAAACGTTTCGACGACTGGGCGGCGGTGCTCTTCGATCAGGCGCTGCTCGCCGAAGGCGGCCAGCTCGACGATCCGGCCGGCTTCGTGCGGCGCATCAACCAGTTGATGCTGGAGATGCAGGGGTGAAAAGGTAGGTTGGGTTAGGCGCGGCCTCTTGCGCCGTAACCCAACAACGCCCGTATTTCAGTGCGCAGGAAAACGGTCGATGCATGAATTGGACATGTTGGGTTACGCGGCAAGGCCGCTCACCCAGCCGACACAAGCCCCGCTGCGTCGAGAGCCGCGCCTGGTGCGCCGTGACTGAAATCCTGCACGGCTTTCCGCCCATCGTCGATGAGCGGGCGCGCGTCCTGATTCTCGGCTCGTTTCCCTCCGCGGCCTCGCTCGCCGCGGCGCAGTACTACGCGCATCGCCAGAACCAGTTCTGGCGCGTGCTGGCGGCGGTGCTCGGCGCGCCGCTGACCGACCTGGATTACGCGCAGCGTCAGGCGGCGCTGCGCGACGCCGGCATCGCCGTCTGGGATGTCTACGGCCGTTGCGAGCGCGACGGCAGCCTCGACAGCGCCATCCGCAATCCCGAAACCAACGACTTTTCGCAGCTGCGCAAGCTCGCGCCGCAACTGCGCCGCGTCTGCTTCAACGGCCAGACGGCGGCGCGTTTCGTCCGCATGATGAGCGAATTCGGCTACGAAACGCGCATCATGCCGTCGACCAGCCCGGCCTATACTCTCGCGTTCGACAAGAAGCTGGCCGCCTGGCGCGAGGCTCTGGAAGGCGCCTGAAGCTGGGATAATGCTCTTCGTTGACTCCACGGTTGCCGTCGGCAAAGTTGGTGGCGCCATGAGGCGACGAGACGATGAGACGGAAAGGGACCAGGAAATGAAAAGATGCTTGATGCTATCCGGTGTGGTCCTGGCGCTCGTCGGCTGCGTGGAATATTCGCTGCCGCCCATAGCCAGCGATGCCAACCATGCCAGCGCAACGCCCGAATTCACGGGCGCCGGTATCGCCATTCCGCTCTTGGCGAACAATGTTCCGGCACATCCGTTTCTGGCGGCGCCTGGGCGCAACGGCATGCATGCGGATTCCTATGCGTCGCACTTCCATCCCTATCCGGGGCCGATGAAGTCGCAGCCCGTCGTCAAGTCGGCCAAGGTGGGCAAGCTCTTTGGCGGCGAATGCGCGACCGTGGTCTTCGACAGGCAGGGGCGTTTGTATACCTTCTGCTCGACACTGGTCGATATGTCGCTGTATGCGCTCGATGCAGAGACGCTGCACGTGCTGGCCAAGAAGACGCTGCCTCTGCGCGATTCGAACAAGTCGCTGAACATCAAGGCCATCATGGGCGACACTTCGGGCGGCGCCTATTTCCATCTCGATCAGGACGACCGGCCGATCATCGCCACGGCCGACAAGAAAATCCAGATATTCGAGCTGCAAGGCACGGGCAACAATCTGGAATGGGTCGTCGTCAAGCAATACGATATCTTGCCGGCCCTCTCCACCAGCTCGCGCGTGACCGATGCCATCCCCGACTGGCAGGGCAACCTCTGGTTCATCACGCGCGAAGGCATCGTCGGCGCCATCGACAAGACGACCGGCGCAATCCGGACGACTGCGCTATCCGGCGAAGAAATCCAGAATTCGCTGGCAGTCGCGGCAGACGGGGTGTATATCGTCTCGAACTTTGCCATGTACCGGTTCGAGCTGGATGCGGCCGGCGTGCCGACGCCGGTGTGGCGGAAGGAATACGATCGCGGCAGCGTGGCCAAGCCCGGGCAACTGGATCAAGGTTCGGGAACGACGCCTGTCCTGCTCGACTACAACGGACATCGCTGGCTCGCCATCGGCGACAACGCCGACTCCCAAATCAATGCGGTGGTGTTCAATCGCGACAACGGCGACGTCATCTGCAAGGTGCCGCTGTTCGAACCGGGGCAGAGCGCGACGGACAATGCATTCATCGGCTACCGGAATTCCATCGTGGTCGAGAACAACTACGGCTATCAGGGGCCGCTCGCCGACAACTGGACGACCCCTGGCGTTTCACGCATCGACATCGATCCCGATGGATCGCCCGGGCAGCCATGCACGACACGCTGGACGTCGCCGCAGGCATCCCAGACGACGGTGCATAAGCTATCGGCCAACGGTCTCGTATATCTCTATACGCGCGAGCCGATTCCCGGCAAACCGGCAACCGCGCAGGCGTATTACCTGACCACGATCAGCTTCGAGACCGGAGAACTGGTGCGCAAGGTGCTGACCGGTACCGGCGCCAACTACAACAACAACTATGCGCCCATCACCATCGGGCCCGACGGCAAGGCCTATGTCGGCGTGCTGGCGGGCATCATCTCGGTGGGAGACCGGTAGGCGGTAGCCTCGTCTGCCGCATGCGGCCTCAGTGCATGCCCTGCGCGCGCAGGCAGGCACGCAATTCCTTGCCCGACTTGCCCTGACAGGCGGCGCGCGCCTGCTGGCGCGTTTCGCAGCGCTGCCGGTCCTCCGCCTTGCTGCAGTCGGGCGGCGGCAGCCTGTCGTGCAGGCATTGCTGCCGGGCGCGGCCGCGCAATTCCCGGCATTCGACCTGCGCCTGCTGCCGTGCGACGCAGCGCGCCGGATCGCGCGCCGCGTCGCATTCGGCGACGGCATTCTGGGCGAGCGCCGGCGCGGCGCAGAGCATGGCTAGGAGTGAGGTCAGCAGCAGGCGGGCCTGGGTTGACATGGCAAGATCTCCAAGGGGCAATTCCTTACATGATACCTGGTTAAGGCGCCGCCGCCGCGCTGGCAGGCGTTGAGTCGCGCGGCAAACGCATCACGCCTGTATCGCAGACGCCCACAGCCGGCCTCCAGGGAGCTTTTCGGTGAGGGCGCTTGAGAAGGGGATATGTTGATGCGAGACCGAACCCCATGCTTCCACTACGGATTACGGCTTGATCCTCAGCGAGCCGCTCGACGCAGAGGAGCGTGGCTGGATGGATGTGGCGAACGATGCGGATTTCTGGCTGCGGAATGCGGCCTGATGCTGCGTTGTCGCGCGACATTGAGCGAACCATGCTTCCCGTATCGGGTAGCGAAATGAATTCAATGGATTGACGCCGAAATGCCTATGCCCTTCGATATATCTTGCGATATCGATGAGTAAAACATTCCATGGACAAATGCCGTTCGGTTTGTATAATCGCCGGTTTTGCGTTGCGGACAGACAGCCGAGATGTGGTTTTCCGTCAATCCGGGGCTCGATTGAATGGGGCGCAACGCGGTCGAATTGATGTGGATGGAGATGCTGGAATGAAAGACCTGACACCGTCG
>CAZCPD010000281.1:0-3665 GCA_964500425.1 uncultured Rhodocyclaceae bacterium
CCGGCAAGATTCAGGTGCGAACTCCATGCCCAGTTCTGGCCGAGGCGCCAGCCGCTGTTCCCCGCGAGTTCGCTGCGACGGAACAGGGCCACGGTCGTATCGCCGCGACTGCCCAGCCAGTGCGCCTCAACGCTGGCGAGGCGCTCGCGCGGTGGCGTGGCGAGATAGGCGTCGTCGCTCGACTGTGCGCGCTGCGACCAGGCGAAGTTCAGGTGCAGGCGCCGGTCGACGGCCAGGCGCAGCTCAACCTGACGGCTGCGGCTGTCGAGTTCCCCGTGACGGTCGCTGGCGGCCCCCAGTTGCAAGTAGCCGGTATGGCGCGGCGCATGTTGGCGATAGCGGTCGTGCAACTCCTCATCGACGTCGTTGGCCGCCATGCCGCGGAAGGCAATATCGAACGCCAGCGGCCAGTGCTCAAGCGCGTAGGCGGTATCGTAGCGGTTGTAAATCGGCAGACCCTCGCGCTCCTCGCGCAGCAGGCGATCCATGCGCGGTGTTTCATTGAGCTGCAACGCCGTCTGCGCCTCACCCCACAACGGTGGGTGGCCGCCCACGGCGCCGGTCTTGCGCGCCGCGTTCAGCCAGAGCCAGGCGCGCGCATTCGGATGCTGCTCGCGTCCAATCGCCCAACCGAGGATCAGATCGCGCGTCTGCTGGTCACTCTGCATCTCCTGCGGGGAATCTTGACCTGCGCCCGGCATCGCTGCGGCTCCGCGCAGCTCACCGACCACCTTGCGCACCAGCGCCAGCGCCGGATCGCCCGGCGCATCGATCAACGCCAGCCGCGCCAGCGCCAGCAGCTCGGGCTTGCCGTCGAGCGGCGCGGCGAGCCCCGGCTGCGGGAATTTCTCGCGCAGACGCAACCAGGCGTGACGCCGCACGCGCTCCGCCATGCCGCCCGCCTGCACACGATCGAGCGCATCGGCATAGTTGAGCAGCAACAGGCTGTCGTCGGGCGTGCTGGCGAGCGCCTTGCGGTACCAGCGCAAGGCCGCCTTGTACTGATCGAGCGCATGATGGGCGGCCGCATACGGCAACCAGTAGGCCGTCGTCGTTTCGGCGCGAGCGGCATGGCGACGCAACAGCGACTGCAATTCCGCATAGCGACGTTGATCGACGAGAAACCAGAGCGCGGACACGACGATCTCGTCGTCATCGGGCTTGAGCGCCAGCGCCTGCCGCAGATCGGCCCAGGCGCGCGTGTTGTCATGACTGCGCTGGAAATGCTGGGCGCGCAGCAGCAGGAAGCGCGTATCGCGCTCCAGAACCGCGCGAGCCTCCGGCGACAGCGCGGCGAACGCCCGGGCCTGTGCCGCCTGGTTGCCGTGCTCGGCGTAAAGACTCAGGGCATTCAGCAGATGCTCCTCGCCGCCGTGGCGCCGATAGAGCTCCAGCGCCAGATCGGCGGCACGCTCCGGATGTTGGTGACGCAACAACGACACCAGGCGCGCCCAGCCAGCGCCTTGCCGCGCCTCGTCGCCGAGACGCAGCAAGGCGAATTCGGCGGCTTCCGCATCGCCGAGCTCGAAGGCGATATTGGCCAGCGTGTTCCAGTATTCCCGCGCCTGCGCCGGAACTTCGTCACGCTGCGCCGCCATCAGCGCCTGCGCTTCGGCCAGGCGGTCGCTGCGCAGCAATGCGATGGCCGCGCGCAGCGTCGCGTCCTGCGAGAACGGCTTGAGGCCCGCCCGTTCGCGATACAACTGCAAGGCACGCTCGTCTTCGCCGGTGTTTTCCGCCAGCCGCGCGGCATATTCGAGCAAGCGCGGATCGCCATGGCGGCGATACTGCTGCTCGAAGTAGCGCGAGCCCTGCTGCGCCTTGCCTGCCGCCTCGTAGAGCTCGAACAGGTCTTCCCATTGCGTATCGCTCAGGCGGGCCGTGCCGCCGGATGCGCGCTGGGCGCGGAATTCCCAGGCCTCCAGGGCGATCTCGGGATTGCCGGCGAACGGCGCCAGACGCCACACGGCGGCAAGCGTTTCCTCGCCCCGGTCGCCGTGACGGAACAGGTGTTCCCAGTGTTCCCAGGCCAGCGCCGGACGTTGCGTCCATTCGGCGACGCGGGCCAGCTTGCGTCGCCAGACCGGATCGTTCGGCACGCTGGCGACGGCCTTGCGCGCCAGACGAAAGGCGCTTTCCCGATCGCCGCTGCCGAGGAAAACATCGTAGGCCAGCGCGTAGTCGTCGGCATCGAACGGCCGCAACTGCCCATCATCGGTTGCCGCGGTCTGCGAGTGAGCCTTGGCCTTGCCGCCGCCACCTACGGTTCGCGGCGCGGGCGCGAGCGCCGTTGGGGCGGCCGGCGCCTGTTGCGGGCCGGGCGAAGGGGGCGGCGCGGTCATGACGGTTTGCGGCGCTTGCCCGGCCGGCGGCCAGTTGCCGCGCACGACGGCATCCGGCCGATAGGTGGCGATGCGCACCAGCGGCGCGCCGCTGAAACGGGCCGCGTCGGCCGTTAACGCGGCGCGGGCCTCCTCGGCGCTTGCCCAGAAGCCGGCGCGCAACACATGCAGATCGCCGCGCCGCTCGATGCGCAGGTAAGGCAGCCCGGCATAATTCGCGAACTGTCTTTCGAGCACCTTCGCCGACGGCGACGATGCAATCTGGATGGAATGGTAATCGCGACCGGGCTGCGGCTCGTCCGCCCACACCAGCGTGGCGAGCGGCAGCAGGCACCAGGCGAGGGTTCGCCGCATCATGGGCGCCCTCCGTTCTGCTGCCCGGACGCGCCGGCGACTCCGCCGTTGTCGAAAACCAGGCGCCGCGCATAATGCGCGGCGCGCTGCGGATCGCCGGCGGCGAGCGCCGTGCGCATCAGGTAGCGCAGCGTGTCGGGATCGTCGGCGAGATCGCCGAGATGCGCTTCCGCCGCCTGCATGGCCTGATCGTAAAGGCTGGCCGCCATCAATGCGCCGATGCCTTGCTTGAACAATTCGCGCGCCTTCGCCATATCGCGGACCTGATGGCGGGCCAGCAGAAAGTATTCGGCGGCCAGCGCGTGGCGCCCAAGGCCAAGCGCCTCGCGCGCATTGGCGTCGAGCGCCTGCGCGGCAAGCTCCGCCGAGGCGCGGCCTCCGTCATGGGCGACGGCCTGCTTGATGAACTCGAGCGCGAGCGCCGACTGCTCGGCGCGAAACGCCTGACGCGCGAGATCGTCGGCCCACTCGGGCGGAACGCCATCCTTGCTGAGCGCCTCCAGCAAGACCCGCATCCTCGCCTTGACGGGCGCCGCTGCCTCGTCGCCCTGCCCCTGCACGGCGCGCTCGCAGGCATCGAGCAGCATGCGGCGCGCGACAAGGCGTTGACGGGCGTCGCCCGCATCGATCACCGGCCGCAGCAGCGCCTCGAGCGCGGCAAGATCGAGACGTTCCCGACGCGCGCGGCCGAGCAGGATGGAGAGATCGGCATTGTCCGGTTCGGTGCGATGCAGGTTCTCGATGTAGGAAAGCGTCAGCCCGTCGAGCTTCTCCTGCGTGTAAAGCTTTTCGACGAGCGCCTTGCGCGGGAAGATGACGACGAACAGCCCGCACATGATGAAGGCGATGACAGCCAGCTGCCAGTTCTCGGCCAGCCTGAGGCGCGGCAGCTCGCCGTCCTCAGTGCTGGCAAATCGCTTCGAGCGGTCGGGCAGCATGGGCAGTCAGCCGATAGTGGGAAATGGCGCC
>CAZCPD010000282.1:0-3654 GCA_964500425.1 uncultured Rhodocyclaceae bacterium
AGGTGTGGCAACCCAGGCACTTGTTGAGGTCCAGCACCATCGAAACCTGGCGCTGGGGCTTGGTTTGTTGAGTCGTCATCGTCTATTCTCCTCAGGCCTTGGTCTTCGACGGCAGGATCACGGGCTTGGTCCTGGTTTCCTGGCCGCGCCAGGGCTTGATGCCAATGCGCGTGTCCTGCACCGCGCTGCCGGGCTGGAAGCGGTTGAGCGCGTGGTTGATGTGGCCGTAGCCGCCCGCCATGTGCAGCGGCTTGACGAGGCCGGGGATCAGCCACTTGTAGGACTCGTGGTTCGGGAACTGGTGCGGTTCCCAGGCATGGTAGTAGTAGGCGACGCCCGGACGCACCATGGTCGAAATCTTGATGCGCATGCGCACCGAACCGTAGTCGTTGTAGATCTCGGCGTACTCGTAGTCCTTGATGCCGAGCTTGGTCGCGTCGATCGGGTTGATCCACACCTGCGGCTCACCGCGCTGCAGGCGCAGCATCATCGGCGTGTCGCGCCAGCTCGAGTGGATCGACCAGCGCGCATGGCAGCTGATGAACTGGAACGGATAGTCGCCGCCGGCCTTCGGGCTGTTCTTGTGGGTGGTGAACTGCTCGCGCATCTCGATGAACCACGGATGGTCGAGGAAGCTGGTGATGCGGCCGCTGTAGGTCGGCCACGGCTCCTTGTGCTCGGTGAAGCGCGTCAGCGTGTTGAGCACGCCCTCGCCTTTCCAGTCGGGGTTGTTCAGCGCGGTGGCCTGGACGTTCTTGCCGGTGGCGGTGTACTTGGCGATGCCGGTCTGCTTGAGGCCTTCGACCGTCATGCCGTGCGTCGATTCGCTCTTCAGGATTTCCTCGGTGACCTTGTCGTCGTCATGCTGACCGAGGTCGCCATGATTCGTGTAGCGCTGGTGGATGGTTTTCAGGTCGATCTCGCCGCGACCGCAACCATCGAGCACCGGCTGGTTCTTCTCCTTGGCGTAGCGCTCCATCTCGCGCGTCAGCAGCCAGTAGATCTCCCACTCGCCCTTCGACTCGCCCATCGGCGGCACGGCGGCGTCGCAGTAGTGCAGATAGGGCACGTAGGACACCGTGTACTTGATGCCGGTCTTCTCGTACCAGCCGGCGGCCGGCAGGATGTAGTCGGACTGCGTGCCGGTGTAGGAATACTTCGGGTTGACGTCGACGATGCATTCCATGTCGTCCCACATCGTCGCCTTCAGGTATTGCGGCAGGTTGTTGCGGCGCAGGAGGTTGGAGCCGCCGGTGAAGAAGATCTTCGGCGAGGTCTTGCGCGGCAGGCCCGGCGCCCAGCCCTTGTCGTGGCTTTCCTTGTAGTAGTCGGAAACGTCGCGCGGGAACATGCCCTTCTGCTCGCGGTCGATGGCGGCGCGGTAGTCGGGTGACTTGAAGTTCACCTCGACCACGTCGCTGGTGCACAGCTTGTTGCGCAGGTAGTTGTTCTCGCCTTCGAGCGCCACGTCGCCTTCGGTCTTGCGCTTCTTGATGATGTCGACGACGGCGTTGAACAGCTCCTTCGGCGGCATCGCGTTGAACATTACCGCGAGACGGCCGCCCACGCCGCTCTTCTCCATCTGCATGGCATTGCCGAAACCGTCGAGATCGACCCAGCCGCAGGCCTGGTAGCCGGCGCCCTTGCGACCCAGCGCGCCCTTGAGCATCAGGCACAGCAGCTTGGAACGGTTCATCAGGTCGGAATGGACGAAACGGTTCGAGCCCCACGACGAGAGCACCATCGGCCGCTTGGCCTTGGCCCAGCCTTCGGCGAATTTCCTGACCTGGTCGATGTGCAGGCCGGTGACCTCGGCCGCGTGTTCGAGGGTCCAGGGTTCGAGGTGCTCCTTGAGCATCGAACCGACCGGCACCACGGCGACTTCGTTGCCGTCCTTGAGCTTGACCTTCCACTGGCCCTCGATCGGCGCCTCGAAATCCAGGGTGAGGACGCGCGTGATGTTGCCCGTGCAGCCGGGCGCCGGCACCGGCGCATTCTTCGCCGGATGCCACATGAACAGCTGGTCGGCGCTGCCGCCGTTGGCGATATCTTCCTCGCGCAGGAAGCGGCCGGTGTCGAGGCGCACCAGCAGCGGCAGGTCGGTCTGCTCGCGGACGTAGGGCAGATCGATGGCGTTGGTTTCGAACAGATGGCGCGCCACGGCCAGGCCCAGCGCCGCGTCGGTGCCGGTCTCGATCGGCAGCCACTGGTCGGCGTGAATCGCGGTCGCCGAGTACTGCGGGTCGATGACGCACAGCTCGGTGCCGTTGTAGCGCGCCTCATAGAGGAAGTGGGCGTCGGGAATCTGCGTGACCGACGGGTTCATCATCCAGACGACGATGAAGTCGGAGAGGAACCACTCATCCGACGAACCGCCCAGGTGCGCGGCGCCGACCGTGATCGTCGCGCCGGTGTTGAGGTCGCCGATTTCCGCCCAGTTGTCGGCGAACAGGCCGCCGGCCATGAACTGGAACTTGAAGCGGCCAGCCTTGCTCGCGCCGAAGTCGAAGTTCGGGCCGAGATCCTGATAGATCGTGTCGGTACCGTATTTCTCGGCCGCGTCGACGGTCTTCTGGGCGATTTCCTTGATCGCCTGATCCCAGGAAACCTTCTCCCACTGGCCGGAACCGCGCGGGCCGACGCGCTTCAGCGGCACCGTGGTGCGCGACGGACCGTACATCACCTCCGTATAGCAGGCGCCCTTCTGGCAGCCGCGCGGATTGAAGTCGGGCACGCCGGGCTCGGACTGCTCGTACATCGCCGTCTGTTCCTCGCGGACGACGATGCCATCCTTGACGTACAGATCCCATTCGCAGGCCGAACGGCAGTTGGCCCAGCCGTGCGAGCCCTTGGCGATCTTGTCCCAGGTCCAGCGCTGGCGGTAGAGGTCCTGCCAGTTGTTGAGCTTGGGCGTGCTGCGCGGGCCGAGGCCCAGCTTGGCGCCTTCCTTGCCCTTGAAGTGGAACAGCGGCAGGCCGTCGCAGCCGGTGAGGCCGGCGGCCACGGCGGCTCCGGCCGCGCTGGCCATGACGAGGAACTTGCGCCGGCTGGCCGATACGATGCCCGGTTTTTCGAGATTGCCCATGGATAGACCTCCGCTGGTTGCTTGCCGTGTTCGGATTCCACTTGAAACACCTTGCGGCGTGCACGTTCCGTGGCTCCGTGTTCTGCGACTATGTCGAAAGACATAGCAACACGGCTGCGGCCCGGCGTCAAGCGAAAATGAGTGGCGATTGTACTAGCCGGGCAAGTGCCTATCCACAAGGCAAACCCCGCTTCTGCCTAAATTGGGCACTATACGGCGTAAGCGGGACGCGCATGAAGATCGAGGGGTTTCGGCGCCGCGCCATTTGTTTTTGTCATTCATGCAATCACCCTGCCACGCCCCTTGTTTCCATGATTCGCTTGCTATTATCCCGCTGGGGGTACATAGTCCGGCCTAGCGATTTTCAAGCAAGTGCCGTTGCTGTCCAGTTCCGTATCCGCGTTCTGCGTTCGTTCCTGCATCATCTCCCGCCGTCTTGATTTTCGCCCCGTCTAGCAGCCTGTCGGACTTTCCGCGCGGGATGCGTTGTCGCCAAACGGGGATGGATGCAAGGCGCGGTGCGCCACCCATAGCCCATCTATGGGCAAGCGCCGCAACGCCGCAGACGC
>CAZCPD010000283.1:0-3651 GCA_964500425.1 uncultured Rhodocyclaceae bacterium
CCTCACCGTGCTGATCGTCTTCATGTTCCTCAACTCCTGGCGCAGCACGGTGATCACCGGCCTGACGCTGCCGATCTCGCTGATCGGCACCTTCATGTTCGTCTACATGTTCGGCTTCACCATCAATCTGCTGACCCTGGTCGCGCTGTCGCTGTGCGTCGGCCTGCTGATCGACGACGCCATCGTCGTGCGCGAGAACATCGTGCGCCATGTCGCCCTCGGCGCGGACCACCACAAGGCGGCGCTCGAAGGCACCGACGAAATCGGCATGGCGGTGTTCGCCACCACCATGACCATCGTCGCGGTGTTCGCGCCGATCGGCTTCATGGGCGGTCTCATCGGCCGCTTTTTCCACCAGTTTGGCATCACAGTCGTCGCCGCGGTGCTGATCTCGATGTTCGTCTCCTTCACCCTCGACCCGATGCTCTCGGCGGTCTGGGCCGATCCCAAGCCGCAGGACGTCAAGAATCCGAACATCCTCGACCGCATGATGCTGTTGCTCGCCAAACCGCTGGAATGGTTCGAGAAGCGCATGGAATGGACCACCAACGCCTATGGCGCGATGCTCGGCTGGTCGCTGCGCCATCGCATGAACACGGTGATCCTGGCGACGACCACGATGATCGGCAGCTTCTTCCTGCTGCCCTACATCGGCACGGAAATGCTGCCGCAGGCGGACTTCGCCGAAACCATGGTCAACTTCACGACACCCGAAGGCTCGTCGCTGGAACTCACGGAAACCAAGGCGAAACAAGTCGATGCCGCGCTGCGCGAGTTTCCCGAGGTCGAGTACACCTACACCGCGATCAACACCGGCAACGCCAACGGCAAGAACAGCGCCGCCCTCTATGTCCGTCTGAAGCCGCGCAAGGACCGCAAGCGCAGCGTTCTGGAGCTGAGCCAGCCGATCCGCGACCGCCTCCAGCAGATCGGCGGCATCACCGTCACTCACGTCGGCATGGTCAACCCGGTGATGCAGGGCAAGCAGCTGATCTTCAGCCTGCAGGGACCGGACATGCAGGTGCTGAGCAAGCTGGCCGCCGACGCCGACGTCCGTCTGCGCAAGATTCCCGGCCTGGTTGACCTCGACACCAGTCTCAAACAAGCCAAGCCCACGGTATCCCTCGACATCCGCCGTGAGGCCGCCGCCGACCTCGGCATCGACGTCACCCAGATCGGCATGGCGCTGCGCCCCTTCCTCGCCGGCGAGGACGCCGGCAGCTGGCTCGGCTCCGACAACCAGAACTACGACATCAAGGTGCGCCTGGCGCCGGGCGACCGTGTCTCGCCAGCTGATTTAGAACGCATCATGCTTCAGACCAGCCGCATGAATCCGGACGGTTCACCGAAGATGGTTCCGCTCAGCCAGATCGCGCGCATATCCAGCAGCACCGGCGTCCAGCAGATCAACCGCCGCGACCTGATGCGCGAAGTCGAATTCAACGCCAACGCCGATGGCCGCTCGGCCGGCGAGATCAGCGCCGACATCAAGGCCGTCCTCAATGAACTTGACTGGCCGCCCGGCTACCGCTACAAGATCGGCGGTTCGACGCGCGACATGGAAGAAGCCTTCCACTTTTCCTCGCAGGCGCTGATGCTGGCGGTCCTGTTCATCTACATGATTCTCGCCGCGCAGTTCAACAGTTTCATCCAGCCGATATCCATCATGGCCTCACTGCCGCTGACGCTGATCGGCGTGGTGCTCTCGCTGCTGGTCTTCGGCAGCACGCTCAACGTCTTCTCCATCATCGGCTTCATCCTGCTGATGGGCCTCGTCACCAAGAACGCCATCCTGCTCGTCGACTTCGCCATCCGCGCACGCGCCGGCGGCATGACGCGCGAAGCGGCGTTGATCGAGGCCGCCCGCGTGCGCTTCCGGCCGATCATCATGACCTCGATGGCCATGGTCTTCGGCATGCTGCCGCTCGCCTTCGGCAGCAACACCGAAGGCGCGGAGCTGCGCATGCCGATGGGCCAGACTGTCATGGGCGGGGTCATCACCTCTTCGATCCTGACCCTCGTCGTCGTCCCGGTGATCTACACGTATCTCGACGATCTCGACGCCTGGCTGAAAAGGATCCTGAGCAAGCCGCAGTGATCGGATTTCGGATCGTTCCCCAAGGAGAAACCTCATGACCCAGTTCCACGATTTCCGCGTCAAGGGCATCGACGGCCGCGAGGTGGCGCTTGCCGACTATGCCGGCAAGGTCGTGCTGATCGTGAATACCGCCAGCAAGTGCGGCTTCACGCCACAATATGACGGCCTGGAAGCGATCTACGAGAAATACCGCGATCGCGGCTTCGTGGTCCTCGGCTTCCCATGCAACCAGTTCGGCGCGCAAGAACCCGGCGGCGAGAAGGAAATCGCCGAGTTCTGCTCGCTGCGCTTCAACATCGCCTTCCCGATGTTCGGCAAGATCGATGTCAATGGGGCCAATGCCGATCCTCTCTACAAGTTCCTCAAGCAAGCCAAGCCTGGCCTGCTCGGCAGCGAAGGCATCAAGTGGAACTTCACCAAGTTCCTCGTCGACCGCAACGGCAAGGTCGTCGAACGCTACGCCCCGACCACCAAGCCCGAAGACATCGCCGCGGACATCGAAGCGCTGCTCTGATCAGACGCATTGCCCGGAGAGCCCCTCAAGGGCGCCCCTTGATCAAAAGCATTGATGCGGTTCATCGAGGGCGCCTCGTGAAGATCAAACAGTGGCGCGCATAGGCGCGGCTCTCAGACCGATTGCCACGAACCACTCGACGCGCCGCTCAATGCGCAAACCGCCGCACCAACCCCACCATCACGCCATAGATCTCCAGCTCGCCCTTCGGCCGGATCACCGGATAAGCCGGGTTGTGCGGCTTGAGGATGAACTGGCCGCGCTCCATGCCGAGTTCCTTGAGGGTAAATTCGTTGTCCACGATGGCGACGACGAAATCGCCCTTCGCCGCCGAACGCTGGCGCTCGACCACGGCAATGTCGCCGTCATGGATGCCGGCGTCGATCATCGAATCGCCCTTGACCGGAATCAGCACCGTGCGCGACGGCTGGCGGATCAGGTAGTCGTCGACCATGAAAGGCTCGCCGGCGCCGCCTTCGATCATGTCCGGCGCGCCGGCACGCACCGCGGTGGTGGCCAATGGGCGCTCGAAGAAGCGCGCGCTCGGCATCCAGGCATCGTCGTCCGGCGTACGTTCGAGAAAGCCCGCGCCCTCCAGGCGCAGCAACAGCTTGCGCGACGCCGTCTTCGAAGCGAAGCCCATCAGTTCGCAGATGCGCTGCAACGACGGGATGCGCCGGGCCTCCTGGTAGTAGTCGCGCAGGCGACCGAGGTAATAGGCGTCACGATCGCTGCGCTCAGATTGATTGCGGTCGGAGATGTCCATGAGCCTCCCGAAGCGGATTGCACCGTGGTGTACTATCGTGCACTCATTATCGGTGTACGAAAGGACACTTGTCAAGCCGGGGTAGCGAGCGCGGGGGATGGGGAGGAAGCGAAGCGGACGGAATGGGCCGGCGCTTTCGGGGATGATGCAGGATGCGTATAATCGGTCGGAAGCAAACGGTGCCCTGTCCGCAGGATTATCAACAACCCGGCATCTTTACGTCTGCACGAAAATCGAGCCTGCTTCCTTTAATTCCCCCGGAAGTCGCTAGGG
>CAZCPD010000284.1:0-3648 GCA_964500425.1 uncultured Rhodocyclaceae bacterium
GGCGATCTGCTGCGCCAGTTCCTTGTACGCATTCGCCCGTCGACGTTTCTCTGGAACTGCCGTCAGCGCGCCACGGGCGGCCTTCAGCGCCTTGCCAGCCTCAGCCATGCGGCCGGCATCGGCGAGAATTCCAGCCTTGCGGGTATAGAGAAATGGCAGGCGCTTTTCCTGGGCGATGATGATCTCCAGTCGCCGCAGGGCGGCATCGGTGCGACCGGCCTGCAACTCGACTTCCAGCGCCATGCCTTGCAGCAGGTCGATGCTGCCGCCCGTCGCCAGCCCCCGATCCAGCAGGCGCAAGGCTTCTTCCGGATATTCGCCGCGTGCCGCCAGGCAGGCATCGACGAAGAGTTGATACTGATCGGGCGTCGGTTCGCCGGTCGCCTTGATCGCCAAGCGGTAGGCGACGATGGCCGCTGCCGGCTGTTGCCGCGCCATGCGCGCCTGGCCCAGTAGCCAGTAGCCACGCGATAGCGCGCCGAGGTCGTTGACGTCTTGGGCGCCATGTGTGGTGTGGGCGTCGATGAATTGTTGCGCCTGTTGTTCCGCGAGTTCCGCCTTCCCGCCGGACAGCAGGGCTTCGGCGAGGAAGTAGCGTGCGCCATGCTGCTTGGGCGCCAGGGCCAGTGCCTTTTCCAGATCGGCACGGGCTTCTTCAAAATGGTTTGCTTCGATATGCAGCCGGCCGCGCCGCAAATGCAGTTCGGCATTATCCGGTTGGCCGAGGATTTGCGCATTCAGCGCGTTCAGCCTGTGGTGGGCGTCGCCATGGGCCAGCGCAGAGAGGGGCAAGGGCAGACACAGACACAACAGCAGGATGACGAATAGGCGCATGAAATCTTTCCAAAAATGAAAAAGGCCGGACAGAAACTGTCCGGCCTCGAAACGACAAGGTTACTGGGCGTACTGGATGGTCAGCATGGGACGCGAGGCCACGGTGCTGTATTCGCTGGAGCGGATGTCCAGGCCGTCGGTGGTGCTGGCGGACTTGATCAGGATGCCGTTGTTGGTCACCGTGCCATTGACCCAGCCCTGAACCATGGCCACACCGGCGGCATTCAGCGTGATGCTCTTGGTGCCGGTGCTGGTAGCGGTGATGGTGCCGACCAGCGAGCCCAGATAGCTGTCAGGCGTCTGGTTGGTCCAGGTGGCGGTGCTCTCGACCCACGCGTTGTTGTACTGGTACACGTTGTAGGCGCCGGCGCTGCTGTTGGACACGGTGAAGCCCAGGGTGACCGTCTGCACCGCAGCGGCAGCGGGAATCGACGACACGTTCCATTTCAGCAGCGAGTACTCGTTGCCGCCGGTGGAATCGTTCAGGTCGTGCTGGAGCGTGGTCGCCGAACCGTAGTTGGTGGTGGCAAGTTTGCTGCGCAGATAGGTGTCGTCATTGCCGGTGTAGCTGTTGGTGCCGTTCTGCAGGCTCACCGTGGTGGTGCCGGACGGCGCTGAGCAGGACGCGTAGGTGTAGCTGCCGCTCAGCGTCCCGTTGGTGCAGGTGCGCGTTTGGGCGATGCCGGCACAATTGCTGCTGACGTTGGTCTGGTAGGCCGTCGTGCTCGCACCGCTGGCGATGCTGCCGCCCCAGGGCAGGGTGCATGAAGCCGGCGTTGCCGAGCAGGACGCGTAGGTGTAGCTGCCGCTCAGCGTACCGTTGTTGCAGGTGCGCGTTTCGGCGATGCCGGCGCAGTTGCTGCTGACATCGGTCTGGTAGGCGGTGACGCCCTGGCCATCGCCGAGCGTGCCGCCCCAGGGCAGGCTGCATGAGGTCGTGGCGCCCGACTTGGCAATCGTGAAGTGGTCACGAATCACGCCGCTGCTGTTGATGAACTTGGCATTCAGCGTCTGTCCGTCGATGTCCAGCACCATGGAGCCGGCTTCATTCAGCGAGACGAACATGGCCGGATGGTTGAGCGTGCCGCCGCTGATCTGACCCGAGCTGCCGACGACCGAATACACCGCGCCTTCGTGGGGAATGTTGCCGGCGGATTTGGCATAGGCGCCCGCGCCGTCGGTACGACCGTCGCCGGCATTCTTCTGGTGCGAGCTGTTGAACGTGGAGGAAAGACCATAGTGGCCGTCGATCAGGTAGGAGCGCTCGAATGAGTGGCTGTGGCCGCCCAGCACCAGATCCACGCCATGCGCTTCCAGCACCGGCAGGAAGTTCTGGCGCATCTCGACCATGCTCGATTCGGTGTCGGAGTTATGCGAGCCCTTGGAGTAGGGCGGGCGATGCCAGAAGGCGATGACCCAGTCGGAATTGGTGGCCTGCAGGTCGGCCTGCAGCCAGGTCATCATCGCGCCGCTGGTGGAACGGCTGGTTTTCTCGGAATCGAGCACGATGAAGTGGATGTTGCCGTAGTCGAATGAGTAGTAAGCCTCGGTGCCGGAGGCGACGCCGCCCGCCTCGGCATTCCTGGGCATGGTGAATTGGGCGTAGTACGGCCCGGTCTGGGTGGCGGAATCGGCCGACACTGCGTCGTGGTTGCCGATGGTCGGCCACAGGGAGGACTGCTTGAACATCGTCCCGTAGATGTTGAACATCTTCGACGTATATTCCGCATCGGTGCCGCTGTTGTAGGCGTTGTCGCCGAGCATCAGCCACAGGTTGGTGTAGGTGGCGCCGGTGGCGGCGAGATAGGCGTTATAGACGGAAGTCTGCACCGATGAGCCGGTGCCGGCATCGCCGATGACCCAGATGCGCGTCGGGCGCGCCGTGCCGGCCAGCGGGCCGGTCTTGAAGAAGGTGGTGGCGTCGTTGCCCGAGAGAACGCCGCTGGTGGAGCCGACGCTGTAGTAGTACTTGGTCTCCGGCGTGAGGCCGGTGATGCGCACTTCGTGTTCGGTGGTTGATGTGGCGTCATCCACCGTGCTGGTCAGATTGCCTTGGGTGGTGCCGAATTGCACGCGGCTGTTGGTCGCCACGTCGGTACGCCAGCGAACGACCATGCTGCTGGGCGTGCCCATCATCAGATAGGGTCCGCGGTTGACCGCTGCCGCATACGACGGAGCCGAAGCGGATACCGCGGCCGTCGCCAGGGCGGCGATCAGGATGGCGGCCTTGAGCGTGCGTCTGGCCTTCAGTAGAGACTTCTGGTGCATCGGGAATTCCTCCGGTTCGTCGACCGTCGGATGACAGCCGTCCTCAGCGGATTCTGTGACGCAAATGTGACGGCTTGTCTAATGGCTTTGGCATTTCGGCTGACTGTTCGGATCATTTGCTCAGCGGATATTTGAATATATCGAAAAGCTTATGTAGGTTGGGTTAGCGGCCTTGCCGCGTAACCCAACAAATCGGGTTCCTGCTTCAACGGATTTTCCGCGCGCTGCAATGACTGCCTTGTTGGGTTACGGCGCAAAAGCCGCGCCTAACCCAACCGACAGGTCTACACGTCCGCGGCTGAATATCGATCATTTTCACGGTGACTTTTCACTTGCAATGGCGCGGATACCGAGCCGATTGAACAGCAATGGCGTGAGGCGTCAGGGACGGTTGCGCCGTATATACTTGCCGCCCGGCCGCGCCGCGGCGGGGTCTTCACCACTCTGGAACCGACATGGCTCATCTGATACTGCGAAATGGCAAGGAACGTTCCGTGCTGCGCCGTCATCCCTGGATCTTCGAAGGCGCCGTCGACCGCCTCGACG
>CAZCPD010000285.1:0-225 GCA_964500425.1 uncultured Rhodocyclaceae bacterium
GCCAGCAGGTCGGGCAGGATACGGTCAAGCGCCATTTCCGCGGCCAGCGTGACCTTGTTGAACACGTCCAGCGCGGTGTCGTCCGGCAGGATCGGGACCGCCTGCTGCGCGACGATGCCCCCGGCGTCGGGTTTTTCCAGCATTTCGTGCAGGGTGGCACCGGTTTCCCGTTCACCATTGATGATTGCCCAGTTTACCGGTACGCGGCCGCGATACCTGGGCAGC
>CAZCPD010000285.1:258-3641 GCA_964500425.1 uncultured Rhodocyclaceae bacterium
TTCAGCATCAAGCGGTAGTAGAAGGAAAACAGGAAATCCGGCTTCATCGCCGCGAGTTCAGCGACGATCGCGGGATCATTGGGATCCTCCGGCACGATCACGGGGATGCCGTGGCGCGCCGCCAGTTCGGCGACGCTGTCGAACCAGATGGTCTCGCCCGGGTTGTCCCGGTGGGTGACGACGCACGCCACATCGACGTCGTGGGCCAGCAGCACCGAAAGGCAGCGCACGCCTACGTTGTGGTAGGCGAAAACGACAGATCGGGTCATTCCTTCCTTTCGAGGATGGCTTCGACCAGGTAGCGCGGCCGGTGGCGCACCTGCTGGTAGATGCGGCCGATGTATTCGCCGAGCAGGCCGACGCCGAACAGGGTCAGGCCGATCAGCAGGAAGGCGATGCCGAACAGCGTGAACACGCCCTCGGCTTCCGGGCCGACGATGAGGCGGCGGATGGCCAGGTAGATCACGAATAGCGTCGACAGCAGGGAAATGCCCATGCCCAGCATGGAAAACCATTGCAGCGGCACCAGCGAGAAGCCGGTCATCAGGTCGAAGTTGAGGCGGATCAGGCTGTACAGCGAATACTTGGATTCGCCGGCGTGGCGTTCCTCGTGGCCGATGACGACCTCGGTCGGGTTCTGCGCGAAGGTGTAGCCGAGCGCCGGAATGAAGGTGCTGACTTCCTTGCAGCTGTTGATGGCGTCGACGATGGGGCGTGTGTAGGCGCGCATCATGCAGCCCTGGTCGGTCATCTTGATTCGCGTGATGCGTTCGCGCAGCCGGTTCATGGCGCGCGAGGCGTAGCGGCGGAAGAACGTGTCCTGGCGCTGGCGGCGGATGCTGCCAACGTAGTCGTGGCCTTCGCGCATCTTGCTGACCAGCACGCCGATGTCCTCGGGCGGATTTTGCAGGTCGGCGTCGAGCGTGACGACGATCTGTCCGCGGCACTGCTCGAACCCGGCCATGATCGCCATGTGCTGGCCGAAATTGGCGGCGAACAGGATCACGCGGGTCACGTCGGGTCGTTTCTGGAACTGTGAACGCAGGAGCGCGGCGGAACGGTCGCGGCTACCGTCATTGACGAAGATCACCTCGCACGAGGTTCCCAGCGCGTCAAGCGCGGGATAGAGGCGCGCGAAGAGCGCGGCGAGGCCATCCTCTTCGTTGTATACGGGAATGACGATGGAAATCTCGGGGGAGGGCATCGGACGGAAAGCGCACGCGGCTCGGCGGGAAATACTAAACGTGTGATTTTAACCTCAAAATGCCGGGCAAACGCCGCCGCGCTCCGGGTGTTCCGGCAATGTGCCGATCTATCGGAAAAAGATCGGCCGGCGCCGGGCGATGGCGCATTTGTATAACTTTCGTAATATTGACTCGGCATCGAGTGCGGGTTAGGATGACAGAAGCATCAAAGGCCCGATTTCCCGCGATTTCCCGCGATTTCCCAATCTGGCTTCTCGCCTGATGTCACGTCCCGGGGCACGGTCGGGAATATTCGGAGAGCCGCAATGAAGATCCATGCCAGTCATCAAGCACCATTGCGGCCGATCGCGCTGATGCTGCTGGCGCTGGTCGCAGTGCAACTGGTCATCTGGCCGGGCGCTTCGGGGGGGCGGCTTCAGTCCATCGGCCACTACGCCCAATTGCACTTGCTGTTCGAAACCTTTTCGGTCGTTGTTTCCTGCCTGGCGTTCGGCGTCAGCTGGAGCGTCAACGACAGGGATCGGCCGGCCAATCTGATGCTGCTGGCCTCATCCTGTCTCGCCGTGGCGCTGCTCGATCTGTTGCACCTGGTCTCCTATCCGGGCATGCCGGACCTGTTTACGCCAAGCAGCACCGAAAAGGCCATCAATTTCTGGCTCGCGGCGCGCGTGGCTTCCGTAACCGGGCTGCTGCTATTCGTTTATCTGCCGGCGCGGCCATTTCACCGGCGACCGACGCGCTGGCTGTTGTTGGCGGCCACCCTGCTGTTGGTGGGCGTTTTTGCCTGGATGGGCCTGTGGCATCCCGAGTGGGCGCCGCGCACCTTCATTCCCGGGGAAGGGCTGACGGAGTTCAAGGTGCGCACCGAGTACGTCATTAGCGTGCTCTTCGTGATCGTTGCCGTCGGGCTGTTTCGCAAGTTGCGCGCCCCGCAACCCTACGATGTGGTCAACCTGTTCGCCGCCACCTGCATTCTGGTCATGGCTGAAATGTTCTTCACGGTCTATTCGCAGGCGACCGATGCCATCAACATGGCCGGGCATCTCTACAAGATCGTCGCCTACGCCTTCATCTATCGCTGTGTGTTCAATAGTTGCATCAGGACGCCGGTCCAGATGTTGAATCACTCGCGGAATGCCCTGGACAAGGCCAACAAGCTGTTGCACAACGTCATCGAGACGATCCCCTCGCGGGTCTATTGGAAGGATCGCGACCAGCGCTACCAGGGTTGCAATACTGCCTTTGCGCTCGACATGGGCGAATCCGGACCGCAGGCCGTAGTCGGCAAGCATGACGAATCCTTGCGGCGCAAGGAGTGGGCAGCGTTATCTCATGCGGACGACCGCGGCGTCATGGAGTCGAACGCGCCTCAGCTCTGTCACGATGAACGACTTGAGGCGCCGGACAATGGCGTCATCTGGTTGCGCACCTCGCGGCTGCCGATCCGCGACGCGAGCGACAGGGTGGTCGGCGTGCTGGGCGTCTACGAGGACATCACCGAGCGCAAGCGGATCGAGCAGTTTCAGCAGATGACCGCCGCCGTCTATGAAAACAGCGGCGAGGCGATCATGGTGACCGACGCGGCGAACCGGATCATTTCGATAAATCCCCAGTTCACCCGGATCACCGGATACACGGCCGAGGAGGTGCTTGGCAAGTTGCCGCAGATGCTGGAGTCCGGTTTGCACGAACGTGGTTTCTATGCGGAGATGGTTCGCGGTATCCGCGAGACCGGGTCATGGCACGGGGAGATGTGGTATCGGCCAAAGAGCGGCGAGACACAGGCCATCTTCATCCGCATCAGCACGATCTGCAACGAGGCCGGCGAGATCGATCGCTATGTTTCGTCGTTCGCGGACATCACCGAGCGCAAGAAGTCCGAGGAACTGATCTGGCGCCAGGCCAATTTCGATCCGCTCACCGGCTTGCCCAATCGCAGCATGTTCTACGATCGGCTGGAGCTGGAAATCAGGAAATCGGCGCGCACCGGCATGCCAATGGCGCTGATGCTGCTCGATCTGGACCTGTTCAAGGAGGTCAATGATACGCTCGGCCATGACGTCGGCGACCTGCTGCTCAAGGATGCGGCGCAGCGCATTACCAGTTGCGTGCGCGAGACCGACACCGTCGCGCGTCTCGGCGGCGATGAATTCACCGTGATGCTCGGTGAATTGGATG
>CAZCPD010000286.1:0-3630 GCA_964500425.1 uncultured Rhodocyclaceae bacterium
CCAGCGTGGCGCCGGTGTCGGCGGCGGCAACGATGAGCGCGAGCAGACGCTGAACCAGTTGCTCGTCGAGATGGACGGCTTCGAGGGTACCTCGGGCGTCATCGTCATCGCCGCCACCAACCGACCCGACGTGCTCGACCCTGCGCTGCTGCGTCCGGGCCGCTTCGACCGCCAGGTCGTCGTGCCGCTGCCCGACATCCGCGGCCGCGAGCAGATCCTGATGGTGCACATGCGCAAGGTGCCGATCGCGCCGGACGTCAAGGCCGACATCATCGCGCGCGGCACGCCGGG
This sequence comes from uncultured Rhodocyclaceae bacterium, assembly GCA_964500425.1. Taxonomy (GTDB): domain Bacteria; phylum Pseudomonadota; class Gammaproteobacteria; order Burkholderiales; family Rhodocyclaceae; genus Sterolibacterium. The sequence continues at coordinate 292 of CAZCPD010000286.1, forward strand.
TTTCTCCGGCGCCGATCTGGCCAATCTGGTGAACGAGGCGGCGCTGTTCGCCGCGCGCCAGAACAAGCGCCTCGTGGACATGGAGGACTTCGAAAACGCCAAGGACAAGATCATCATGGGCGCGGCGCGCAGAACCATGGTGATGCCCGAGGAAGAGCGCCGGAACACCGCCTACCACGAAGCCGGCCACGTCATCGTCGCCAAGCTGATGACAAAAACCGATCCGGTGCACAAAGTCACCATCATCCCGCGCGGACGCGCGCTGGGCGTAACCATGCAGCTGCCGGAAGAGGATCGCTACAGCCAGGACAAGGAGCGGCTGCTGCAGACCATCGCCGTACTCTTTGGCGGCCGCATTGCCGAAGAAATCTTCATGCACCAGATGACCACTGGCGCTTCCAACGACTTCGAGCGCGCCACCGACATCGCGCGCCGCATGGTCACCCAGTGGGGCATGTCGGATGCGCTGGGGCCGATGGTGTACGGCGAAAACGAGGGCGAGGTCTTCCTCGGTCGCTCGGTGACGACGCACAAGAACGTTTCCGAGGCGACCATGCAGAAGGTCGATGCCGAAATCCGCAGCATCATCGACCAGCAGTACGCCGTCGCCCGCAAGCTGATCGAGGATAACCGCGAGAAGATGGACATCATGGCCGCGGCGCTGCTCGAATGGGAAACGCTCGACGCCGAGCAGATCGAGGACATCATGGAAGGCAAGCCGCCGCGCGCGCCCAAGCCCTCGACGCCGCCGCAGAAACGCTCGACCGACAGCACGCCGGGCGCTGCGCCGACGGCGGCCGCGCCGGCCTGAGCATTGCCGGTTCAACTCATTCAAGGGCCGCGCTTCGAGCGCGGCTTTTTTTCGGACGGATTCATGGGAATTCAAGGGACACGGGAACCTCGCGCGACTCACCTCTCCCTCTCAGCGGGAGAGAGTCCGTGGGGGCCGCGATGACCACGTTACTCCGCGAGCTCCGTTGCGGCCGCTTTGAACTGAGTCTGGCGCAGCCGCTCATCATGGGCATCGTCAACGTCACCGACGATTCCTTTTCCGGCGACGGCCTGGCCGGCGATGCGGCGCGCGCAGTGGAGCACGGCTTGCGGCTGGTCGAGGAAGGCGCGCAGATCCTCGACATCGGCGGCGAGTCGTCTCGCCCTGGCGCGTTGCCGGTGGCGGCCGGGCAGGAACTGGCGCGCGTGCTGCCGGTGCTGGAAGGGCTGCGCGATTGCGGCGTGCCGATTTCAGTGGATACCGCGAAGCCCGAAGTGATGCACGTTGCGCTGGCCGGCGGCGCAGACATGATCAACGACATCGCCGCGTTGCAGACGCCAGGCGCGCTGGAAGCCGTTGCGGCGAGCCAATGCGCCGTTTGCCTGATGCACATGCAGGGCGAGCCGCGCACCATGCAGCAGGCGCCACGCTATGCCGACGTCGTCGCCGAGGTTGCCGCCTTTTTCCGCGAGCGCGTCGCCGTCGCCGCTTCCGCCGGCATTGCCCGCGAGCGCATTGTCATTGATCCGGGCTTTTGTTTTGGCAAGACGATCGAGCATAATCTGGTGCTGCTGCGTTGTTTGGGCGAACTGCGCACGGATGGTTTGCCGCTGCTGGCCGGGCTTTCGCGCAAGTCGATGCTGGGACAACTCACCGGTCGGCCGTCTGGCGAGCGGGTGCATGCCAGCGTCGCGGCGGCGCTGCTCGCCGTGCAGCGCGGCGCGACCATCGTGCGCGTGCACGACGTGGCGGCGACCCGTGATGCGCTGGCCATCCTGAACGCGCTGACGGCAAGCGACGAACATTGAAGAACACTGAAAAACACCTAGGGAGCAAGCGATGAGCCGCAAGTATTTCGGAACCGATGGCGTGCGCGGACTGGTCGGCCAGATGCCGATCACACCGGAATTTGTCATGCGTCTGGGCTACGCCGCTGGCGCCGTGCTGGTCGGCGATGAGATGCGGCGCGGCAATATTCACGAAGGCGAGCGGCCGACGGTGCTGATCGGCAAGGACACGCGCGTCTCCGGCTACCTGCTGGAAGCGGCGCTGGAAGCCGGCTTTGCCGCCGCCGGCGTCGACGTCATGCTGTGCGGGCCGCTGCCGACGCCGGCCGTGGCTTACCTGACGCGCGCCTTGCGCCTGCAGGCCGGCGTGGTGATCTCGGCCTCGCACAACCCGTTCCACGACAACGGCATCAAGTTCTTCTCAGGGCAAGGCGCCAAGCTGCCCGATGCGCTGGAGTCGGAAATCGAGGCGCGGCTCGAAGAACCGATGGGCTGCATGGATTCGGCACGGCTCGGCCGGGCGCGCCGGATCACCGATGCGCAGGGGCGCTACATCGAGTTCTGCAAGAGCACCTTTCCCAGCGAGCTCGATCTGCGCGGCCTGAAGATCGCCGTCGACTGCGCCCACGGCGCCGGTTACGTGGTGGCGCCGGCAGTGTTCCACGAGCTCGGCGCCGAAGTCGTCACCGTTGGCGTGACGCCCAACGGCCTCAACATCAACGACGGCGTCGGCGCCACGGCCGGCGACAGCCTGCGCCGCGCCGTGCTGGAAAACCACGCCGACCTGGGCATCGCGCTCGACGGCGATGCCGACCGGCTGCTGATGGCCGATGCCAAGGGCAAGCTCTACGATGGCGACCAGCTGCTCTACGTCATCGCCCGCAGCCGCGAGTTCAAACCCGGCGACGGCGTAGTCGGCACGCTGATGAGCAACCTCGGCTTCGAGCATGCGCTTGGCCGGCTGGGCATCGGTTTCGCGCGCGCCAAAGTCGGCGACCGCTACGTGCTGGAGACCATGCAGGAACGCGGCTGGATGCTCGGCGGCGAGAATTCCGGCCACATCATCTGTCTCGACAAGCACACCACCGGCGACGGCATCGTCGCCGCGCTGCAAGTGCTCGCGGCGCTGCGCCGCCAAGGCAAGACGCTGACCGACGCCTGCGCCGACCTCGTCATGTATCCGCAGCGCCTGATCAACGTGCGCATGGCCCAGGGCTTCGACTGGCGCAGCGATCCCGGCATCTGCTCCGCCAATAAGGCGGCGGAAGAGGCGCTCAACGGGCGTGGTCGCGTCCTGCTGCGCCCCTCCGGCACCGAACCGCTGCTACGCGTGATGGTCGAGGGCGAAGACGGCGACGAGGTCAAGCGCTGGGCGGAGAATATTGCGGACGCGGTGCGGAGCGCGGTGGGGGCGGGGTGATGCGAGGGGGCCTGGGAGCCCCTCAAGGGATTCCCTTCGGTCACAAGCATTGGTGCGCTTCTCCGAGCATGCCTTGAAGAAGCGCATGGTTGCTTGCTCTCAGCCTGGTTTTTGAATTTGGTGGTCTGACCCCGATATTG
>CAZCPD010000287.1:0-3602 GCA_964500425.1 uncultured Rhodocyclaceae bacterium
CCGGCACGCACATCCGCGGCCTCCACGCCCTCGCCCTGAGTCCGCGCGGCAACCTGCTGGCCACCGCCTCGATCGACCGCACGGTGCGGTTGTGGGATCGCATGACCGGCGAAGCCCGCGAAGTGCTACGACCGCCGATGAGTTCGCTCGGCTTCGGCACCATGTACGCGCTGGCGTTCTCGCCCGACGGCAGCGAGCTGGCGGCGGGTGGCCGATCGTTTCTCGCCCGGCGGCCGGTGCACCCGAAGCAGGCCGAATCCAGCATCTACTTTTTCGATCCGGCGAGCGGCGGCATTGTCAGAACCCTCAACGACGTGCCGGGCCGCGTGCATTCCCTCGCCTGGTCGTCCAACGGCCGCCAGCTCGCCGTCGCCTACGGCGCCGAACCGCTCGTCGGCGTCGATGATGGCCCGCTGCTCGGCGCCAGCGGCGTGCGCATCTTCGACGCGCGCGCGCTCACGCTAATCCGGGAAATCGTCACCGATGCACCCTGCGAATGGGTCGACTTCGACGCTGCGCAGCGCCTCTTCGCCACCTGCCGCCATCTGCTGATCTCCCACGACGAGCGCGGCCCGCTGCGCCTGCGCGAGGCGCCGCGCGAAGCGCCGTTCCGCCGCGGCGCCCTGTCGCCCGACGGCCGCCGCCTTGCCGTCGCCCATGCCGGTGCGGGCGCCCGGCAGCTTGCCGTGTGGTCGACCGACGATCTCTCGCCGCTGCATGACGTCGAACTGCCCACCGAGGATGCCGCCCGCCATGGCGACCTGATTCCCGCCTGGTCGCCGGGCGGCAACTTCCTCTATGCCGGCGGCCGCCGCCACTCCGCCGCCGTTTCCGACAACACGCTGTTCAAATGGGACCAGGAAGGGCGCGGTGCGCCGCAGCGGCTCCCGGCCGGCCGCGCCGACATCTTCGACCTGCGGATGCGCCGCGACGGCACGCCGCTCATGGCCACCTCGAACGGCAGCGTCGAAACGCTTGATGTCCGCGACAGACTCGCGACGCTGGTCAGCTGCGACACCGTCGACTCGGATAACCGCCCCGATGCGCTATGGGTCGCTCCGGACGGCCGCACCGTCGCCTACAGCGATGACGACGACGGGCGCGCGCGCTTCGTGTTCTCGCATGACACGCGCACCCTGCGGCCCTGGGCGGACTATAAGGGCCATGCCGACCTGCTGCCGCCGGCCCGCCAGGGCCGCCCGCAGATCAGCGGCTGGCAGCTCGCCCAGCGTTTCGCCTGCAACGGCGGCACGGTCGATCTGGGCGACAGTACTGCCCAGAACCTGGCGATGCTGCGCAACGGCCAGGGCTTCGCCATCGGCACCGACGATCAGGTCGTGTTCTTCGACGGCAACTGCCGCCGCGTCTGGGAAAACCGCACCCAGGCGCGCGCCATCGCAACCAACATCGCCGAGGAAGGCGGTTACGTCATCAGTCAGGACGAGGGGGGCGTCATCCGCTGGTTCCGCATCGCCGACGGCGCCAAGGTCCTGTCGATCTACGTCAGTCTGAAAGGCCGCAGCTGGGCGGCGTGGACGCCCGAAGGTTTCTACGATGCCTCGCCGGACGGCGAAAAGCTGGTCGGCTGGCATCTCAACCGCGACCGGACGCGCGCCGCCGACTTCTACCCGGCCGGGCGCTTCCGCGATCTCTACCACGATCCGGCGGCCATCACCTTCGCCCTGCATCCGGCCAGCGAAGACACGCCGCGCATGCTCGACCAGAAGGCCGCACGGCTCGCCGAGATCCGCCGCCGCATGCAGGCCGGGCTGCCGCCGCAGATCACCCTCCGCTCGGTGAGCGAAACCCTGGAAGCTGGCGGCCCGGTCGCCCGCCTCACCTACACCCTGCGCACGCCCTCCGGCGAACCCGTGCAGCGCGTGCGCGTGCTCATCGACGGTCGCCCGTCCGGCGTCGAACAGCGCATCCCCGAGCCGACCGCCGACACGCCGGCCGCGAAGGACGACGAGAGCGCCCCCTACACCATCAACGTGCCGCTGCCGCCCGGCGAAGTCGAGATCGGCCTGATTGCCGAGAGCAGAGGCGCCATCAGCGAGCTCGAACGCGTGCGCCTGCGCGACCGCACCACCGCCGCGCCAGCCAGGACCGCGGCCGGCGCCAACGGCATCAAGCCGCGTCTGTATGCCCTGGTGGTCGGCGTCGGCGCCTACGGGCACGAGGACATCAACGCGCTCGACTTCCCCGCCAAGGACGCGCGCGATTTCGCTTCCGCGCTGAAGGGACAGCACGGCCGCCTCTACCGCGAAGTCGAAGTGCGCCTGCTCGAAGACGCCGCGGCCACGCGCGAAGGCGTGCTCGACGGACTCGACTGGCTGCGCCGCCAGGTCACCGCCAACGACCTGGCGGTGGTGTTCTTCGCCGGACACGGCGTCAACGATCACACCGGCCGCTACTATTTCGTCCCCGTCAATGCCGACCCGACGCGTCTGCGCAGCACGGCGGTCCCCAACGGCGACATCACCGAAGCACTGCAGGCGCTGCCCTCCAAGGTGCTCGCCTTCCTCGACACCTGCCACGCCGGCAACGTGCTCGGCAGCGGCAAGCAGCGCAACCTGGCCGTCGGCATGCACGGCGACATCAACCGGCTGGTCAACGAACTCACCAGCGCCGAAAACGGGGTCGTCGTCTTCGCCTCCTCCACCGGCCGCGAGACCTCGCAGGAAAGCACCGAATGGAACAACGGCGTGTTCACCAAGGCCCTCGTCGAAGGCCTCGCCGGCAAGGCCGATTTCAACCGCGACGAGGCGGTATCGCTGAACGAGCTGAACCTCTACGTCGCCGACCGCGTCAAGCAGCTGACCAACGGCGACCAGCACGCCAACATGATCCGTCCCGACTCGATCCGGGACTTTCCGTTTGCGGTGATGAAGTAGCACAGGCGACCCGGTCCCTACCTGTTTTGAGGAATCCGCCCCGCCCCCTCGGCCAAACGTGAATATCATCGCTTGACGATGCGTATCCGGGCCTCGCCAGACACCGGCCCGGTGCAACGCGACCGACGGGGCGCTTATCCAGCCCCACCCAGAAACAACGAGGCCCGGGGGGAGGAACCATGTCAAAAGCGGCAGACGCCATCAAGAAGATCACCGCCAACGTACTCGGCCTGTTCGTCTACGGCGAACTCGGCGACATCGACAGCAGGCGCGGCGTCACCACCAAACACACCCGCAGCCAGGAACGGCGCTTTGCCATCGCCAAGAAGCTCATCACCCGGACCAACGTTTGGCTGCTGCAGGCAAGCAAGGGCCGCCTTGGCAACAGTTTTCTCGGTCGCCCCGTGCTGCTGCTGACGACCATCGGCCGCAAGACCGGCCAGCCGCGCACCCAGCCGCTGTTCTTCGTCGAGGACGGTTCCCGCCTCCTGCTGGTGGCGTCGAACGGCGGCAGTCCCGACGACCCGGTGTGGGTGCTGAATGCCAAGGCGGATCCGCGCGTGACGGTCAGCCGCAACGGCGTCAGCCAACCGATGAGATTCCGGATCGCCGACGCCGAGGAAAAGGCGCGCCTGTGGCCGCAGATGACGGAAATCTTTCCCTATTGGCAGGAAGTCGCCGACCGGAGCCATCGCGATTTTCCGGTCG
>CAZCPD010000288.1:0-3569 GCA_964500425.1 uncultured Rhodocyclaceae bacterium
ATGATGCGCAGCGTCTTCTGCTTGATGTCGGCGACGCCATGGTGATAGTCGAGCACGGTTTCGCCGAGTGGATCGTAGTACAGCGCATTCACCGTGAAGTCGCGGCGCGCCGCGTCATCGGCCTGGCTGCCCCAGACGTTGTCGCGCAGCACGCGGCCGTGCTCGTCCTTCTGCGTGTCGGCGTCGTGGGCGGCGCGGAAGGTGGAGACTTCAAGCGTCTCTCCGCCCTGCATGACATGGACGATCTGGAAGCGCCGGCCGATGATGCGCGAGCGGCGGAACAGGGCGCGCACTTCATCGGGCGTGGCATCGGTGGCGATGTCGTAATCCTTCGGCTTGATGCCGGCGATCAGGTCGCGTACCGCACCGCCAACCACATAAGCCTTGAATCCGGCCTGTTGCAGCACCTCGCAGGTGCGCAGGGCGCCCGAGGCAATCGCCTCGCGGCGGATGCCGTGGCTGGCCTGCGGAATCACCGCCGGCGCGTTGGCCAGGGCTGACGGGTGGTCTGGGGGGCGCCGAAAGACGTTGACGGCGCGATGCAGCAGCTTGCGGATCATGGACGATTCAAGGAAATTTGCCGGGCTGGCTCTGCCAGGAAAGGCGGTAATGATACCGGAAATCAATGCCCTGCTTGCGGCGAAGGACACTGGCCGGCGCCTATCTCCTCGTGCGATCGGGGCGAGGAGGGGCGAATGGGGCGTTTCAGCGCAGGCTGATCACCGGCCACCCCTTCGCCTGCGCGTGCGCGCGCAGCGTGTCGTCGGGATCGACGGCGACTGGATCGCTGACCAGGGACATCAGCGGCAGGTCATTGTGCGAGTCGCTGTAGAACCAGCTCTTCGGGAAGTTGCCCCACCAGGCGCCAAGCGATTCGAGCCAGGCTTCGACGCGGGTGATCTTGCCTTCGCGGAAGGAGGGCAGGCCGGCCGGCTTGCCGGTGTGGCGGCCGCTGCGGCAGTCCTGGGCGGGAATGGTGGCGATCAGGTGCGGGATGCCGAATTCGCGGGAGATCGGCCCGGTGACGAAGCTGTTGGTGGCCGTGACGATGGCCATCAGGTCGCCGGCGGCGCGATGCTTTTCGACCAGGGCGCGCGCCTGCGCGGTGATGCGCGGACGGATGCGTCGCGCCATGAAATCGTCGTGCCAGGCATCGAGCTGCCGGCGGTCGTGGCGCGCCAGGGGCTGCAACTGGAAGTCGAGGAAGGCGTGGATGTCGAGCGTGCCGGCCTTGTATTGTTCATAGAACTCGATGTTCCTGGCTTCCTGCACCTCGCGGTCGAGCACGCCCTGGTCGATGAGGAACTGCGCCCATTCGAAGTCGCTGTCGGTGGCGAGCAGGGTGTTGTCGAGGTCAAACAGCGCCAGGTTCATTTTTTGGGTCATTCGTTTCGGAGTCGTCGGGAGATGGCTGGGGTTGCAGATCGAGCGAGGCATGCAGCACCTCGCGCAGCAGCGGCAGCGTGACCGGCCGCTTCTGTTCGAGCGAGGCGCGGTCGACAGCGTCGAGTGTCAGCAGCAGGGATGGCAGGTCGCGCCGGCCATGGTGCAGCAGATAGGCGATTGCGGCGTCGTCGATACGCATGCCGCGGGATTCGGCGTGGTGGCGCAGCGCCTTCGCCTTCTCGGCATCGTCGAGCGGGCGCACTTCGTAGATCAACGCGCTGCCGATGCGGGTGCGCAAGTCCTCGCGCAGCGTCTGCGTCAGGCGCAGCGGCGGCTCGTTGCCGGCCAGCAGCAGCGCCAGACCGACGAGGCGGGCGGCGTTGAAGATGCGGAACAGCGTGATCTGGGCGGCTTCGCCGAGATCCTCGACGTCGTCGATGATGACCAGGGTGCCGGGTGGCGTCGCCAGTTCGGCGCCGAGCTCCGCGCCGCGCATGAAGCAGACCGCGCGACCTTGTGCTGCCGCTGCGGTTCGCGCGCCTTGCAGCAGGTGGCTGCGGCCGCAACCCGGCGGTCCCCACAGATAGATCTGGTCGAAGACGCCGGGATCGCCGAGCGCCTTGAGGCGCGCCATCAGCTCCTTGTTGTCGCCGACGACGAAGTTGGCGAGTGTCGGCGGCGCCTGCTCGGGGCCGATGTCGAGCAGCAGTTGCTGTTGCGGCGAACGGGGGGTCATTGGTGAGGTTCCTCGCCACGATAAAAGCGGCTGTCGAGGTAAGTGGTGCTGATTTCGCGCAGGCCGACCAGGAGCGCGGCGGAGGCCGGCAGCGCCAGCAGTACGCCGAAGAAACCGAACAGCTGGCCGAAGGCGAGCAGGGCGAAAATGACCGCCAGGGGATGCAGGCCGATGCGATCGCCGACCAGCCGGGGCGTGAGAACGAAACTTTCCAGCACCTGGCCGATGCCGAACACCACGGCGACCCCGATGATGGGGCCGAGGCCCTCGAATTGCAGCAGCGCCACCAGCAGCGCGAGAACCAGGCCGAGGATGTAGCCGACATAGGGAATGAAGATCAGCAGTCCGGTCACAAGGCCGACCGGCAGTGCGAAGCTGACGCCGGCCAGCCACAGGCCGACGCTGTAATACGCGGCCAGGGCGAGCATGACGGAAATCTGTCCGCGCAGGAACTCGGCGAGCACTGCGTCGATTTCGCCGGCGATCTTGCGGGTCTTGGCGTGCCAGGGGCGCGGCACGAAGCCGTCGAAGCGCGCCAGCAGGCTGTGCCAGTCAAGGAGCAGATAGAACATCACGACCGGCGCCAGCATCAGGTTGGTCAGCAGGCCGAGCAGCGCCATGCCGCCGATTTTCAGCGAGGGCAGCAGCGACTGAAGGATGTCCTGGGCATTTTCCCAGTTGTCGGCGATCAGTTTCTTGAGCGAAGCCGGGTCGAGACGCATGCGCAGATTCAGGCCAAGGTTGTGCTTGAGCCAGGGCGCCGCCTGCTCGTTCCACAGGGCGAGGCCGTCGGGCAGGCGTTCAGCCAGCAGGCGTGACTCATCGCGCACCAGTGGAAGCAGGATCAATGCGAGGCCGATCAGCAGGGCGATGGCAATCAGCATGACCAGCACCACGCCGAGCATGCGCGGCAGCCCGCGCCGCACCAGCGTCTCAACCAGCGGTGCGCAGATGTAGGCAAGGATGCCGGCCAGCAGGAAGGGCGTCAGGATCGGGCCGAGCAGATACAGCAGCCAGAGCAGGGCGAGGCCGAGTCCGCTCCAGAGCAGGGTTTGCAGGCGGTCGGTGCGTTCGGCGCGTTGGTTGGGCATTTCCGGTAGAATCGCGGGCTTGAATTCTTGGCTTGTTTTTCAGGCTTTCGCGGCCTGAAACAACGCTGCAAGCCGGGAAAAGCCGATACTTTAGCCGCCAGCCCGCAGGAACTCAACTTGAGCATGACAAATTCCTCCTCTTCTTCCCTGACCTACCGCGACGCGGGGGTCGATATCGACGCCGGGGACGCCCTCGTCGAGCGCATCAAACCCTTTGCCAAGCGCACCATGCGTCCCGAAGTCCTCGGCGGCATCGGCGGTTTCGGCGCACTGTTCGAGATCTCGAAAAAATATCGCGAGCCGGTGCTGGTCTCCGGCACCGACGGCGTCGGCACCAAGCTCAAGCTGGCCTTCCA
>CAZCPD010000289.1:0-3512 GCA_964500425.1 uncultured Rhodocyclaceae bacterium
GGCCGATGCTGCGCGAAGTGTTGATCGGCGAGGCCATGCATGCGCTGGGCATCCCCACCACGCGCGCCCTGGCGGTCGTCGCGACCGGAGAATCGGTTTACCGCGAAAGAGCATTGCCGGGCGCCGCTTTGACGCGCGTTGCCGCCAGCCACATCCGCATCGGCACGTTCGAGTATTTTGCCGCCCGCAATGCCCCCGACAAGGTGCGGCAACTGACCGACTACACCATCGCACGTCACGACCCGGGGCTGGCGGAGGAGCCCGGGCGCTACCTGGAATTCCTGCGCGCCGTCGTGCAGCGGCAAGCCGCCCTGGTCGCGCAATGGATGTGCGCCGGATTCATTCACGGGGTGATGAACACCGACAACATGAGCATTGCCGGAGAAACCATCGATTACGGCCCCTGCGCATTCATGGAAACCTACCATCCGCAGGCCGTCTTCAGCTCGATCGATGAACACGGACGCTATGCCTACGAAAACCAGCCTGCCATTGCCCACTGGAACCTGGGCCGGTTGGCGGAAAGCTTGCTGCCCTTGCTGGCGGACAATGAGCAACAGGCAATCGCTCTGGCCACGGCGGCGGTCAATGCCTTTCCCGACCATTATCGCCATCACTGGCTGCAAGGCATGCGTGCGAAACTTGGCCTGCGCGGCTGCGCGGACGACGGCAAGCGCATCGCTAACGTCCTCGCGGAAGACTGGCTGGCGCTGCTCCACGCGGACCAGGTCGATTTCACCCTGGCCTGGCGCCGTCTGGCGGATGCCGCGGAAGGCCATACATCGCCGCTGCGCGAGATGTTCTCCGACCATCCGGCGCTGGAGGACTGGCTGACGCGATGGCAGGCGCGCTGTGCCGCCGAAGACGGCACGACAGTCCCCGGGGGAGCGGAAAACGCGGCCCGGATTCGCGCGCAGAAGATGCGCAAGGTCAATCCCTGGCTGATTCCGCGCAACCATCGCGTGGAGGAAGCACTGGCCGCGGCGTCGGAACACGGCGACCTTGAACCCTTCGAGTGCTTGCTCACCGCGCTCGAGCATCCCCATGAAGAAAATCCGGCTTTCGCCCGATACGCGGAACCGGCTCCGGCCGCCTTCACGGCAAGCTACCGCACATTCTGCGGGACCTGAATGGAACCTTGATGCGACACCGGTCAACGTCCGGGGTTATACGAACGTTAATCCTGGCATGCCGGTTCGAAACACTCGGCAACTGGCAAAGAAAATAAAGTCGCCAATTTTCGAGTAAAATTCTCGGGCTTTATTTCTTGCGCTGTTCCCTGAAATTCTTTGAAAGAGGAAACCATGAAACACATCGTTACCGCCGCCTTGACCGCCGCCGCCGTGCTGGTCTCCGCCCCCGCCTTCGCCGATGCTGCTCTGGCCAAGAAGAGCAACTGCCTGGCCTGCCACACGGTCGACAAGAAGCTGGTTGGCCCGGCCTTCCGTGATGTCGCCAAGAAGTACGCCGGCGACAAGGCGGCCGAAACGCGCCTGTTCGATCGCGTCAAGAAGGGCACGGGCGCCACCGGTGGCGAAGTCTGGAAGATGGGTTCCCCGATGCCGGCCAACTCGGCCGTCAAGGACGACGACGTCAAGAAGCTCGTCAAGTGGATTCTCGACGGCGCCAAGTAATCGTCGGCCTTATCCGAGCATTGCAAGAAGCCAGCCTGCGGGCTGGTTTTTTGCATTCATGGGGACTGCTACCCCCATCGCGACAAGGCAAGGCGCGCTTCGCGCGGCGCATTCTTATTGACAGCGCCAGAGCCTGAAGCAACAATTGCCGGCTGCCCGGTTCTCCAGACGTTTGCGGCCATAGACCGGCCCGACGACCGACCCGAAAGCCAACCAGACCAACCTCGAAAAAGCCCATGAACCCGACCGTCAAAAATCTCTCCCTGCCTCTGGCACTGCCCCTTTGCGCCGCACTCTCCCTGATCGCCTGCGGCAAGCAGACGCCACCGGCATCGGAAAGCACGGCGGCCAGCCCCACCGCCGCGACGCAAACCGTCATCCGCATCGGTCAGGTCTCGCCGCTGACCGGCGGCGGCGCCCACCTCGGCAAGGACAACGAGAACGGCGTGCGCCTGGCGATCGAGGAAGCCAATGCCACGGGCATCGAAATCGGCGGCCAGAAGGTCAAGTTCGAACTGCTCAGCGAGGACGACCAGAGCGATCCGAAAGTCGGCACCACGGTCGCGCAGAAACTCATTGATGCCAAGGTCGCCGGCGTCGTCGGTCATCTGAATTCGGGCACCACCGTTCCAGCCTCGGCGCTCTACGAGCAGGCCGGCATCCCGATGATTTCCGGCTCGGCGACCACCCCGCAATTGACAGAGCAGGGCTTCAAGCATGTCTTCCGCATCGTCGGACGCGACGACCAGCAAGGGCCAGCAGTGGCGAACTACCTGCTCGCCGAGGTGAAACCGAAAAGCGTCGCGTTGATCGACGACGCCACCGCCTATGGCGCGGGCCTCGCCAATGAAGTCGAGAAGACCCTGAAAGCCGCAGGCGTACAGGTGCTGCCGCGCGAGCAGGGCACCAACAAGACCAGCGACTGGAAGGCCATCCTGACCAAGCTGAAAGGCAAGAAGCCCGACGCCGTGTTCTACGGCGGCATGGACGATACCGCCGGCCCGTTGCTCAAGCAGGCCCGCGAACTGGGCGTCGCCGTGCCGTTCAGCTTCGGCGACGGCGGCTGCACCGACAAGATGGTCGAACTCGCCGGCGCCGCAGTCGAGGGCATGTTCTGCTCGCAGGCCGGCATCCCGGTGCAGGCGGCGAACAAGGAATTCCTCGATGCCTACAAGGCGCGCTTCAACAGCGAACCGCTGCTCTACGGCCCATTCACCTACGACTCGGCCAACCTGTTGATCGAAGCCATGAAGCAGGCCAACTCCAGCGAGCCGGCCAAGTACCTGCCGTCGCTCGTCAAATTGCAGCACGACGGCGCGACCGGCCACATCGAGTTCGACGCCAAGGGCGACCGCAAGGATGCCGAAATGACCATCTTCACCGCCAGGAGCGGCAAGATCGTGCCGCTGGCCATCATCAAGAGCGGCAAACTGATCAAGTACGAAGACTTCCTCGCTCAGGGCCAGGGCGCGGCGAAGAAATAAGAGCAGCGTCGGCAGCACCAAGCCCCACCCGACGTGGACATCCTGCTCCAGCAGATCGTCAATGGCCTGACCCTGGGCAGCCTCTACGCCATCGTCGCCCTCGGCTACACGATGGTGTACGGGATCATCCAGTTGATCAACTTCGCCCATGGTGAAGTGGTGATGCTGGGCGCGATGATCGCTCTCTCGGTGATCGCGGCGCTGACCGGCAGCACCCTGCCGCCGCTGGCGATCATCGCGGCCGGACTCCTGGCGGCGATTCCGGCCTGCATGGCGCTGGGCTATTTCCTCGAACGCGTCGCCTATCGGCCGCTGCGCCGCGCGCCGCGCCTGGCGCCGCTGATCACCGCCATCGGCATGTCCATCATCTTCCAGCAGATCGCCATGATGTTCT
>CAZCPD010000290.1:0-3505 GCA_964500425.1 uncultured Rhodocyclaceae bacterium
GTCGATGAAATCCTGGTCGGCGCGCCGCATCGGCGAGATTCTTCGGCAGCGCGGTGAGGACGAGTCCGCAGGCATCTGGCAAGCCGGATTTCATGACCATGCCTTGCGCAGGGAAGAGGACCTGGCGGCAACCGCTCGCTATCTGGTTGCCAATCCGCTGCGGGCGGGCTTGGTGCGCAGCGTCGGCGACTACCCGTTGTGGGATGCAATCTGGTTGGAGGGGTGAGCTTCACCTCCGTCGTTGCAGTTCCCCGTGGGAGCGGCCTCCTGGCCGCGAATGCACTCGTCGGAAACCATTCGCGGCCAGGAGGCCGCTCCCACCGCTGTCGCTGTCCCGCGTCTCGCGTCTCGCACAAAGCGCAGGGTCACAGCGAAAGGGAGCAAAGCGCAGGGTCGGAGCAAAGCGCAGGGTCAAGTCTTGCATTCCAGCATCGCATCGCGTCGATCAGCCGCATCGCAACGCCGTGTGCGACAAGGATGCGCAAGCAACGGAAGTAATCCTATGCCGCCCGAAGAGGCGCGTGGATGCTGGTTCTCCGGGTATAACCTCTGAAGAACCGCATGGATGCTCGTTCCTGGCGCGATCGGCTTCAGCGCTCCCGCGGCGGCAGCGGCACCAGCATCGAAACACGCCGCATGATTTCGCCATACTGGGGGCGCCGTTCCAGGCTGCGCTTTTCCATCAGCGGGATGCTGACCAGCACGAACATCGTCAACATCGAGACGGCGCCGATGAACAGCCAGTGGCGGCCTTCCGGGTAGGCGGCGTAGCCGAACAGCGCGAGGCTGAACCAGAACGACACCTCGCCGAAATAGTTCGGGTGGCGCGACCAGGCCCACAGTCCGCTGCTGATGATCTCGCCGGGCTTGCGAGTTTCGATGAAGCGGTGGAGCTGGCGGTCGGCGAACAGCTGGATGGTCACCGCGCCGATGCCGACGACGCAGGCGAGCGCATCGAGCCAGCCGACCGGCGCGCTGCCCAGGGCGACCGCCGCGTACATCGGCAGCATGCCGAGGAAGACCTGCACGGTGGGGAACAGGTGGATGCCGAAGAAGTCGGTGAACATTTCCAGGCGCGGGAATTTCTGGCGCACCAGCGGATAGCGCCAGTCTTCGTGCGCCAGGCCTTCCCAGTGCTTGCCCCAGTTCCAGGTCAGGCGGATCGCCCAGTACCAGACCACCGCCGAGACGAGCAGGTAGCGCACCAGCGGCACGCCGGCGTCGATGGCGCGAGTCTCCCACCAATACACCAGGAACAGCGGCGGGATCACGCTCCAGTAGGCGTCGTAGAAACTCGAATTGCGGAAGGCGCGGCTGAAGGCGAAGATCACCGCCGTCGCGATGACGTCGGCGAAGAAGCTGTTCAGCAGCAGGCTGCCTTCCGCCCTGGCCAGATAGGCGCCGGCGGCGGCGATGCAGGCTAGATAGGCGACGACGATCCAGGCGAGGGCTTGCGGCTTGCGGGGTGCGGTCATGGGGTCTCCGGGGCGGCAGGCGGGGTCTTCAGGAAGTATTCGCTCATCATCACCGTGGTGATGCGCCAGAGCTTCAGCATGCGCGTCACCGAGCGCAGCATGATGGCCATGTGCATGAGCATCTGCCAACGGTTGCGCGCGCCGTAGAAGAGCAGCTTGTTCACCACATGCTCGCGCGAAGGCCAGGCTTCCTCGACGATGCCGTCGAGGTGCGCCGCGCCGGGCGTGATAGCCTCCTCGACGACGTTGCGCACATAGCGGCAGCGCGGCTGCATCCATTCGCTCATCGGCGATTGCCAGCCGAACCAGAGGCGCATCCATTTGTCACGCGGGATGCGCGGCGGGCGTTCGAGCAGCGTCACGGCGAGCACGCCGGGGCTGCGCTGGCCGTCGGGCCAGTCGCGCGGTTTGGCGTGGCGCGTTTCGCCGTAGTTGCAGTAGAGCCACGCGTCGACGCGATAGCCGGCGATCTCGAAGCCGGCGGCGCGCAGCACGTCCTCGTGCGCGGCGCGCTGCCTTTCGTCCGTCAGCCACAGATTGACCTGGGCGGCCCAGGGTTCCGGGCCGAGCAGGCGCGGCGCCGGCGATGGCGTGTCGACGCGGTCGTCGGCGATGTTGATCTGCAAGCCGGCGGCGCCGATTTGCAGCAATTGCGGCGCGCAGCCATCGAGCAGCGTCAGCCGGCATTCGAGCGGCGTCATGCGCCGGCGCGGCCAGAGCAGGTAGACGAACTTGATCATGGCGCACCGTTCGTTCCGCTGCGCTCGACCAGCGCCCGCGCCGCCGGTAGCAGCAGCGCCATGCCGTTGGCTTGCGTGTAGCGCGGCGCATAGCCGAGTTCGCGGCGCGCCCGCTCGATCGACAGGCGCGAGCTTTCGGCGAGGTTATTCACGCCGCGTATCGTCAGCAAGGGGTGCGGCGCGCCGAGCCAGTGCGAGGTTTCCGCCGCCCAGGCGACGCCGCGGATCAGCCACATCGGCAGCCAGCGCTGCGGGTAGGCGTGGCCGAGTCCCTCGACCAGCGGACGGAACCAGACCATGCCGTTCATCGGCTCGCCGTCGCTGACGTTGTAGGCGCGGCCGCCGACGGTCTGCGGACGCTCGCGCAGCGCTTGCGCCGCGAGCAGCTCGGCGTCGACGAGGTTCTCGACGTGGGTGTTGTCGGTCACCGCCGCCGGGTCGCCGACGAGCACCTTGAACTTGCCGGCGGCGAGCTGTTCGACAAAGCTGCGGATCATCACCGAGCCCGTGTCCGAGCCCCAGATGCCGCCGGGGCGTAGCGCGCAGACGCGCATGCCGCCTTCAGCCTCGGCGTTGGCGCCATCGGCCGCCAGCGCGGCGCGCTCAGCTTCGATCTTGCTCAGCGTGTAGAGGTCCTTCGCATCGGCGACATAAGGCGTCGACTCGTCCTGCGCCGCGTCGCCCGCTGCCGCGCTGAGCGCGACGTTGAACGAGCTGGTATGGACAAAGGCCGTCACGCCGGCCTCCGCCGCCGCGCGCAGGACGTTGCGCGTGCCTTCGACATTGACGCCGAAGACGAGGGTGCGTTCGGCGGCGCGGTAGCGGCTCAGCGTGTTGATCAGCGCCGCGGTGTGGAACACCGTGTCGACGTCCGCGCAGGCCGCGCGCAGCGCCGCCGCGTCGCGCAGATCGCCGACGATGGCGGTCACCCCGGCAGCATCGGCGTGGCGATGCGGCAGGACGTCGAAACTGCGAACTTCGCAGCCGGCGGCGCTGAGCCGGCGCACCAGGGCGCGGCCGACATAGCCGGCGCCGCCGGTGACCAGGCAGCGTCGGCCGAGGCGCTCCGCGGTGAACGACGGGGGCGCGGCGATGGGCGCAGCGTGCAGGTTCGCGCTCATGTCGAGTAGATATCCTGCGTGGCACCGCTGAAGAAGCTCGTGCGTTGCCGCCGCGTCATCAGGCGCGAGACGGCATTCACCAGGCGGTTGATGCGGCCGGCGATGTGCACGGGCCCATGCGGCAGCGCGGCGAGACCTTCGCGCGCCACGGCGGCGGCGGGCATCGGCA
>CAZCPD010000291.1:0-3504 GCA_964500425.1 uncultured Rhodocyclaceae bacterium
GCATCAGCACCGACAGCATGTTCTTGCTGCGCACCAGGCCGCCGTAGAACAGCGCGAGCCCGGGTATCGACATCAGGATGACGAAGGCCGTGGCGACGAACAGCCAGGCCGTGTCGCCCTTGTTCGGGACGGGGGTCGGCGCCGCGGCCGCGGCCGGCTGGGCTATCGCGGCGTCCGGCGTTGCGGTTGCGGCGGCGGTTGGCGCCACCACTGCCTCCGCCGGTGCGGCGGCAGTCGGCTCATCGGCCCAGACCGGCGCGGCGAAACCGAGTGCGATCAGCCAGAAGGCCATCAACAACATCCATATCTTTTTCATGATGTTTCCCCTTATAGGGCATCCTCGCCGGTTTCCCCGGTGCGGATGCGCACAACCTCTTCGAGATTGAAGACAAATATCTTGCCGTCGCCGATCTTGCCGGTGCTGGCGGACTTCTCGATGGTTTCGACGACCTGTTCGAGCAAGTCATCCCTGACGGCAGCCTCGATCTTGACCTTGGGCAGGAAATCGACGACATACTCCGCGCCGCGGTACAGCTCGGTGTGCCCCTTCTGCCGGCCGAAACCCTTGACCTCGGTGACGGTGATGCCCTGCACGCCGATGATCGACAGCGCCTCGCGCACTTCGTCGAGTTTGAACGGCTTGATGATGGCGGTGACCAGTTTCATGTTGGCTCCTTTTGCGGAATGTCCGATCGTCTGATCGCTCAGAAAGTCTTGGAAAAGGCGATCACGGCACGGCCGTCGCCGAGATCGCGGCTGAATGCATTGCGGTACGGCTCGCCGACGCCGCCCTTGGCGTTGGTGCTGGAGTAGGACAGGGCGAGCGCGCCGAAGCCGAGATCCTTGCTCACGCCAAGCTTCCAGTCGGTATAGGAAGCGGCGCTGAAATCCTTGACCGTCTGATGGCCGACGTGAGCATTCACGCCCCAGCCATTGCCCAGGTCGTAGTTCGCCGACAGGTCGGTGTAGCCACTGCCGCGCGTCTTGCCGCCACTCGGCGTGGTGAAGCCGAAGATGTGGCTGGAAACGACGCTGGAATACTTGAGGGTGACGAACTTCCAGCCCAGCGCACCATAGACTTCGGTGGTGTCCGGATCGGTGAAGCCGGCCGGATAGCTGCCCGGGTAGTTGTAGGTCAGAACACCGACGTCATAGCTGAGGTCGCCGCCGAGGCTGCCCTTGTACCCGCCATAGACATCGAGTTCCAGCGGGGCGCTGATACCCGCACCGACATCGCTGAGCCAGGAAATGTTGGAGCCCCAGACGCCGAGGTAAGCGCCGCTGGCGTGGGCGTAGTCGAAACCGCCCTGCAGAGCCGCCTTGCCGTTGGTCTGCGCGATGCCGCGATAGAGATACTCGGAAGCCAGCATGACATTGCCGGTAAAGGTGTGCGGGCTGCTCGCGGCGTCGGCAGCAAAGCCGGCGACAGGGTAGGCGAAAGCAAGGGCCAGAGTGGCGGCGCTGAACGATTTTTTCATGACGGTTCTCCGAGAGATGCGATTGATGGATGAGGATTGGTGCTGAATCCAATTCCTGCGCCTTTCCTAGTGCAGGATGCGTGCCAGCCATGGAACACCCTTAAAAACAAATTGTTATCAATGATTTTCGGGTAGCACAGGAAAGGCTTGCACCGACATGTGGCGGCTCGAATGCGTGCCGCACCAGGCTGGTGCGGGTGCGCAAAGTCCATCCGGCTGCTAAAATCCATCGATCCGAGGACCCCATCATGCTCAATCAAAAACTGCTCGACGACGTTTCCAGCCGGATTTCCGGCCTGGTCGCCAACAGCCCCGCCAAGGACATCGAGAAGAATGCGCGCGCCATGATCGCCAGCGCCTTCGCCCGCCTCGATCTGGTCACCCGCGAGGAATTCGACGTGCAAGCCGCGCTGCTGGCGCGCAGCCAGGAAAAGCTCGCCGCCCTCGAAGCGCGCCTTGCCAAACTCGAAGCGACTTCCCAGCCTCCAGTTGCCTGATCGCGGCAATTCCCGGAGCTGGCGACGACAAACAACAGTGAACCATCCCGGTCAAAGGCAGTGACAGCGGTACCCCAAGAACAACCCCATCCATTCGGTCGTCCGGAACAGGGCTGGCGGCTGCGGCTTTATACGATCATCTTCGAGGCGGACACCCGTGCCGGGCGGGCTTTCGACCTGACGCTGCTGACCCTGATCCTGATCAGTGTCGCCGTCGTCATGCTCGACAGCGTCGCCACCCTCAATGCCCGGCACGGCCGCCTGTTCGACGCGCTCGAATGGCTGTTCACGGGGATATTCACGGTCGAATACGTCCTGCGCCTGCTCTGCGTGCGCCAACCGCTGCGCTACGCAGGCAGCCTCCTTGGCATTATCGACCTGGTCGCCGTCGCCCCGACGTATCTGGCGCTGTTCTTTCCGGAACTGGCGGCGCTGCTCGACGTGCGCATCCTGCGCATGCTGCGCATCTTCCGCATCCTCAAGCTCACCGCCTATGTCGCCGAGTTCCGCGAACTCGGCAGCGCCATCCTGTCAACGCGCCGCAAGATCGCCGTGTTCATCTCCTTCGTCGCCATCGTCGTCGTCATCATGGGGACGCTGATGTACGTGGTCGAGGGACCGGAGCACGGCTTCACCAGCGTGCCGGTGGCTGTCTACTGGGCAATCACGACGATGACCACGGTGGGCTTCGGCGACATCACGCCGAAAAGCGATCTCGGCCGCCTGATTGCCTCGGTCATGATGCTGATGGGCTGGGGCACGCTGGCGGTGCCGACCGGCATCGTCAGCGCCGAGTTCGTGGCGCGCCGCTCGGTACCGCCCATCGTCACCACCCGCACCTGTCATGAGTGTCTGAGCGAAGGCCATGCGCCGCAGGCGCGCTACTGCCAGGACTGCGGCGCGAAACTGCCGCCGTATCAGAGCGATTCCCGGCAAGCCTGATCGACCCGCGACAGCCCTGCGGCCGGCTATACTCCTTTTCTTTTGCGTATCGTGTCGGCAACTCACTTGGGGGGAAACATGAATTCGTCAGACCGCGCTCCGGCCCGTTACACGGGCGTTGCCATCTTCCTGCACTGGCTGATCGCCCTGGCGATCTTCTGCATCCTGCCGCTTGGCGTGTATATGCACGAACTGCCGCTGAGCCCGACCAAGCTGCAACTCTATGCCTATCACAAGTGGCTGGGCATCAGCATCCTGTTCCTCGTCATCGTGCGCCTCGTCTGGCGCGCCACGCATCGCCCGCCAGCGCTGCCGGACACCATGTCGGCCAAGGAGCAGCGCATCGCCCACGGCATGGCGCATGGCATGTATCTGTTCATGCTGCTGTCGCCGCTGACCGGCTGGCTGATGAGCTCCGCATTCGGCAAGCCCGTCGTGCTGTTCGGCGTGCTGCCGATCCCCGACCTGATCGGGCCGAGAGAGGAGACCGGCAATCTTTTCAAGGTGCTCCACGAAGTCAGCAACTACATCCTGTGCACGCTGTTCTCCCTGCACATCCTCGCCTCGCTCAAGCACCACTTCAAGGA
>CAZCPD010000292.1:0-3478 GCA_964500425.1 uncultured Rhodocyclaceae bacterium
CGGAATTCCTGCTCAGCAAGGGCGCCATCGACATGATCGTCGACCGCCGTGAATTGCGCGACAAGCTCACCACGCTCCTGACCATGTTGCAGCGCGTGCCGGCGGTGCAATAAGCCCCTCCACCACCGCACTGCACGGTCGATCCTTGCCCGAAACGCTTTCCGACTGGCTCGCCTGGCTCGAAGCCCGGCACCCGCAGGGGGCCGCCGGCATCAAACTCGGCCTTGAGCGCGTGCGCGCCGTCAGCCACGCACTGGCGCAGCGCCAGAGTGCCCCCGTCATCACCGTCGGCGGCACCAACGGCAAGGGTTCGACCTGCGCCATGCTGGAAAAAATCCTCGGCTGCGCAGGCTATCGCGTCGGGCTGTACACCTCGCCGCATCTGCTCGACTACAACGAGCGCGTGCGCATCGACGGCGTCCCGGCCAGCGATGCCGCGCTATGCGCCGCCTTCGCGCGCGTCGAAGAGGCGCGCCGCCACGCCGCTGCCGAGGGTGACCTCGCCCTGACCTACTTCGAAGCCGGCACGCTGGCCGCCTGGGAATGCTTCGTCGCCGCACGGGTCGACGTCATCATTCTCGAAGTCGGCCTCGGCGGACGCCTCGACGCGACCAACCTCTACGATGCCGACTGCGCCATCGTCACCGCCATCGACATCGACCACAGCGAATATCTCGGCGACACGCGCGAGGCGATCGGCTTCGAGAAGGCGGGCATCTACCGTGCCGGCAAGCCCGCAATCTGCTGCGATCCACATCCGCCGCAAAGCCTCGTCGACCATGCCCATGTCATCGGCGCGCCACTGCGCCTGCTCGGCCGCGACTTCGGTTATCTGAGCCAGGAGCTGCAATGGCAGTTCTGGCAGAAGAAGGGCGAAGGAATCAGCCGCCGCAGCAGCCTCGCCTTCCCGGGCCTGCGCGGTCCGATCCAGCTGCAGAACGCCAGCGGCGTGCTGGCGGCGCTCGATGCACTGGCCGACCGGCTGCCGGTGGCGATGCAGGACATCCGTCGCGGCCTGCTCGAAGTCGAATTGCCAGGCCGCTTCCAGATGCTGCCGGGCCGCCCGGCTATCGTCCTCGACGTCGCCCACAACCCACAGGCGGCGCGCGTGCTGGCGGACAACCTCGGCGCGCAGGGGCAGGCCTACTACCCCGCCACCTGGGCGGTTTTCGGCATGATGCGCGACAAGGACATCGCGACCGTGGTCCGTACGCTGAAGGACCGCATCGACCATTGGCTGCCGTGCACGCTGCCCGGTCCGCGTGCCGCCAGCGCCGTGGAACTCGCGCAGATACTGGCGCGCGAAGGCATCGCCGGCATGCCGCCACAGTTCGACACAGCCGCCGACGCATTGCGCCATGCGCAGGAGAAGGCCGGCGAAGATGATAGAATTCTCGCTTTTGGATCCTTCCTTACGGTTGCGGCGGCAATGCGGCTACTGCGCGAAGCGTGAATGGCCTCCGGCAGCGGACGACGCCCACTGCGACCAGTTCGATCGGTATTGAATCCTTGCACTCGGCTTGAACGGCATGATGGATAAAGACCCAGCATCCAAGGCAACGGCAAACGCCGCCACGAGCGCCGATGGCGATCCTCATCTCGATCTGAAAAAGCGTGCGCGCCGGCGCCTGGTCGGCGCGATTGCGCTGGCCCTGCTGGCGGTGATCGTCCTGCCAATGGTGATGGACCAGGAACCCCGTCCCGTGACGCAGGAAATCCAGATCCGCATCCCCAGCCAGGAGCCTGGCGCCAACTCGGTCGTTTCGCGCATCACACCCAAGCAGTTCACCCCGCCAACGCCGCTGGAGCCCAGCGGGACGCCGCCGCAGGCGGCACAGCCGGCCGCCCGCGCCGAAGTCAAACCAGACGCGAAAAGCGAAGCCAGGCCCGAGGCCAAGCCCGAAGGCAAGGCGCCGGCCAAGGCGGACGGCAAGAGCGAAACCAAGCCTGCGGAAAAGACCGCGGAGAAAGCGGCCGACAAGGTCGCCGACAAGACCATCGAGAAAGCCTCAGCCAAGGCGGCCGAAAGCGCGCGTGCCGCCGCGCTGCTCAATGACGAGCAGTGGCTCATCCAGCTCGGCGCCTATCAGGACCAGGGGAACGTCAAGTTGCTGCAGGGAAAGATCAAGGAACTCGGCTACGCCTCCTTCACGGAAAAGGTGGATACGCCGCAAGGCCCGAGAATCCGCGTGCGCTGCGGTCCCTTCCCGACCCGCGAAGCGGCCGAGAAGGCCCAGGCCCGCCTGAAAAAGATCGGCGCCGGCGGACCGGGCGGCGGCACGGTGGCGCAAGCAAAGTAATCACGCATGGGCGACTTCACCTGGCTTGATTTCCTGCTCCTGGCCGTCGTCCTTGTATCGTTCCTGCTTGGCATCTGGCGCGGCCTGGTCAGCGAGGTGCTCTCGCTGCTGGCATGGGTGGCGGCGTTCTTCGCGGCGAAGGCGTGGGGCGACGAAGCGGCGATGCTGATGGCCGGCGCGGTACGCGGACTGAGCGACCCTGGCTTGCGCTACATTGTTGGTTTTGTTACGGTATTTGTCCTGACCTTGCTGCTGTTCGGGATTGCGCGGATGCTCATTTCCAGTCTATTGCGGGCAGTGGGGCTGGGCTTGGTGGATCGTTTGCTGGGTTCGCTGTTCGGCCTGGGACGCGGCCTGCTGGTGGCATGGATCGCCGTGCTGCTCGCGGGGTTGACCAATCTGCCGCGCGAAGCCTGGTGGCGCGATTCGCTGCTGGCGCCGCCGCTGGAAACGGCAGTGATCGCCAGCAAACCCTGGCTGCCGTCTGCGCTGGCGCAGAAGATCCGCTACCGCACCAGCCAGGGCGCGCGAGCCTTGCGACAAGCGGCGATACTATGATCGGGCAACAGGAATTCATGAATTTCACCAAACTTATGGACAGGCGGTGACGCGATGTGCGGAATTATCGGGGTAGTCGCAACCTCCCCAGTCAATCAGTTGCTCTACGACGGACTGCAGGTACTGCAGCATCGCGGCCAGGATGCCGCCGGCATCGCCACCGCGGAAGCCGGGCGCTTCCACATGCACAAGGGCTCGGGCCTGGTGCGCGACGTGTTCCGCACCCGCAACATGCGCAACCTGCACGGCAACTGGGGCATCGGCCATTGCCGCTACCCGACCGCCGGCTCGGCGCACAACGCCGCCGAGGCGCAGCCCTTCTACGTAAACTCGCCGTTCGGCCTGATGCTCGCGCACAACGGCAACCTGACCAACTCGGCGCAGCTCAGGAAGGACATGTTCCTCCAGGACCTGCGCCACATGAACACCAACTCCGACTCGGAGGTGCTGCTCAACGTCCTCGCCCACGAACTGCAAGCCGCATCGACCAAATATCTGGTCGATGCCGAAACCATCTTCAAGGCGGTCGCCGGCGTGCATCGGCGCGTGCGCGGCGCCTACGCCGTGGTGACCATGATCGCCGGCTACGGCCTGCTCGCCTTCCGCGATCCGTATGGCAT
>CAZCPD010000293.1:0-3478 GCA_964500425.1 uncultured Rhodocyclaceae bacterium
AGGGACGGCCCGGCCGCGCCGGTTATACTTGCGGCTTGCTGAATTCACCAACTTCAAAGCGGATGGGGACACCGACATGAACAAGCATTTCTGGAAAGGACTTTGCGCAGGATTGATCGCCAGCGCGGCGACGGCGACGGCGACGGCCACGCACGCCGCGCCCGGCGAGTATTGGGAAATCACCACCAAGATGGAAATGGCCGGAATGCCGATGGCGATGCCGGCGATGACGATCAAGGTCTGCGTCCCCGCGGGCGGCGAGCGGAACCCGCAGTACATGCAGAAGAAGGACGACAAGTGCCAGATGAGCGACGTCAAGACCTCGGGCAACAAGGTGAGCTGGAAGGTCAAGTGCGTCGAGCGCGGCGACACCATGATCGGCAGCGGCGAATCCACCCATGACCGCGACAGCTGGCGCGGCAGCATGCAGATGAAGGGCACGTCGGGCGGCCAGCAGATCGACATGGCGCAGTCCTACAGCGGCCGGAAGATCGGCGGCGCCTGCGATGCCGATGCACAGGTCAAGCAGGCCCAGGAAATGGTCGGCAAGATGTGCGACTCCTCGCGCTTCACCGCCAACGACTGGATCGGCCGCGCCGAGATGTTCCTCAAGGGCAACGCCTGCCCCGGCAAGAAGGAGCCGCTGTGCAGCGCCGTGCGCAAGGATGCCGCGCGCGATGCCGGCGTCTATCAGATGCTCATCAACACCGAGACGCACAACAACGCCCTGATCACCACCGCCTGCGGCCTCGACCTCGAAGGCACGCGCGTCGCCGTCTGCCGCGCCAACAAGAGCGGCGACTACGGCTTCCTCAAGGCCAACTGCCCGGCCGAAGCCAAGGCGTACAAGGAAATGGCGCGCAAGAAGAACTGCGAAGGACGCAGCTACACGGCGCGCAGCGCGGCGGGCTGCCAGGACGGCGGCGACGGCGGCGACGAGGCCGCCGAAGCCATGGCCGAGGAAACCTCGAAGGCGCGCGCCAGGCCCGCGACTGGCAAGGCCGACCATGCCACGGGCGAAACGGCCGACGCCAAGGGCAAGGAGACGAACAAGCTGCTTGACGCCATTCCCGCCACCGGCAACGCCGGCGCCGACGCCGTGGTGCAAGGCGCGAAGAAGCTCAAGGGACTGTTCGGCTTCTGATGCGCCGCCTGCTGATCGGGCTGCTGCTGGCGGGCTGCACCGCGCTGGCGCGGCCCGCGTCGGCAACGCCCCCGGCGGCCGATCCCTTCCCGCGCGTCGCCGCCGCCTACCTGGTGCAGGTCAACGGCGACGCCGCGCCGCTCTGGGCGAAGCAGGCGACACGCCGCCTGCCGCCCGCCAGCCTCACCAAGCTGATGACCGCGCTGCTGCTGCTCGATGCGCCGCAGCCCTACCCGTCGCAGGCCGTGGTCGTCATCAGCCGCAACGCGGCGCGCGAAACCGGCACGCGGCTCGGCGTGCGTCCCGGCGAACGTTTCCGCCTGGCTGACCTGCTCGCCGCGACAGTGCTCGAATCCGCCAACGACGCCTGCCACGCGCTCGCCGAGCATGTCGCCGGCAGCGAGGCCCGCTTCGTCGAGCACATGAACCGCCGCGCCGCCGAACTCGGCATGCGCGACACGCATTTCGCCAACGCTTGCGGCCACGACGCCGCCGACCACTATTCGACCGCGCAGGATCTCGCCCTGCTCGCCAACGCCGCCCTCAAGCTGCCGACGCTGAGCGAACTCGCCGCCCTCGACAGGCGCGACATCGCCACGCTCGACGGCGGCCGCGCCTTCACCCTGAAAAACCGCAACGCCCTGATCGGCCGCTATGCCGGCGCCCTCGGCCTCAAGAGCGGCTACACGCCACGTGCCGGCAAGTGCCTGATCGCCCACGCCCGCCGCGGGAAGACGAGCGTCCTGCTGGTGCTGCTGAACGCGCCGAACCGCTGGTGGGACGCCACCGACATTCTCGACCTGGCCTTCGCGCATGAGGGCGGCTGAGGCAGCTCCCCCGCCCCCTCTCCTCCATCCCGCTGGCGGGGGCGAGGGGAGTCCCGGCCGTGGCGCGCTGCTGGTCGTTGCCGCCATCCTGCTCGCCTACGCCAACGCCTTGCTGTGGGGCGAGTTCCAGTTCGACGATTTCAACGTCATCGTCGACAACCCCGGCGTGCACGCCTGGCCGGCCTGGTGGAACGACCTTGGCCGCGGCATCCGGCCGCTGCTGAAGTTCAGCTACACGCTGGACTGGACCCTCGGCGGCGGCGCCGTCCTGCCCTTCCACCTCAGCAACATCGCGATCCATTGCGCCAACGCCGTGCTGGTGCTGATGCTCGCGCGCCGCTACGCCGCCGCCCGGCTGGCGCTGCGCCCGCACGCCGAATGGATCGCCGCCTGCGCCGCGCTGATCTTCGCCCTGCACCCGATCCACAGCGAAACCGTCACCTACGTCAGCGGCCGTTCCGCCGCCCTGATGACGATGTTCTACCTCGCCGGCCTGCTCGCTTATGCCTCCGGCCGGTCGGTCCGTGACGCCCCCTCGATAGAAGCCCCCCGCACCGCCCTCCGCCTTCACCTCCTCGTTCCCTTCTGCTTCGTCCTCGCCCTCGCCGTCAAGGAAACCGCCGTCACCTTCCCCTTCGCCCTGCTGCTCTGGGAGCTCGGCAACGGCGGCAACCTGAAGCATGCGCTGCGCCGGCAGTGGAGCGTCTGGCTGCTGCTGGCGCTCGGCGCACTCTACTTTCTCGGCCATCCGGGCTACGCCGCGCATCTCGACCGCAGCGCGACATTCAACGACTTCGCCGGCAACCTCGCCAGCACGGCCCTCGGCACGGCCTGGCTGCTGCGCCAGTGGGTCGCGCCGTTCTGGCTGAACATCGACCCCGACCTGCCCGTGTTGCGCGACATCGGCAGCGAGGCACTGCCGCCGCTCCTGCTGCTGCTCGCGCTGGCCGCGACGACGTTCCTGAGCTGGCGGCGCCGCCCATGGCTCGCCTTCGCCCTCGCCTGGCTGCTGCTCCAGCTCGTCCCGCTGCACCTGTTCCTGCCGCGCCTCGATGTCGCCAACGAGCGCCAGATGCTGCTCGCCGGCTGGCCGCTGGCGCTGCTGCTGGCGACGGAACTGGCGCTGCGCCTCAAGGATCGACCGCGCATGCGCCTAGCGGTCGCCGTCGCCCTGCTGATGCTCTGTCTTGCGCTGACCATCGCGCGCAACGCCGACTACCGCAATGAAATCGCGCTTTGGCAAGCCACCGCTCGAACCTCGCCCGACAAGGCGCGCGTACGCAACAACCTTGGCTACGCCTACGCCCAGGACGGCCGCACCGCCGAAGCGCAAGCCGAATATCGGCGCGCGCTGCTGCTCAACCCACGGGACTTCCGTGCGCGCCACAACCTGAAGCGCCTGGAAACGGAGGACAGCCCACCCCCTTCGCCCTGAGATTCTCACCATGGTTTTCCTTCGGACGCCAGCATCCACGCGCCTCTCCGGCCGATGCATCGCCAGCATCAA
>CAZCPD010000294.1:0-3461 GCA_964500425.1 uncultured Rhodocyclaceae bacterium
TTCGCCGTCGGCGAAGGCGGCGCGGAAAAATCCCAGGGCCATGCCGCACGCTGGGCGACGCTGAGCGCCGAGCGCGGCTGCGCGGCCGGCGAGGCGGTGCTCGGTTGGCTGCTTTACCACGGCTTCGGACTGCCCAAGGACCTGGCCGAGGCAGCGCGCCTCTTCGACTCGGCCGCTGCGCGCGAAGATCTGCGCGGCCTCACCTGGTCCGGCCTCTGTCTACTGCGCGGTGACGGGGTCGCGGAAGACCCGGCACGGGCGCTCCACATGTTTCTCCGCGCGGCCGCCAAGGGCGGCGCCGGGGCGAGCCTCGCCCAGTATTGGCTCGGGCGCATTCACTATTTCGGACTACCCGGCGCCTGCCCGCGCGATTTCGGCGAGGCGGCGCGCTGGCTGCGCCTCGCCGTCGAGCACGGTCACCACCCGGCCGGTGAATTGCTGGCGCGCTGCTGTTTCTTCGGGCGCGGCATCGCCGAGGATCGTGCCGAAGCCCTGCGTCTCTGGCGCGCGGCGGCGGAAGCCGGCAGCGCGGCGGCGATGTACTGTGTCGGCATGTGTCTGTATGCCGGCGAAGGCGCTCCGCAGGATTGCGCCGAGGCGATGACCTGGTTCCGCGCTGCGGCGCGCAAGCGGATCACCGGCGCAATGTTCCTGCTTGGCCAATGCTATGTGTTCGGCGTCGGCGTCACGCGCGACATCCAGGCCGGCCTCGGCTGGTACCGGCGCGCGGCGGAGGGAGGCAACCGCGAAGCCGAATTCGAGCTCGGCGAGTGGTACGCCTTCGGCCGCGGCGGCCTGCCGCTCGACATGCAGGAAGCGATCCACTGGTATCACGCCGCCGCGCGCCAGGGTCACACCCAGGCGCAGCGTAAACTTGGCCATTGTTATCGCAACGGCGACGGCGTCGCCGAGAACAAAGCGCTGGCTGTGGAGTGGTATCGGCGCGCCGCCGAAGGTCACGACGCGACAGCCCAGGTCTGGCTCGGCGAATGTTATGAAAACGGCGAGGGCGTCGCCGTCGACCCGGTGCAAGCCGCCCTGCAATATCGCGCCGCCGCTGCAAGCAAGGATCCGCACGGCATGGCGGAACTCGGTCGCTGCCATCTTCATGGCGTTGGCGTCGCAGTCAACCTGAAGCGCGGAGAACAACTTCTGCGCGCAGCCGCCGAAGCCGGCTGGCAGCCGGCGCTCGGCGAACTCGAACGCTATTACTTTTTCCGCGCCGAACAGTTGCTGCACAACGCCGATGCCGATGCCAACATGGCCGCGGAGACCGCACTCTGCTACCGCAAGGCAGGCGAGCTCGGTCATCGTCGCGCCGCCTTCATGCTCGGCGAGTGCTACCGGCATGGCCACGGCGTTCCCCACGACGATCTGCAGGCAATGAACTGGTATCGCAAAGCGGCGCGTCTGTTCGAAGCGAAGATCGCGTTGGCCGACCTCTACTACTTTGGCCATGGCCCCGAAGGGAAACGACAGGACCACCGCGAAGCGCTACGCTGGTACGAACAAGCCGTAGAGCAGCACGAGGACGCCTACGCCATGTATAGCCTCGGCTATTGTCTGCTGCATGGTCAGGGCTGCACCGCCAGCCCGCAAAACACCCGCGAGGGCGGACGCTGGCTGCGCAAGGCGGCAGCGCTCGGCGAAGTCGATGCGCAGTACGAGCTCGGCCGTGCCTATTCACGCGGCCAGGGCGTCGCACGCAGCCCGCGTCTGTCAATGAAATGGTTGAGAAGCGCCGCGCGTCTCGGCCATGGCGCGGCGCAGGCTTTTCTGGCCGAGATCGAGGAACGCGGCTGATACCAAGTCCATAATCCGGAAACAGGCCCGATTCCCCGGCTATCTTGCTCAAGTCTTGATGCCTGGCGACGATATACACTCATGGATGGTCGCCAACAGCGACGGGAGGAGAGCGTTGTTTGCCTTCCGACTCGCCACGGCAGAAAACAAGAATTGCCCATCGCCGCAGGCGCAGGAACGTTCCAAATGAGTGAAAGCGAACAGGCCCTGAGTTTTTCGCTCGCTGAAAGCACCGGCGAGTTCCGCGCCCGTTTCGATCCGGCCGGCGGCATGCCCCCCCCCGATGCCGAAATGGTCCGCCAGCTCATGGTGGCGAACGGCTGCGGTAATTATTGGCTGGACGACAAGGCGCTGGCCGATTTCGTGCGTGGCTGCTCCGACGCCAGCCAGCCCCTGGAACAAGCGATCGGTCAGCGCCGCGACGGTGAATTCAAGCTGGTGGTCGCCGACGACCTGATGACTGCCCACCTGACCCTGATCCCGCCACACGGCGGCAAGCCGGCCGGGCCGGGGGTGATCGATGCCCTGCGCGAGCAGAAGATTGTCTATGGCATCCAGCATGCCGCACTCGATGCGGCGCTCGCCGCCGGTCATTGCGACCATCTGTTGATCGCCCAGGGCGATCCGGCCGTGGAAGGCGTGGCAACCGCCTTTGAACCCTTGTATGGCGAAGCCGGTGACGCAGCGGCAGCACTCGACGAGAACGCAGTGATCAAGCTGACCGACATCAGCCGCCTGCTGTTGGTCCATCCGAACGAGCCCTTGATGCGCCGCCACCCGCCGGTTCCCGGCAAGAACGGCACCAATATTCGCAACGAGGTGGTCATGCCCAGGGCAATCGGCGACGAGCCGTTCGCGTCCGACCTGCCGGGCGCGGCGCCCGATGCTCAGGATCCCGATCTGCTGGTGGCGACACTGGCCGGCCAACCGATGGTGGTACCCAAAGGCGTCAAGGTCAATCCGGTGATCAACGTCGACAACGTCGACCTGGAAACCGGCAGCATCAGCTTCGAGGGCACCCTGAATGTCGCCGGCGACATCCGTTCCGGCTTGCGCGTCAATGTGACCGGCGACGTCATGGTCAAGGGCACCATCGAAGCAGCGGAGATCACCGCGGGCGGCAATGTCGTGGTGAAGGGCGGCATCATCGGCCGCAGCGAGGGCAGGACCGGCACCGGTACAAGCCACCATGCTCTGCCCACCAATACGGCGCGAATTCTCTGTGCCGGCAGCGTGCACGCACTCTTCGCCGAGAACGCGCACATCGAAGCCGGCGACTCGATCGTCGTCGATCGCGAGGCCAGTCACTGCGAGCTGATGGCGCGCAAGCATATCTGCATCGGCAAGCTCGGCGCCCGCGGCGGCCATCTCGTCGGCGGCACGGCGCGGGCCGCCGAAAACATCGAATGCACCGTGCTCGGCTCCGCCACCGGGGTCAAGACGCGCGTCCAGGTCGGCTCGGACCCGTACCTGGATGAAGTCATCCGTGGCAAGAAACATCAGGTGCAGGGCAAGACCGCCGAACTGGATCGCGTGCTGCTTTTGCAGCACTACCTGCAGCAGAATCCACAGAAGGACAGGGATGGGATCGGCGTGAAGACGGAAAACACGCGCCTGCAGTTACTGCTGGAAATCGAGACGCTCAACAACGAATTGGC
>CAZCPD010000295.1:0-3434 GCA_964500425.1 uncultured Rhodocyclaceae bacterium
AAGTGCTGTCCAAGCCGGGCAGCATCACCCCGCACACCCACTTCAGCGCCGAGATCTATGTGCTGTCGAAGGATGAAGGCGGTCGTCACACCCCGTTCTTCAATGGCTATCGTCCGCAGTTCTACTTCCGCACGACGGACGTGACCGGCTCGGTCGAACTGCCGGCGGGCACGGAAATGGTGATGCCGGGCGACAACGTCTCGATCACGGTGAAACTGATCGCCCCGATCGCGATGGAAGACGGTTTGCGCTTCGCCATCCGTGAAGGCGGTCGCACCGTCGGCGCTGGTGTCGTGGCGAAGATCATCGAGTAAAATTGTCTTGCACGACATGCGAAAGAGCGATATAATTCCGCTCTTTCGCGTCTCCGTCCCACACAAGTGGGGTGTTGCTCTTTAAGTCTGATTGGGTAATTGACATGCAGAACCAGAAAATCCGCATTCGCCTCAAGGCCTTTGACTATCGCCTGATCGATCAGTCGGCTCTTGAGATTGTCGACACCGCCAAGCGCACCGGTGCGGTCGTGCATGGCCCCGTTCCGCTGCCGACGCGCATCGAACGTTTTAATATTCTGCGCTCGCCGCATGTCAACAAGACCTCGCGTGATCAGTTCGAAATTCGTACGCATCTCCGTCTGATGGATATCATCGACCCGACCGACAAGACGGTCGATGCCTTGATGAAGCTGGATCTGCCGGCTGGCGTTGATGTGGAAATCAAGTTGCAGTAAGTAGAAAGTGGGCAGTGCGTCGGGAAGGAAACGCTTCGCGACGCATCTACCTTTGGTGAATGGCCGGCCAATTGTAGTCGGCACCTCTCAAGAGGAAACAAGAAATGACTTTAGGCCTAGTAGGTCGCAAGGTCGGCATGACGCGTATCTTCACCGATGATGGCACGACCATCCCGGTGACGGTGCTTGATGTGTCGAATAACCGCGTGACCCAGATCAAAACTCCTGAAACCGATGGGTATGCGGCAATTCAGGTGACCTTTGGCACGCGTCGTGCCAGTCGCGTCAATAAGGCGACGGCGGGTCATCTTGCCAAGGCTGGCGTCGAAGCCGGCAGTGTGCTCAGGGAATTCCAGGTGACGCCGCAGCAACTCTCCGAGCTGAAGCCTGGCGATGTTGTCAGTGTGTCGATTTTCACCGTGGGTCAGAAGGTTGACGTGAGTGGCACGTCGATCGGTAAAGGCTTTTCTGGTGCGATCAAGCGTCACCATTTCTCTTCGAATCGTGCCTCACACGGCAACTCGCTTTCGCATAATTCCGCCGGTTCAATCGGTATGGCGCAGGATCCAGGTCGCGTGTTTCCGGGCAAGCGCATGGCTGGTCATTACGGTGATGTCAAGCGCACCCAGCAGAGTCTGGAAGTTGTTCGAGTCGATGAGGCGCGTCAACTGTTGCTCGTCAAGGGTGCGGTTCCCGGCGCCAAGGGTGGCGACGTGATCGTGCGTCCTGCAGTGAAAGGGGCATGATGGAACTTAAGCTCATCAATGAACAGGGGCAGTCGTCGGCGACGTTGAGCGCGTCCGATGCGCTGTTTGCTCGCGACTACAACGAAGCTCTGGTGCATCAGGTCGTGGTTGCCTATCAGGCGAATGCACGCTCCGGCAATCGTGCTCAGAAGGATCGCGAGCAGGTTCATCACAGCACCAAGAAACCGTTCCGTCAAAAGGGTACTGGTCGCGCTCGCGCCGGTATGACCTCCAGTCCGCTGTGGCGGGGCGGCGGTCGTATCTTCCCGAATTCTCCCGAGGAGAATTTCAGCCAGAAGGTCAATCGCAAGATGTATCGCGCTGGTATTGCTTCGATCCTGTCGCAACTGGCTCGCGAAGATCGTCTTGTTGTGGTTGAGAATTTCAGCCTTGATGCGCCGAAGACCAAGCACTTGGCGCAGAAGCTCAAGGGCATGGGGCTCGATTCCGTTCTCGTGGTGACCGACTCGCTCGAGGAAAATCTTTATCTGGCTTCGCGCAACCTGCCCCGCGTGCTGGTTCTCGAAGTCTCCGAAACTGATCCGCTGTCGCTGATTCGTTTCCCCAAGGTGCTGCTGACCAAGAGTGCAGTCGCCAAGATGGAGGAGATGCTGGGATGAGCAACTTCAATCAAGAACGCCTGCTGCAAGTGCTGCTGGCGCCGCAGATCTCCGAGAAGGCAACTTTTGTTGCCGATAAGAACGAGCAAGTCGTGTTCTTCGTGACTTCGGATGCCACCAAGCCGGAAGTCAAGGCTGCCGTTGAACTGCTGTTCAAGGTACAGGTTGACTCGGTGCAGATTTCTAACCTGAAGGGCAAGGTCAAGCGTTTTGGCCGCACCGTTGGTCGTCGTAGCGACGCGAAGAAGGCATTCGTCTGCCTCAAGCCCGGTCAGGAAATCAATTTCGCTGAAGGGGGGGCCGCTTAAATGGCGCTCGTTAAAGTCAAGCCGACATCCCCCGGCCGCCGCTCGCTCATCAAGCTGGTCAATCCCGACCTGCATAAAGGCCGCCCGCACTCGGCGCTGGTCGAGTCGAAGCACAGCAAGGCCGGGCGCAACAATCATGGTCATGTCACCGTTCGCCACCAGGGCGGCGGTCACAAGCAACATTATCGTATTGTCGATTTCCGTCGTAACAAGGATGGCATCCCGGCCAAGGTGGAGCGTCTCGAGTACGACCCGAATCGCACCGCCAACTTGGCGCTGCTTTGCTATGCTGACGGGGAGCGTCGTTACATCATTGCACCGAAAGGCGTGGCAGTGGGTACGCAGCTGATCAGTGGCTCGGAAGCGCCGATCAAGCCGGGCAACACGCTGCCGATTCGCAACATTCCGGTGGGCACGACGATACATTGCATCGAGATGGTTCCTGGCAAGGGTGCGCAGATTGCGCGCGCCGCCGGCACCTCGGTTCAGCTGATGGCGCGAGAAGGTACCTACGCACAGCTGCGTCTGCGTTCCGGCGAAATCCGTCGCGTTCATATCGAATGTCGCGCCACGATCGGCGAAGTTGGTAATGAAGAGCACAGCCTGCGTTCCATCGGCAAGGCCGGCGCGCAGCGCTGGCGCGGTATCCGTCCGACGGTGCGCGGTGTGGTGATGAACCCGATTGACCACCCGCACGGTGGTGGTGAAGGCCGTACGGCAGCCGGTATGCACCCGGTCAGCCCGTGGGGCGTCAAGACGAAGGGCTACCGCACTCGTAGCAATAAGCGCACAACGAGCATGATCGTTCAGCGCCGCCCGCGAAATAAGAGGTGATAAATGACACGTTCGCTTAAAAAGGGCCCGTTCGTCGATGCCCACCTGCTCAAGAAAGTAGACACAGTTCGTGAAACGAACGACAAGCGTCCGATCAAGACTTGGTCGCGTCGTTCGACCATACTGCCGGATTTTGTCGGTCTCACGATCGCTGTCCACAACGGCAAGCAGCACATTCCGGTGTATGTCTCGGAAA
>CAZCPD010000296.1:0-3430 GCA_964500425.1 uncultured Rhodocyclaceae bacterium
GCTATCGCAATTTCTGCAACAAGCTGTGGAACGCCACGCGCTTCGTGCTGATGAACTGCGAAGGCAAGGATGTCGGCCTCAACATCACGCCGGACAACTGCCCGCCCTTCAGCGCCGCCGACCGCTGGATCGTCAGCCGCCTGCAGCGCGCGGAAGCCGAAATCGCCCAGCACTTCACCGAATACCGCTTCGACCTCGCCGCGCGCACCGTCTATGAGTTCGTCTGGGATGAGTATTGCGACTGGTATCTGGAACTCGCCAAGGTGCAATTGCAGAGCGACAGCGAGACCAACGCCGCGCAGCAGGTCGCCACCCGCCGCACCCTGGTGCGCGTGCTCGAAACCATGCTGCGCCTGGCCCACCCGCTGATCCCGTTCATCACCGAGGAGCTCTGGCAGTCGGTCAAGCCGCTCGCCGGCGCCAGCGGCGAGTCGATCATGCTGACCGGCTATCCTGAATGCAATCCGGCGAAGATCGACGCGAACGCCGAAGCCCGCATCCAGCTGCTCAAGGACATGATCAACGCATGCCGCAGCCTGCGCGGCGAGATGAATCTCTCGCCGGCGCAGAAGGTGCCGCTACTGATCAGCGGCGACGTCGCCACGGTCGAGAGCTTCGCACCCTACCTGCAGGCGCTGGCGCGCATGGAAAGCGTCACCGCCGCCGGCAGCGAACTGCCGGCCGGCGACGCGCCCGTGCAGATCGTCGGCAACTTCCGCATGATGCTGAAGATCGAGATCGACGTCGCCGCCGAACGCGTACGCCTGGCCAAGGAAATCACCCGCATCGAGGGCGAGATCGTCAAGGCCGAGAAGAAGCTGGCGACGCCGAGCTTCGTCGAACGTGCGCCGGAGGCCGTGGTTGCCCAGGAACGCGCGCGCCTTGCCGACTTCGGCGCGCTGGTCGAGAAACTCCGCGGGCAGCTGGCGCGGCTCGAGGGATAGATGAATCTCAAGCGGGTTGCCGGCGGCGAGTAGCCGGGCTCACCGGATGCATCGGTGAGCCCGGCTGACCACAGACTCAAACATGCTCGACAGTTGCGCGCGGAAACAGCCCCCACTCCTGACGATCTGAACCGGTCGGCTGTTGAACAATCCCGCTTCGTCTCACTGCGCCCGCCGTGCAAAGACCTTTCGGTCTTCCGCCGCTATCAAGAGCCTTCTGCTCAAGAATGCCGACTGGATCCGGCATGGCGCGTCGTTGCTCTGCGCTAACGGACATGACATCGCTCTTCCGCACTCAATCTCGCGAGCGATCATTGTTGCTCTGAACCTGCTTTCGAAACTCGCGCGGCGAGAGCTTGCCGCTGCGCAGTTCCTCCAGCGAATAGAAGGTGCCGCGCCACTCGACACCGCCGCAATACAGCGCGCGCAGGGCGCTGTGCCACATCAGGATCAGTTGCAGCGTTGTGCTGATCGGGAAATACAGCAGGCAACTGCGGCTCCAGCCGGTCGAACGGATCACGTCCAGATAGATCGCCGTTTCAGCCGCCAGGATACCCAGACACAGCAGCCCCGTCGCGTTGTCGCCAATGAACAGGCCCAGCCACGGCCAGACGCGCAGGAACAGGATCAGCAGCGTGACGAACACCAGCGGCCCGAGCCGGTAACCCATCGAGGCGAACGAGCTCTTCATCAACCCCCAGTACATCTCGCACGGCGTCCGATACCACTCGACGGAAATCAGCCCGGCGCCGTCCAGCACATGCTGGGTGAATCCGCTCAGCTTGATGACCTGACCGAGCATCACGTCATCAATCACCGCCAGCGGAATTTTCGCGTGGCCGCCGACCTTGCGGTAGGTCGAGGCGCGCACCAGATTGAAGGCGCCAACGCCGATGAAATGCCGTGGCGAGGTAGCCACCTTCCACGGCTTCACCAGCGCGAAGCAGGTGATCTTCATCGCCAGCGTCGTCATCCGCAACAGCGGGTTCCGCGTGATGGACTCGAAGATCAGCGTCAGATGATCGACGGCGTGCTGTTCGCACCAGGCGATGGCGCGACGGATGGTGCTCGGCTCGAACACGACATCGGCATCGGTGAACAGCAGGTAATCGCCACTCGCCAGCTGTGCGCCCTGATGCATCGCATGCACCTTGCCAAGCCAGCCGGGCGGCAATTCATGCAGATGCAGCACCTTCAGATTCTTGAACTCGGTGGCGAGACGCTCGAGGATTTGCGGCGTCGCATCGGTCGAGCGATCGTTGATGGCGATGATTTCAAGGTTCGGATAGTCGATCGCCAGGAGCGAGCGCAACGCCGGCTCGATGGTCGCCTCCTCGTTGAGTGCCGCGGCAATGATGGAGACGCGCGGCAGCTCGCCATCGGGGAGCGGCGGCGTATCGCGCAGCATCTTCACCTTGCGCATGCCCATCGTGAATTCCAGCGCGACGCTGGCCGTGATCAGGAAGATCACCAACGATAACCAGAAGGGAAAATTCACCGCCCGCTCAACTCCATCATTCGATCCATGCTTCCCGATTGCCCATCATCACCCTGGTGGAGCCGATCAGCCCTGCCGCCTCTGCTGATCCGGTTCATGTATTACTTCGAGAGACGAGCCCCAAACGAAGGTACAGGGAGTTCAACAGAGCGCCAAAGCCTTCGATGGCCCTGAAAAGGCGATTGTGCGGGTTGAACATCCATTTGTTCAAATAGTTCTCGACGACCACGTTGCCCTTGGCCTTGCCCCACTTGTCGATAAACGCCGTGTAGTCATTCCGCATGAAGTGAAACTTGTTCCTGCCGAAAGTCTTTCCACCGAGATGATGTACAAAGTGCAGCCTGTCGTTATCCACCAGGCCGATGGAAAAGCCTTCAATCAACGCCCGCAGGCAAATGTCATCATCGCTGTAGTAGCCGGTCTTGAATGCGGGATCCAGAATTCCCACCTTGTTGAACACTTCCCGCTTCACCATCATGCAGGAGCCCTCCACATACCAGGTCTCCCGATGGAACTTCTTCTTCAGAAACCACTTCTTCCCGGCGTTTGAATACCCGGAAAGATCGTACCGATCCATCACGGAGACCAACCTGCCCAGCCAGTCATCCTTCACCTCCAGGTCATTGTTCATCAGAACGACAAGATCGGCATTGATGACATCCAGCGCGTGTCGAATCCCGCGATTCGTGGTCGTCAGGTAGCCGCAGTTCTTTTCATTGGTGAGCACCGTGACGGGATGAGCCTTCAGACAGTCCTTGGTTTCTTGCTCGCTGCCATCATCGACAACCAGAACCTCAGCGCCGGGATTGACGTCCGCATATTTCGATATCGACTTCAAACATTGATCGGTCAGTCTGGCATTGTTGTAGACAGGGATGACCAATACGATTTTTTCAGATTTCAAAGCAGCCCCCTATCGGGAAGACAATATTCAGACATCGCCGGCGAACCCGTGAATTGCCAATCGCATAGTTTAACAAATTTGCCG
>CAZCPD010000297.1:0-3423 GCA_964500425.1 uncultured Rhodocyclaceae bacterium
CTGGTGCTGTTCGTCGGCGGCACGGGTTCGGGCAAGTCGACTTCGCTGGCGTCGATGATCGGCCACCGCAACGAGAACAGCTATGGTCACATCATCACCATCGAGGATCCGGTCGAATACGTGCATCCGCACATCAATTGCATCATGACCCAGCGCGAAGTCGGCGTGGATACCGACTCCTGGGAGGCGGCGCTGAAGAACACCCTGCGCCAGGCGCCCGACGTCATCCTGATCGGCGAAATCCGCGACCGCGAAGTCATGGAGCACGCCATCGCCTTTGCCGAAACCGGCCACCTGGCGATGGGCACGCTGCATGCCAACAGCGCCAACCAGGCGCTCGACCGCATCATCAACTTCTTCCCGGAAGACCGTCGTCAGCAACTCCTGATGGACCTGTCGCTGAATCTGCGCGCCATCGTCGCCCAGCGCCTGATCCCGCTCAAGGATGGCAAGGGCCGCGCCGCGGCGGTCGAGATCATGCTTAACTCGCCGCTGATCTCCGACCTGATCTTCAAGGGTGAAGTATCGGGCATCAAGGAGATCATGAAGAAGTCGCGCGAGCTCGGCATGCAGACTTTCGACGCCGCCCTCTTCGATCTCTTCGAGGAAGGCCGCATCAGCTACGAGGACGCGCTGCGCAACGCCGACTCGGTCAATGACCTGCGCCTCAACATCAAGCTGCATAGCAAGAGCGCCAAGGATCAGGATCTGGCTTCCGGTATCCAGCACCTCAATATCGTCTGACGCGCGGCGCGACTCGCCAATGAAAAGGGCCGGCATGCCGGCCCTTTTCATTG
This sequence comes from uncultured Rhodocyclaceae bacterium, assembly GCA_964500425.1. GTDB lineage: Bacteria > Pseudomonadota > Gammaproteobacteria > Burkholderiales > Rhodocyclaceae > Sterolibacterium. Next base: position 798 of record CAZCPD010000297.1, read on the forward strand.
CCCGCGCCTGTGCAGCGTCAGAGCTTGGTCTTGCGCGGCGGACTATAGACCCGCCAGCAGTTGTGCTGTTTCTTGGCCTCGTACATTGCCGCATCGGCATATTTCTTCAGTTCCTCGATGTCGAAGGCGTCGAGCGGGAACATCGCGAAGCCCAGACTGCCGGTGACGCCGACTTCGCCGGCGCTGGCCTTGATCGGCTTGGCGATGGCCGTGAGCAGGCGCGTGGCCATCTTCTCCAGTGCTTCCGGTTCGCCGGTCAGGTCGAGCATCAGCATGAACTCGTCGCCGCCGTGGCGGCCAACGAAGTCGGAGCCGCGCAGCACCGCGCGCAGGCGCTCTGACACGATGCGCAGGACTTCGTCGCCGACAGCATGGCCATGCTGGTCGTTGATCGGCTTGAAGCCGTCGAGATCGAGATAGCCCAGCGCAAAGCGGCGCGGCGGCACCTGCATGCCGTACAGGTCGATGCGCTCCTTCAGCATGGCGTCGAAATTGCGCCGGTTGGCGAGTCCGGTGAGCGGATCGGTCTTCGCCAGGCGGACGTACTTTTCGTGTTCGACGTCGCGTTCCCGTTTGAGGGCCGCAGCGGTGAATTCGTAAATGAAGGCCATTCCCGAAATCGCCGCCAGATTGACGAAGCTGACCAGGAAGTGGGTGATGATGAGCTGTTCTTTCGAGTGCACCGTCTGGATGAAGTCGAAGCCGAAATAATGCAGGGCGACCAGGCTGATGAGTATCATGAAAGTGCTGGCGACGGCATGGCCGCCCCAGCGCACGCCGCCAAAGAAGTAGGCCGTCAGCGGCGGCACTACCAGCAGCTGGGTAACCGGGGAATACGCCACGCCGCCCGAGACACAGATGCCGCCGACGATCACCAGCATCAGGGCGGATACGGTCGCAACGCTGCAGAACATGTAGCGGCCATTGCGGCGCAGCAGGATCAGCAGGGCGATAAAGAAAACCGTGGCGGGCAGCAGCAGGCCGCCGGCGATCAGGATCGAGGATTGCGAAAAGTTGATCAACGGCACCGACACGAAGGCAGAGAACGTCACCATCGGAAAGGTCAGCATCGCGGCGATCAGGATGCGCACGCGATAGAACATGTCCGAATCGCAACGCAGGCTGGGGTGGATGAAGTAATCCACGACGCTGGTCAGGAGGTGCTGTTTTTCGACATCTGTTTGCATGAGCTGAACCCCACTGAGTTGACCGCACGCGCCGACGGAATGTACGGGCGGCATTCACCGGAGGAGCATTCTAGGGACAGGCTGCTGCGGCTATCCGGAGAGGACAGGGGAAATCAGCACCCTATATTTTGCCGAAACGCTGTCGGGTAGCCGCCTCAGGGGTTTTCGCTCGCCACGACACGGTTGCGGCCTTCCGACTTGGCGCGGTACAGCAAGCGGTCGGCGCGCGATATGGTCTTCTCGATATCCTCGCCGGGTTGGTATTGGGCGATGCCGATCGAGACCGTGATATGGAAGCCGGGAGGCAGGCCGGGGAATTCCAGGCACTCGGTCTTGTGGCGCAGATTTTCTGCCCAGACTCTGGCGCCGGCGAGATCGGTACCGGTCAGAATGCCGAGAAACTCCTCGCCGCCATAGCGGCCGAAGTGATCGGCCTTGCGCATGATTGACCGGGCGCTGCCCGAAAACCCCCGGAGCGCCTCGTCGCCGGCATTGTGGCCGTAAGTGTCGTTGATCGACTTGAAGAGATCGAGGTCGACGATGCAGAGGCAGAAGGGCCTGACCGACCGCTCGCTCTGCGACTTTTCGTGGCGCATCGCCTCTTCGAGATAGCGCCGGTTGTGCAGTCCGGTCAGCGCATCGTGGGTCGCCAGATCCTGGATGGTCTGCAGAGCTTTGGCCAACTCGAGATTGTTGTCGCTGAGTTTCTTGCGAACCCGGCTGATGTGGCCGCCGATCAGCGAGAACCAGCCGAGCACACAGGACATGACGACCCAGCGCATGAGTTCCAGCTTCGGGTCGATCGCTTCCGGCCGGTAGGTCAGCAGCAAGTCGATCAAGGCCGCGTACAACATGGAGGCGATCAGACCCGAGTAAGAGAGTTCGCGTGTTTGCAGCCGCAGGACGCCGAAGATGAAGGACACCAGGAAGATCATCAGCAGCAGGCCGCGCGCGGCGCTGGCGCTATAGAACATGGCGACCGCGAGGACCAGCATCGAGCAGGCCATCATGCCGGAAGTCAGGCTCGGGTCGGCGGCTTTCAGATTCAGACCGCTCAGGAACAGGCCGGCGAACAGCGTGAAGAAGAACAGCATGCTGATTGCGGAATAATAGAAGCCCTTGACCTCCATGAACTCGAGGTAGGTCATCGCATACATCAGCAGCAACACCAGCAGCGACGAGCCGACGGCCATCAGGTAGCGCCGGAATCGATGACGCTGCTGGTTTGAGGTGGACTCCGGGTTCGAAAGATCGGTCATGTCTTCCTGCAAGCCAGCCAAAGGTTTACGATCCGGCCGCGCCAGACAGCCAGGGATGGCGCGATACCGCGCATCCCCAATGCGCGGCGAACCGGAAGGTGCATGATGATGGCGAGTATCACTCGCCGAAGCCGAATGCGCCGATCGGTGGATCGGGATTTGTCGGGGGAGAATTCTAGG
>CAZCPD010000298.1:0-3349 GCA_964500425.1 uncultured Rhodocyclaceae bacterium
ACGACTTCATCCGCGCCCAGCGCGATTTCGTCAATCGTCACCCGGCGTCGTGGATTCCGCAGCTGAGCGAAAAGCTGAAGGACCAGAAGGCGCCTGCTTACTATCGGGCGCTCGGCGAGCTGATGGCACGCTACATCGGGCTGGAGCAGCGTCAGCTTGAACTCATGGTCAGTCGTCTGCCGCCGCCTGAGCCGCACGAGGAGGTGCAGGAAGAAGCCGGCGGTTCGGCGCAGGCGCAGGGCATGGATGCGCCGACCTCGGTGATCACCATTCATCGCAAGTCGACGAAGGCCAACCCGTCCTGAGGCGCATGACGCCGTCGCGGCATGGCGCTCCCTGATGAACCCCGGCGGTCCGCGCGGATTGTCGGGTTTTTTTCTAGATGGCGAGCAGTTCTTTGCCTTTTTGGGTCCGCCTTCTGACGCAGAGATTAGGCCTGACAGTGATCATCAAGGGCATCGAAATCGACGCGCAGCGCGACTTCCTTGCAGCATCGGCTGCCATGTCTGCCGGTTGCTGTCTTTATCGCTAATCGAGAAACAGTTGGCTGGGCATCTGGTTTATCAGGGCGCCTTGCGCCTCGATAGGGTAACGCTATTGCTTCGATAGTCGACAAAAACAGTCGGGAATACTACTCTGCACTTGTCATCAGTCAGTCAAAGGAGAGATATCATGCCGACACTACAGGAACTCTGCGCCATCGTCGAAAGCTCGGGAAGCGCCGCTGTATCGGTGCCCCTTCAGCAAGCCTGTGCATTGCCACGCTCGACCGCCGACCTCGCGCCTCTACCCGAGCCATACAGCGAAGCCGCATTCGATTCGTCGTGGGAGGTATTGCTGTCCGGCGTGCCGGCGGCGAACGTGAGCAGGCCACCCGTCGCGTAATCCTGCTTCCTTGCTTCCGTTTTGCCCCCGTTGCCGCGATCCGCAACAGTACTGCGCGATGTCATCCAGGAGTGGCGTGTCTTTGGTGCGGCAGGGCAAACGTAACGCCGAGTGGGTGTTAAGAGTGTCCGAGGACGCGATAAGTCGAGTTTAACGAGGCCGCAAACGCAAACGCATAGGCCAGGGCGAGAGTCCTGGCCTATTTTAGGTTCATCGCGCCTGTCCGGGAAAGGCGCGATGAACCTTTTATTATTTCTGGGCGGTGTGCGGCGCAGTTGACAGCCCGGAAATGTTCTGCTTAAATCAAACAATCGTTTCAAACAACTGTTTATATTTCATGTCCGAGATCGATACCCGCATTCGCATCCTGCGTGCCGCCGAACTACTGTTCATCGAGCACGGTTTCGAGGCTACCACATTACGCCAGATTACGGGCAAGGCCGGGGTGAATCTGGCGGCCGTCAATTATCACTTCGGTTCCAAGGATTCGCTCATCGAAGAGGTCTTCCGTCAGCGACTGGGCTGGCTCAACGAGCAGTGTCTGAAGGAACTCGATCACCTGGAAGCCGCCGCCGAGGGGGCGCCATTGCGCCCGCGCCAGATCCTCGAAGCCTTCTTCGGCGTGGCGTTGAAACTTGCCGCGGACCGGGAAGGCGGCGGCAACAATTTCATGCGTCTGCTCGGGCGCACCTACACGGCGCCGACGCCGTTCGTGCGTGCTTTTCTGGCCAAGGAGTACTCGGCAGCGGTACCGCGCTTCAAGGCGGCTTTGTTCAAGTCGTTGCCTGATGTACCGAAGGAAGAGATCCTCTGGCGCTTCCATTTCATGCTCGGCGCCATGTCCTATGCCATTTCCGGTTCGGACGCGCTGAACGTTCTGGGTGGTCTCGACGACAGCGATAGCAACGCTCTGCATGCGCGGGTGATGAGTTTCCTGATCGGCGGCTTGCGTTCGCCGCTTCCGGAACTCCAGATCCCGGATGTCAGCCAGCGGGATAAACGGGTGGCGTGAGCAGGTCCGCTTCCTGTCGGTGCATTTCTGGAGCAACCGTAATTCGTCACAAACGAACCGTTTCAACTGTTTCTTGAGGGGATAACATGGGTCAGTACAAGGCGCCTTTGCGCGATCTGCAATTTGTCATGCATGAACTGCTGAATGTCGAGGCGGAGCTGCGGCAGCTACCGGTACATGCCGACATTGACGCCGGCACCATTGATCAGGTGCTCGAGGAAATGGGCAAGTTTTGCAGCAAGGTGCTGTTTCCGCTGAACCACAGCGGCGATCGCGAAGGCTGCCGATTGGACAAGAATACTCATACGGTGACGACGCCGAGTGGTTACAAGGAGGCCTACCAGCAGTATATCGAGGCGGGCTGGCCGTCGCTGTCCTGCGATCCGGAGTATGGTGGCCAGGGCTTGCCACATGTGTTGAGCAGCTCGGCGCTGGAAATGCTCAATTCGGCGAATCAGGCCTGGACCATGTATCCCGGCCTGTCGCACGGCGCCTACGCCTGCCTACATGCGCACGGCACACCTGAGCAGAAGGCCATGTATCTGCCCAAGCTGATCGCCGGCGAGTGGACGGGCACGATGTGCCTGACCGAGCCGCATTGCGGTACCGATCTTGGCCTGCTGCGCAGCAAGGCCGAGCCGCAAGCCGATGGCAGCTACAAGATCAGCGGTGCGAAGATTTTCATCTCGGCCGGCGAACATGACATGTCGGCCAACATCATTCATCTGGTGCTGGCCCGCCTACCGGACGCTCCTGCCGGCACGCGCGGCATCTCGCTGTTCGTGGTACCCAAGTTCCTGCCCGATGGCGACGGCAATCCCGGCGCACGCAACCCTATCTTCTGCGGCGCCATCGAAGAGAAGATGGGCATCCACGGCAATTCGACATGTCAGATGAATCTTGACGGGGCTAGCGGCTGGATCATCGGCGAGCCGAACAAGGGCCTCAATGCCATGTTCGTCATGATGAACGAGGCGCGCCTCGGCGTCGGTCTGCAATCGCTGGGCCTTACCGAAGTGGCTTACCAGAACGCCGTCGCCTATGCACGCGATCGCATCCAGATGCGCAGTCTGTCTGGCGCCAAGGCGCCAGAGCAGGCGGCCGACCCGATCATTGTCCATCCCGACGTGCGCCGCATGCTGCTGACCGCACGCGCTTATGCCGAGGGTGGTCGCGCCTTCACCAACTTTGTCGCGTTGCAGGCCGATCGCGAGCACAAGCACCCCGACCCGGCTGTACGTCAGGAGGCAGCCGATCTGCTGGCGCTGCTGACGCCCATCGTCAAGGCCTTCATCACGGACAACGGCTGGATTGCCACGTCCGAGGCGATGCAGGTATTTGGCGGTCATGGCTACATCGCCGACAACGGCATGGAGCAGTACGTGCGTGATGCGCGTATCAACATGATCTACGAAGGCACCAACACCATCCAGTCTCTCGACCTGCTGGCGC
>CAZCPD010000299.1:0-3339 GCA_964500425.1 uncultured Rhodocyclaceae bacterium
TCAAGGGCCTGCCCTTCGATCATCAGCAGATCATCGAAACCGCAGTGGAGCGGGTGCGCAACAAGAGCAGCTATTCGTCGCTGCCGGTTTATCTGTGCGGTGAGATCTTCACGCTGCCGCAGTTGCAGGCGATCTACGAAGCCATCCTTGGCGAGCCGGTGAACAAGGTGAGCTTCCGGCGGAAGATCGACGAGCTGGACATGCTCGAGTCCGTCGAAGGCGCCATGGAGACCGGCAAGGCGCATCGGCCGGCCCAGCTGTATCGACTCAGGAAGCAGTTCCAGCGTAAGCTCTCGTTATCGGATCGTGCCTTGAACGCGGGGTAGCCTAACCCTGACTCTATTCGAGTACCGATTGAGAACGACATGGCGTGGAAGCAGTCTCGGTTGCGCAAGGGAGCGCTGCATGCGCCAGATCGCGGGGCTGAATGCATGAGTGATATCGGCTACATGAAGTGATCGCTGAGCTGGCGTAGCACGTTTTGCATGGTGTCCTGACCATACGCAAATTTGTTGAGGGGCGCCTACCCCTTCCGCTTCCCCTTGGCCTTGGTGACCGAACGGACAATCCTTCCGAACGCCCGATCCTTCTTGCGCTTTTCGAGTAGAGACATGTCATGAAACTCGGATTCCTTTTTGAGTTTCAGGTAGTTCTGAAAATGCGCCGGATCCAGTTCGCCTTGCGCAATGACGTTCTGAATGGCACAGCCCGGTTCGCTGATGTGAGTGCAGTCGGCAAAGCGACATTGCCTTGAATACGCCTGGATATCGGCAAAACCATCATCGATTCCTTCGCTGACGCCGAGCATCCCCAATTCACGCATGCCGGGCATGTCGATCAAGAGACCACCCGACTCAAGCACAATGAGCTGACGCCGGGTGGTTGTATGCCGGCCTTCTCCGGTATGGCTGACTGCTCCTGTTGCCAGGCCGGAAGCGCCGACCAGGCGATTGACGAGTGTCGTCTTGCCGACGCCGGATGATCCAAGCAGGCAGTAGGTCTTGCCAGGCTGAATCAGCTTGCGGAGCTGGTCAATGCCCTTTCCGCTGGAATTGCTTAGCGCGATGATTCTGACGCCTATGCCGGCATGGCGAATCTGCGAGACCAATTGCTCTAGCGCCACCGGGGTGATCAGATCAGTCTTGGTCAGCAGTACGACAGGCTCGATATGTCCTTCGCTCGCCATCACGAGATAGCGCTCAAGTCTGCGCACATTGAAATCAAAGTGGCAGGACTGAACAATCAAGGCCACATCAATATTGGCGGCAATCATCTGGAACTCAACGGTATCGCCGGACTTTTTCCGTCTCAGAAACGACTGTCGTGGCAGTACATCAAGGATGCTCGCGTGCGTGCCCGAGTCGTGATGCTTCACATGGACCCAGTCGCCGACACATGGCAAGTCGGCGGGGGATTCGCAGACATAGGCAGCCCGGCCAGTCAGCTTCGCAGGCACTTCACTCTCCGCGTTCATGATGATGTATTGGTCGCGATCAACCGCAGTCACCCTGGCGATGGATTCGCCAGGATCACAAGATCGGTCAGGCGGTGCAAAGCCTTCGTGGCCGTCGTCCGCGACAGACGCAGTGCGCTCCGAGTCAGTGCAGGCATCGGAAATGCCGCCACTATTGGCGAATGTGTGATGAAGCGGTTGCTTCGGTCTGGAAGTCGTCATGTTGGAAATCCATTGGCAGTAATCTGAACGAACAGAAACAGCAAACCACCTGCGGGTGGCCTGCTACACGTTTGTGATCGCGATAACCTGAATGCCCCGCTGGCGCGGGAAACGGGTTATCGGATTACTGCAATCTCCAACATCCAAACCTCGATAAGTAACGTGAGCCGAATCTGGCTACGAGGGGCGATGGTAGTCACGGGAGGCACGAAAATCAAGAATCCTGAATCGGGGTGATTGCGTCCAACCGAAAGATGGCAACAATTGCCGCGAATGACGGGTGCGCGCAGAAGCGCCAATCGGGGGCTTCTGGCGGGGCACTACCTTACCTGAACGGCTGCTCCGACCTCTCGTTAAGACCGGCTGGACAAATGGCCCGGGTTGGTCAATCGGGGCAACGTGTCTTCATCGATTGACGTAGTGCAACGCTGCCGGCGTGGCGCTGGCGAGCAAATGCGAGCCAATAGCCAACCGGCCGTGGCTGTTACAGACTTTCATTATCGGATCAGGGCACTCACCACAGCGTCTCGCGCTCCGGCGACGACGTGATCTTGTGGATCGTCAGGTCTGCCCCGTTGAATTCTTCTTCCGCGTCGAGGCGCAGGCCGAGGGTGGCCTTGAGGGCGCCGTAGATCAGCAGGCCGCCGCTCAGGGCGATGGCGATGCCCAGTCCGGTGCCGACGAGCTGGGAGGCGAGGCTCACGCCGCCAAGGCCGCCGAGCGCCTGGCTGCCGAAGATGCCGGCGGCGATGCCGCCCCAGGCGCCGCAGAGGCCGTGCAGCGGCCAAACGCCGAGCACGTCGTCGATCTTCCAGCGGTTCTGCGTGAGGGTGAACATCCAGACGAACAGGCCGCCGGCGAGGCCGCCGGTGATCAGGGCGCCGAGCGGGTGCATCAGGTCGGAGCCGGCGCAGACTGCGACGAGGCCGGCGAGCGGGCCGTTGTGCACGAAGCCGGGGTCGTTCTTGCCGGCGAGCAGGGCGACCAGCGTGCCGCCGACCATGGCCATCAGCGAGTTGATGGCGACGAGGCCGGAGATCTTGTCGAGCGTCTGGGCGCTCATGACGTTGAAGCCGAACCAGCCGACCGTGAGGATCCAGGCGCCCAGCGCGAGAAACGGGATGCTTGACGGCGGATGCGCGGAGATGCCGCCGTCCTTGTGGTAGCGGCCCCGTCGGGCGCCGAGCATGAGCACTGCTGCCAGACCGATCCAGCCGCCGACGGCATGCACCACGACGGAGCCGGCGAAATCGTGGAATTCCTCGCCGAACGAGGCTTTCAGGGCGGCCTGCACGCCGAAGCCCTGATTCCAGGCGATGCCTTCGAAGATCGGGTAGATGAAGCCGACCAGCAGGAAGGTGGCGATCAGCTGGGGGTGGAATTTGGCCCGCTCGGCGATGCCGCCCGAAACGATCGCCGGGATGGCGGCGGCGAAGGTCAGCAGGAAGAAGAACTTGACGAGTTCATAGCCGTTCTTCTGCACCAGGGTTTCCGCGCCGCTGAAGAAGTTCACGCCGTAAGCCAGGGTGTAACCGATGAAGAAGTAGGCGATGGTCGATACCGCGAAGTCGACGAGGATCTTGACCAGGGCGTTGACCTGGTTTTTTCTGCGGACGGTGCCGAGTTCGAGAAAGGCAAATCCGGCATGCATCGCGAGAATCATG
>CAZCPD010000300.1:0-3285 GCA_964500425.1 uncultured Rhodocyclaceae bacterium
CCGGCCGTTAGCCGGCATCCTGCTCTACGGGGCCCGGACTTTCCTCCATGAGCAAGTGCTCACAGCGACTGCCTGGCGAACTTCCGGGGCGGATTGTAATGGAAACGGAGGAGACAGGTCGGGAATCATTGGGGCGGGGCAAGCCCTGCGCCCGCGACTCGCCCGCCCGTGCTGGAAATGCAGCACCATGCGGCCTGAAGCGCTACTTCGCGACGAGCCAGTCGATGAGCAGTTTGAGGAGCTCCTTGCCGGCGTCCGTCGCCAGGACCTGGTCGGTGACGAGCTCGAGGTCAGCCACCGCGAACACCCTGTCGCTCTGTGCGACTACCCAGAGTGGCTCCTCGCTCGCAGGGAGGGTGCGGCGCCGCGGAAACTCCGCCTTGCCGTTAACGCTGCGCGTGACCGGAAACAGGTCGTCGCTCTTGCGCGTGCCGGGCACGGCTGCCACGAGCCCGCGAAACGCGTGACCCTTCCACGACAGCGTGCCTGCACGGTGAAGCACTACGCTACCCCCACTGGGCGCAAGCGCCGTCACGCGCGTCGTGTCATTCTCGTCGATGAGAGTCACGCGCGGAATGTGGAGGCCCAGCGAGCTGGTCAGGGCATCCAGCGGACGCTCCGCGCCGCGCCCCTCATACTCGTCGTACCGGATCGGCAACTGCTTCCACATGCTGCCTGCGTAGCCTGTGGAATCGGAATCCCCATCGGTCACCAGGATCAGACGGCGCCCTTTCAAGCGCGTCACCGCCTCCCCGAGCGGCAGCAGAGGCAAGATCAGCAGGCTTGCCTCGCAGCGCGCCGCTTCCCGATCCGTGGTCAGGCGGATCGCGAAGCCCGCAGCATGCAGGCCGCGCACCAAGGTCATGAGGCCATTTGGCGCCTCCTCCAGCGCGAAGGCGTTCCCGTCGCTCTCGAAGGCGACGCAGCGCGTTCCATCGCTGAAGTCGCCGTGCATCGTCGCGGCGGGGCGAGGCGCGGGTTCGGCGACGAGGGGCCCGGCCCGCCCCGCAAGCTCGCCGAACATGCGCAGCGCGAGTTTCTCGTTATCGTCGCCGCGCAACCCGAACTCGCGGGTCATGTCCCAAAGCCACTCCGAATCCGCAACGACGAGCAGGCGCCCCTGGCCAACGGCGGCCTCCGCCATGACCGTCGCCCACTCGCTCCGTGCCGGTGTCGTGATCGCCGCAAGCGCCTTTGCCGGCAGGCGAACGGCGAGCGGCGCGGGCAGCAGAAACCGCGCACGCGAGATACCCCAATCGGGCGCCGCCACGAAGGGCCAATAGCCCTGAACGGGGTCGCCCGCGCGCGGCGCCTCGCGGGAGTGGCCATCCACCGTCTCGATGCCATAGCGGCGGGTGAGTTCGTTTTGCGCATCCGCGTGCAGATACACATTGTCGTGCTCGGTGATGACCAGCACACCCCCGCCTGCCCGCATGAAGGCATCGATGGCGTCGAGCGCGGCGGGCGAATAGCGGGTCTTCCACGGCATGCCGAGAACCAGCACCCGCCCTGGCCCGCCCCATGCCCCGAGCACGGTCTCGAGCGGCAACACGTTGCTCGACACGGACGCCCCATGCCGCCGCAAGAGCGCAAGCAGCCGCGACATGCCCTCGAACGCGACTTCGAACGGCGTAGCCACCGGGTCCATGCTCATGTCGAAGATCACATCGACCGAGCCGGCTGGCGTCCGAGAGGTGCCACGCAGGGCAGGATCGGCGAGCGCCGGGGAGGTCGCCAGCAACAGCCACAAGCTCAGAAGAATGGTGCGCATGGCGAGACTCTTATCAGAAACCGCAATGGCCCGAAAGGCGCGCCGTTGCTGGTTCTTCACGCTAACCACTTGGAGAAGCGCGTGGATATTGGCGGCCGGCGGGAACCCCTTGCGGGGCTCTCCGGGAATGACACAGTGCAGGTCGGAAAAGCCGGCTGCCCCCAAGGGAATTCTACGGTCCTCTTCCGACACTTGATCCACGCCACGCCCCGTCACGGCCGATGACGGTCGCAGAAAATCCCGCGAGGGACGCTACGTTTTTCCCGCAGGGAATGCCTGCGGTCATCCGCTCGACACCGCTGGTGTTATGCACCCAAAGTCCCAGTTCGCCGACGAAATAGCTGTGGGTGTTGGCCACTTCGAGGTTATAGACCGTGCGCCGCATCGGCAGATGTCCGCCCGAGCGCTTGATCACCGACATCGGGCTCTCGCTGTCGTAGCCGGTATAGTCGTAGCCGTCGGTATCAACCCAACATGGCCCCATGTTGGTCATCGGCTTCACCTCTTTGGAGTGATAGGCGCCGCGCGGCCCGAAAACGATAGTTTCACCCATGGCCTCCTCGCGCCAGTATTCACTATCGTCGAAGGCGACACCGACATCGTCTTCCGGAATTTTCAGGAACTCATCAATCAAGTAATGTAACGGATGAGGTTTGTAGTGTCCCTTGGCTAAGCCATCGCGCAACTGAATATGCGCCTGACCGAGGCTTTGCAGGATGGGATGGATGGCGGAAATTGTGGCGTGACGACCATCTGCCAGGATCGTATGAATTCGATATACCCCCTGCTTCGATTTTGTCCACCTGTGTTTCCACCTGCGCAGATAGAGTTCCTCGATACTCATCCAGCCATGCACATCAGTGCGAACATCACCGTCTGGAAAACTAGCTTTCTCACTCTTTGTTTGGGCCACGCGCTCAAGCTGCGTCACCCAAACCGGATGCCCGCCGGTCACCGCCATTTCATTGCGTTCCCAGGTTGGTTCGCCACCGGCTTGTTCCACGCGAACCGACACCCTGACGTAATACACCTCCCGATCCTCATACTGGAAGGTCCGCGTCACCGGCTGGTAACTCAACTCGCCCTCGCCGCTTTCCGGTTTCGAGAGCACCAGGTCGCCCACCTTGATCTGTTCGATGGGTTTCAGGCCCTCCTGGGTATGCACCAGCGTGCCCGCGACGAAGCAGCCCATTTCCCTGGTGCGCTTGATCTTGGCCTCGATGACGGCGTCCCACAGCTTGTCGCCGGAGTGGGTCTTGCCCAGCTCGCGGTAGAGCGACAGGAAATCCCGCGGCGCCAGCACCAGCCCCAGGCGAGCGGCGAGGTTGGGGTCATCCATGGCCAGACGACCCACGGCCGACAATTCGTTGGCCCAGTCGTTCAGCCGCTTGGCGCGTTCGCGTGCGCTCATGCCTTCCCTCCGGTGCAGGTCATGGATGGTGATCCGGCCAGTTGCAGTGATCGTTTCATACATCACCGTGCCGGATCAATTGGAACCGGAGATTATTCTAAGG
>CAZCPD010000301.1:0-3285 GCA_964500425.1 uncultured Rhodocyclaceae bacterium
TTCTTAGCGTCTCGTTGATGAGGGTCTGGTAGCCACGTTCACCCGCCATGCTCTTGAACTGCTCGACCAAGGCAGCATCGAGGTAAAGCGTAACGCGTTTCTTCGGTTGAACAACACGGCCGGCGATACGCTTGCGCAGAATCAATTTGCCGGCATCCATATCAGCCTGGGTGATCGGCGCATCTTCGTCAAACGTTGCGGTAGTAGATTTCTTCTTCATTGCGCTCTGCCCTTCTCATCGAAATCACGCGAGTTTCCTCATCGGTCTCGGCGGTGGCAATCACCACCACATCCCCGCGCAACACCCCCAGCGTGATGAATCGCTGCTCACCTTCATCAAACCGCCGGTCCTCAAACGTGATGCTGTGTCCGCTCTCGATGACCAGCGCTGAATCGTCAAAATCATATCCGTGCTTGTTAAGATTCCCGACTCTCTTCTTCGGATCGTAGGTGTAACGCATGTCTTGAGTACACGTATAGATATGCTTACGTACAAGAACGCAGATATTCCCGCACCACCGCGACCTGGCTGTCGTGCATGAACGTCGGCGCATGGCCGACGCCAGGGATTTCGAGGCTCTCCGCATGGGGGCCGCGGCGGGTCATTTCCTCGACGGTTTCGCGGCGCAGGAGGTCGGATTGCGCACCGCGCAGCACCAGGGTCGGGCAGCGGATCTGGTCATAGAAGGGCCAGAGCTCGACATCCTCCCCGCTGCCGGCCGACTGCCGGTAGGAGTCGGCGATGCCGGGATCGTAGCGGAATTCGATCTTGCCGTCGGCGGCGGTGCGCACGACGTGTTGGGTGAGGTGGCGCCACTGGGCATCGTCGTGCGGCCCAAAGGTGGCGCTGACGAGGCGGACGAACTGCTCGGCCTGTTCGATGGTATTGAAGCGCGGATCCTTGCCGACGTATTCGCCGATGCGCTTGATCGAAACGGCGGTGATCACCGGGCCAACGTCGTTGAGGATCAAGCGCCGGACCGGCGCGTTTGCCTGGGCCGCGAGGAACATGCCGATCAGGCCGCCCATCGAGGTGCCAAGCCAGTCCACCTGTTCGACATCGAGTCGCGCGATCAGCGTGACCATGTCGGCGACGTATTGCTGCATGCCGTAGAAGGATTTGTCCGCCAGCCAGTCGCTGCGGCCACGGCCGACGACATCAGGGCAGATCACGCGATATTCGCCTTCCAGCGAGCTGGCGAGGAAATCGAAATCGCGGCCGCAACGGGTGAGGCCGTGAACGCAGACCAGCACCCGAGGATGGTCGGGATCGCCCCACTCCGTATAGGCCATGCGGTGCAGCCCGGCCGGGCTGCAACATTGAACGGTGCGCTCGCGCATTGGCATCATGACTTTCTTTCTTTCGTTGCGGGGGGTGGCCCTATTTTTCATTCCGACCAGCACCTTGAGGGCTACCGTATTGGCGCATAAGTCCCCTCTCCCGCTTGCGGGAGAGGGTTAGGGAGAGGGTAAGCTTTCGAATTTAATGTTACAGCCCTCTCCCCCGCCCCCTCTCCCGCAAGCGGGAGAGGGGAGGAAAATCGATCACTCGTCATCACTCCGGACTCACAGCCGATAATCCCAGCGCAGACGCTGCTGCAGCTTGCGCGCCTGCTTGAAGGCTTCTTTCAGTATGTGCCGGCCAAGCTCGTTGAGGCGGTCCGGGTCGATGCGATTGGCCGCCTCGGCATTGTCGGCCGCGCCATCATGATACTGATGGCGCAGGCGCTGCAACTGGATGTAGTAGAAACCGTCGATGATCGCGGACAGGTCGTCGTGCGAAAAGCCCATCGGTTCGGCCACCTGGCGCAGTCGTTCGACGGTGCCGGTATGGGCGATGCCGTGCGCCAGCGCGAAAATGCGCGCGGCATCGACGAACAACCGCGAACCGTAGGCCTTGAGGTCGATGGTATGCGGGAATTTCTCGTTCCTGTCGAAAACGAAGTCGCGGATCAGGCCCAGTGGCGGCTCGACCTGAATCGCATTCTCGGCCATGAAGCGCAGGAACAGGGGCTCGCGCACGGTCCGGGCGAACAGCCAGGCGTTCAGCTCCTCGGCCAGCGACTCCTCGCCGTAGAGTGCCCGGAAGTCGAAAAAGATGGTGGCGTTCAAGAGCGCCTGCGGACTCGCGGCATGCAGCCAGCCGGAGAACTTGCCGCGCCATTCGGCCAGGGACAGGCACCAGAGGGGATTGCCGGCCATGATGCCGCCCTTGCAGAGCGTGAAGCCGCAGGCGTCGAGCCGTCGATTGACCTCCTGGGCGAAAGGCAGAAAGGCCTGGCGCAGGCTCTCGACGTCGCCGTTGTCTTCCGCCGCGCCGTCGTCGGGAGCCGCGAAGATGAGGCCGTTGTCCTGATCGGTGCTGAAGGTCTGTTCGAAGCGTCCTTCCGACCCGAAAGCCAGCCAGCACCAGGGCACCCGCGGCAGCGTAAATTCGGCGGCGGTCAGCTCGATGATGCGCACGGTCAAGTGATCGTTGAGCGTCGAAATCTGTTGGGTGATCGCTTCGGCGTTGCGTCCTTCGGCGAGCATCTGCATCGTCAGCCGGCGTATCTCCGCCGCGACGGCGACCAGCGCCGGGAGGTCGCTGGCATTGCGGATGTTGCTGCTCACCGATTGATCGCCGCCGCGCAACAGACGGTAGATGTCGTTTTGCGAAACGATGCCGGCAAGCTGCCCCTCGCCATCGACGACGATCACGTGGCGCAGCCCATGCCGAGCCATCGTCAGCGCCGCCTGATAGAGCGTGGCGCGCCGGTTGAGCGTCACCAGCTTGCCGCCGCTCATCACGGTGGCGATGCTGAGATCCAGATCGAGATCGCGCACCGCAACGCGGTGCAGCACGTCGCGCAGCGTGAATATGCCGATCGGACGCCGGCCTTCCGGATCGACGATGACCAGCGAACCGACGCGTGCCTCGTCCATGACGCGCAAGGCGCTGCGCAGCGGCGTTTCGGCGGTGACGGTCACCGCTTCCCGGCTGAGCAGGGCCTGGAGTTCGCTGTGCAGGCCGAGCGCGGTGGCGGGGTTGGCATCGGTCATGGTGTCCCCCTCAAGCGGTCAGTATTTGACACGGGCATAGTAGGTCTGCCGCGCAGCCGCCAGCGCCTCGCCGAGCGTGTAGATGCCCATGGCATTGAGCAGCGGAATCATGCGCAGAAACACTTCCCCGGTCACTATCGCATCGCCGAGCGCCGTGTGACGGCCGATGACGCTGACGCCGAGACGCTCGGCGATGGCTTCGAGTTTGTGAGATTCCTGGTTCGGATGAACGACGGCCGACAG
>CAZCPD010000302.1:0-3281 GCA_964500425.1 uncultured Rhodocyclaceae bacterium
CCTATAGCGTGCAGCCCGATGGCCAACGCGATACTTACACCGCCATATATTTTCTGGAGCCGTTTGTCGGCCGCAATCTGCGCGCTTTCGGTTTCGACATGTATTCGGAACCGGTGCGTCGTAGTGCCATGGACCGGGCTCGCGACAGCGGCGAGCCCGCCATTTCGGGCAAGGTTCGCCTGGTGCAGGAAGTCGGCAAGGAGGAGCAGGCGGGCTTTCTGATGTACTTGCCCATCTTTCGTCGCGGGTTGCCCCATTCCACGCCGGACGAGCGGCGCGCCGCGATCGTCGGCTGGGCCTATGCGCCGTTCCGCATGAACGATCTGCTGGAGGGCATACAGGGTGAGCGGACCAACGATCTCGATCTCGAAATTTACGACGGCGCGACGGCCGATGCCGTTGCGCTGATGTATGACGCCGACCGGAGCCCGCCGCGCGAGAAGGAAACCGGCGCCGGGCTGCTGGAGGCGACCAACATCCTGAACATTGCCGGTCATCCCTGGACGGTGGTCAGTCGCCCTCTGCCCGGGCTGTATCGGCATATTGACCGGAATCGTCCGACGGTGATCGGCATTCTCGGCGCGTTGATGAGTCTGATGCTCTCCTGGCTGGTCTGGGGGGTGATCGGTGGGCGCCAGCGTGCGCTGACGTCTGCCTTGCGCATGAACCGGGACTTGCGCGAAACGGAAGCACGTTTCCGTCTGATGGCCGATTCGGCGCCCGTGCTGATCTGGATTGCCGGTGCGGACAAGCGCTATGTCTGGTTCAACAAGAAATGGCTCGAATTCACCGGGCAGCCGCCGGACAAGGAAAAGGGCTTTGGCTGGATGGACGGTATCCATGCCGATGATCTCAAGCGCTATTTCGATATCTATTACGACCATTTCGAGCATCGCAACGCCTTCACGGTCGAGTATCGCCTCAAGCGCCACGACGGTCAGTGGCGCTGGCTGGCGGACAACGGCATTCCGCGCTTCGACAAGAATGGCGAGTTCGCCGGCTACATCGGTTCATGCGTCGATATCACCGATCGCAAGATCATCGAGGAAGCGCTGTTGCAGAGCGAAGAGAACTTCCGCCGGCAGAGCCTGCATCTCGCCGAGATCATCTGGGCCACCAACATCGGCACCTGGGAGTGGAACGTCCAGAACGGCGAGACCCGCTTCAACCAGCGCTGGGCAGAGATCGCCGGCTATACGCTCGAGGAGCTCATGCCGACGAGCATCGAGACCTGGGCCCGGCTTGCGCATCCGGAAGATCTCAAGCGCTCCCGGGAACTCTTGCAGCGTAGCTTCAAGCGCGAACTGGACGCCTACGCATGCGAAGTTCGCATGCGCCACAAGAATGGGCACTGGGTCTGGGTGCTCGACCGCGGCCGCGTCGTCGAATGGACGGAAGATGGCAAGCCCCTGCGGATGTCCGGCACCCATACCGACATCACTGAACGCAAGGAAGCCGAAGCGCGTCTGCAACTGGCGGCGAACGTGTTTACCCATGCACGCGAATCGATCCTGATCACCGATGGCGGCGGCACCATCATCGACGTGAATGAAACCTTTACCCGGGTTACCGGCTACTCGCGGGAGGAGGCGCTCGGCAACAATCCCCGCATGCTCAAGTCGGGACGCCAGGACAAGGAGTTCTACGCGGCGTTCTGGAGGGCGCTGCTCAGCGAAGGTCACTGGTCTGGCGAGATCTGGAACCGGCGCAAGGATGGCGCCCTGTATATCGAACTGCTGACCGTCAGCGCGGTACGCGACCACCTGGGCAAGCCGCAGAACTACGTCGCGCTATTCACCGACATCACGCCGCTCAAGGAATACCAGAGCAAGCTCGAAAGCCTCGCTCATTACGATGCGCTGACCGGCTTGCCCAATCGCGTTCTGCTCGCCGATCGCATGCAGCATGCGATTGCCCAATGCCAGCGGCGCGGCGACGCGCTGGCGGTGGTCTATCTCGACCTGGATGGCTTCAAGGCGGTGAATGACACCTGCGGCCATGCCATTGGCGACGAACTGCTGATCGCCGTGTCCCACCGCATGAAGGAAGCCTTGCGCGATGGCGATACGCTGGCGCGCATCGGCGGTGACGAATTCGTCGCCGTGCTCGTCGACCTGGCGACCCCGCCGCACTGCGAACCGATTCTTGAACGCCTGTTGCGCGCGGCCGCCGATCCTGTCGTCGTTCGCGAGCATCGCCTGCATGTATCCGCGAGCGTCGGCGTCACCCTGTTTCCCACCGATCACTCGGACCCTGACCGTCTGATGCGCCACGCCGACCAGGCCATGTATCAGGCCAAACAGGCCGGCAAGAACTGCTACAGAATCTTTGAGCCGGGTTCGGATGGCGCGCCGGGCTATCGCACCGGGCCGGTTTGAAGCACGGCGGGGGATAGGCTCCTATAATTACGTTTGTCATAGGAGCCAATGCCATGAATGTCAAAGCCAGCAAAGCCACTCAGGCCGAGAACGCGCGTGCGCGCCAACGTTTCATGATCGCCGGCGTCGGCGGCGTCATGCCCGTGCTATTGAACCTGGTGGTCATCGATCTGCAAACCATCCTGCTCGGCGCCACCGCGCTGACCATCGCCTCGTATCTGATCCGCGCCGTGGCCTTATTCGCACTGGGTGGTCTGGTCGGTTGGCTGCATCGCAACGAGGTCGATCCGGTCAAGCTGTTCCAGCTTGGCATTGCCGCGCCGGCGCTGATCACGGCGGCGATCAACGGCGGCCGGTTGACCGTTCCGGATGCACCACCGGCGAAACAGGCTGCCGCCTGGGAGATCATGGCGCTGGCCCATGCGCAGCCGCCGCAGGGGACGCTGAAGGAGTTCTCGCTACCGGTCGAAACCTCGACGCAGCAGATTTACCGCGGTCTGTTTGGCGCGCTACCGAAGAACGTCTGGTTCGTCATCTCCGGCTCGCACCTCGTGCGCGACGATGCCGAAAGGCAGGCTGCCGAGCTGCGTCGGCGCGGCTTCCCGGCCGACGTCTACGCGCCCTATGGTGGCAACCCCTACTATGCCGTAGTCATTGGTGCGCAGATCACTCGCGACGAGGCGCTCGCCCTGCAGCGGCGCGCCGTTGCAGGGGGACTGCCGAAGGACACCTATCTCTGGACTTTCCCGCAGCGCTATTGATCCGGCCTGATTGAGTGTGCAGTTCAAGCCTCACCGTGCCGGATCACAATAGGGCATCTTCTCAAAAGTCTGTCCGTCAGCCGAGCATCTTGCCAAGACCGTTCATCACGGCGAGGTTGGATTCTTCCATGTGGGTCAGGGC
>CAZCPD010000303.1:0-3278 GCA_964500425.1 uncultured Rhodocyclaceae bacterium
GGCCCAGAGGAATGACTGCCCACGACAGAACCCGGCTTATCGGCGGACTTCCACCTTCCCCTGTCGCATTCCCGATCCAGGCCTGACCGCCGCCGCCGTCCGCCGCCGTCCGCCAATGCGGACGAGCGGGGGATTTTCCTCTCGGAATCCTCAGAAACCACTTTCGAAGTGCTTTCTATCCCTGTTGTTTTTATGGAATAATTTTTTCCATAAATTCTCCGGAATCGCGCCTAAGTGCTTGTCCCCGAAAGATAATTCCCGATTTATTCTTGACCGGCCCAAAAAACTCTACTAAAGTGGGAGGAAGTGGGGGGAAGTGGGAATCCGGGGCAAGTGCTTCTATAGATTCCGGACCTATCAAAGGGGAGGGCGGGGGAAACATGTTCCAGGGTGCGGCAGCGTTGAATCTCGATGCCAAGGGGCGCATGGCCGTCCCGGCGCGGCATCGCGACGCCCTGCAGGCGCTCGGCGAAGGCCGCCTGGTGCTCACCGCTCATCCGCATCGTTGCCTGCTCCTCTATCCCGCCCCGGCGTGGGAGCCGATCCGCGCCAAGATCCTTGCCGCCCCGAGTCTTGAAGCCCAATCCGCCATGCTGCGGCGTCTGCTGGTCGGCTTTGCCGTCGATAGCGAAATGGATGCCGCGGGCCGCCTGTTGGTTTCGCCCGAGTTGCGCCAGTACGCCGGGCTCGAAAAGCAGGTCTGGCTGGTCGGCCAGGGCAGTCATTTCGAAATCTGGAGCGATGCGGGCTGGAAGGCGCAGCAGGAGGCGATCTTTGCGCTTGGCGACAAGCTGCTGCCGCCCGGTCTGGAGAATCTGACGCTGTGAGCACGGGTGCGCCGCTGGTGCACCGGAGCGTGTTGTTGCGCGAAGCGGTCGAGGCACTGGCAATCAGAAGCGACGGCATCTATGTGGATGCCACCTTCGGTCGCGGCGGTCACAGCCGGGAGATTCTCGCCCGGCTCGGGCCGCAGGGCCGGCTGATCGCGCTGTATCGCGATCCGGCGGCGATCGCGGCGGGCCGCATGTTCGACGACGCGCGCTTCGTGCTCAGACACGCGGCGTTCAGCGAGATCGGCGCCACGCTGGAAGAAATGAATGTCGGACCGGTCGATGGCGTGCTGATGGATATCGGCGTGTCGTCGCCGCAGCTGGACGAGGCGGCTCGCGGATTCAGTTTCCGCTTCGACGCGCCGCTCGACATGCGCATGGATACGAGCCGTGGCGAAACCGCGGCGGAATGGCTGGGGCATGCTTCTCAACAAGAAATAGAAAGGGTGGTCAGGGACTATGGCGAAGAACGGTTTGCTCATGCGATTGCAAAGGCGGTTGTTGCTGCTCGGACCGAATGCAGTATTGCAACCACTCGACAGTTTGCCGCGCTCGTGGAAAAAGCCGTCCGCACGCGCGAACCGGGCCAGCATCCGGCGACAAGGAGCTTCCAGGCTCTACGGATACACGTCAATCAGGAACTTGAGGAGCTGTCGCTAGCCCTGCCGCAGTGCGTCGCGCGACTGGCGCCCGGAGGCCGGCTGGTGGTGATCAGCTTCCACTCGCTCGAGGACCGCATCGTCAAGCGGTTCATGCGCGATGGATCGCAACCACCACGCCTGCCGTCGCGTCTGCCGGTGCGCGCCGCCGACCTGCCGAAGCCGGTGCTGCACCTGGTCGGCAAGGCGGTGTTTGCGAGCGATGAAGAAGTGGCCGCCAATCCGCGCGCACGCAGCGCCGTGATGCGGGTGGCGGAAAAGGCGGCGTAATCAACCCATGCTGCGTCTGAATCTAATCCTGCTGCTGATCGCGGTGGCCTGCGCCATCGGCACGGTGTCTTCGAATCACCGCGCGCGCAAGCTGTTCACCGAGCTTGAGCGCGAACAGGCGCGCATGCGCGATCTCGACGTCGAGTGGGGCCAGCTGCAGCTCGAACAGAGCACCTGGGCCAGCCATGCGCGCATCGAGTCGATCGCCCGCGACAAGCTGCGCATGAAGGCGCCGCAGCCGAGCCAGGTGCATACGATCGAAGTGACGCAGCCGGCGGAGGGCGTGGCGAAATGAAATTCGTCCGCAGCCCGGTGCTGTCCGAAGCATTGCCGATGTGGCGCGCGCGCTTCGTGCTGCTCTGTCTGCTCGCGGCTTTCGTTCTGTTGACCGGCTGGTCGTTTCAATTGCAAATCCTCAACAGCGGCTTCCTTCAGGAAAAGGGCGCCTCGCGCTATTCTCGTGTCATCGAGCTGTCGGCGACGCGCGGCCGCATCCTCGACCGCCATGGCGAGGCTCTGGCCGTGTCGACGCCGGTGAAATCGGTCTGGGCGATTCCCGAGGATGCCCGGCTGCAGCCCGCGCAGGCGCGCACCCTGGCCGCCCTGCTGGAAATGGATGTGCGCGAGCTGAATCACAAGCTGGCTTCCGAACGCGAGTTCGTCTACGTCAAGCGCCAGATCGCGCCGGATGTCGCCGAAAAGATCGCCGCGCTCAAGCTGCCCGGCATCAACGACCAGCGCGAGTACCGCCGCTACTATCCGGCGGCCGACGTCACCGCCCATCTGCTCGGCTTTACCGGCGCCGAGGACGTCGGCCAGGAAGGCGTCGAGCTGGCCTTCCAGGACAAGCTCGCCGGCAAGCCCGGCAGCCGCCGCGTCATCAAGGATAGGCGCGGGCAGATCGTCGAGGACGTCGAAAGCATCCGCATGCCGCAGGACGGCAAGGATATTGCGCTGGCCATCGACGCCAAGATCCAGTACCTCGCTTACGCCAGCCTGCGCCAGGCGATTACCGATTTCAAGGCCAAGGCCGGCGGCGTCGTCGTGCTCGATACCAAGACCGGCGAAATCCTCGCCCTGGTCAATTTCCCCACGTTCAATCCGAACAACCGGGTGCGCCTGGTCGGCGCCCAGCTGCGCAACCGCGCCCTGACCGACACCTTCGAACCCGGCTCGACGCTCAAGCCCTTCACCGCCGCGCTGGCGCTGGAGAAAGGCAAGTTCCGTCCAGAAACCATGATCCAGACGGCGCCCGGCCACATGACCATCGGCACCGCGACCATCCACGATGCGCACGTGCACGGCATGCTCTCGGTGGCGCAGGTGATCCAGAAATCCTCCAACGTCGGCGCCGCGCAGCTGGCGCTGACCTTCGCGCCCCCTCCGCGCGGTGAATGTCAACCGCGATCTCCGCATCGGACATCCCGTGAGTGCAGCCGTCGTGTGACGCGTCGCTCACCACCGTCGGCGTCCGTGAAGTGACGCTGGAGGACGAACTGACCATCGGCCGCACTCCGCC
>CAZCPD010000304.1:0-3196 GCA_964500425.1 uncultured Rhodocyclaceae bacterium
ACTTCTCTTCCATTTCCTTGATCAGCTCGGACAGATCGAGAACGGTCATGTTCGCGATTGCGTCGAGAATTTCTTGTTTGCTAACAGCCATGATTAAAACTCCTGAATGAATGAATTGTTGCAGTCGAATGAGCGTCGCTTAACGTACTTAAGCGGTCTGTTTGCTGTCGCGTACCGCCGCGAGGCCACGAACGAACTTCGTCGGGACTTCGTTGAGGGTGCGGACAAACGTGGCGATCGGTGCCTGCATCGTGCCGAGCAGCTTGGACAACAGCTCGTCGCGGCTGGGCATCGTGGCGAGCGCCTTGACGCCGGCTACGTCCATGACGTAGTTCGGCAGGGCGCCCGCCTTGATGATCAGCTTGTCGTTGGTCTTGGCGAACTCGTTGAGCAGCTTGGCAGCCGCGACCGGATCCGTGGAAATCCCATAAAGCAGGGGCCCCACCATCTTGTCGGCGAGTCCTTCGAACGCCGTGCCAGCGACGGCACGACGCACCAAGGTATTCTTCAACACACGCAGATACACACCGTTCTTGCGCGCGTTGGCACGCAGTTCGGTGATATTCACCACTTCCAGACCACGGTACTCAGCGACGATGATCGACTGTGCATTCGCGACTTGCGCGGATACTTCGGCGACTACCGCCTTCTTGTCATCGAGATTGAGACCCAAGGTCAGCTCCTAGTTAATGCTGCTTGTTCCAGCCGTAACGGATAGAACCCGCCACGACCCGGAACCGATACGGCGACCTTCATTCAGGTGCTTTGCTGTACAGCTTGCATCCTGGTTCGGGCAACGCCATCTGCGTTGGGCGCGGACTCGTCGAATCGGGTTTGCGGCGGTGGCCCCATCTCCGAAATCAACTTGCCCGACAATTAAGCACCTGCCTTGCAGCCGGTGCCCCTACGGTCTTTGACAACCCGCCCAGCCCCAAAATGGCAGCAGAACGGCCCAAAGTCCTGCGCCCCGTTTGCGGGGCGTCAATTCGTTACTGTGCCGCCAGACTGGCCTGATCGACACGCACCCCGGCCCCCATCGTGCTGGTGACCGAGATCTTCTTCAAATACTGGCCCTTCGACGTCGCCGGCTTTGCCTTCTGCAGGGCATCCAGCAGGGCGGCCAGATTCTGCTGCAGGGCGTCGACCGTGAATGAAGCGCGACCAATCGTGCATTGCACGATGCCGCCCTTGTCGGTGCGATATTGCACCTGACCGGCCTTGGCATTCTTGACCGCCGTCGCGACATCCATCGTCACGGTACCGACCTTCGGGTTCGGCATCAGGCCACGCGGACCGAGCACCTGACCGAGCGCGCCGACGACGCGCATGGCGTCAGGGGTCGCGATGCAGATGTCGAATTCAATCGTGCCCGCCTTCACGGTGGCAGCCAGATCGTCGAAGCCGACCACGTCGGCGCCAGCGGCCTTGGCGGCTTCCGCCTTTTCGCCCTGGGCGAAGACGGCGACGCGCACCTTCTTGCCGGTACCCGCCGGCAGAACGACGGAACCGCGCACGTTCTGATCCGACTTCTTGGCATCGACGCCAAGATTCACCGCCACATCGACAGACTCGTCGAACTTGGCAGTGGCGCAATCCTTGACCAGCGCCAACGCATCCTTGACCGGGTAAGCCTTGTTACGATCAACCTTTGCCTGCAGCGCCTTGACGCGCTTGGAAATCTTCGCCATTTCAGATGCCCTCCACGGTGATGCCCATGCTGCGGGCGCTGCCGGCGATGGTGCGAACTGCGGCGTCCATGTCGGCAGCCGTCAAATCCTTCATTTTCACTTTGGCGATCTCTTCGAGCTGAGCGCGCGTCACCTTGCCGACCTTGTCGGTGTGCGGCTTCGGGCTGCCCTTCTGGATGCCGGCCGCCTTCTTGACCAGAATGGTGGCCGGAGGCGACTTCATCACGAAGGTGAAGCTCTTGTCGGCAAACGCCGTGATGACCACGGGAATCGGCAGACCCGGCTCCATGCCTTGCGTCTGGGCATTGAACGCCTTGCAGAATTCCATGATGTTGAGACCGCGTTGACCCAGCGCCGGTCCGATTGGGGGCGACGGATTCGCCTTGCCGGCCGGCACTTGCAGCTTGATGTAGCCGACGATTTTCTTTGCCATGTCAGTTTCCTTGAATTGAGTGGTAACGCGCTTTCGGTAAACCTAATCACGCTCCTCTTGTGCCGCAGTCGAGGCGCTTCAACAGGATCTTCGCGCTGCGACGCCGCGAAGATCCGACAAACTCAAACCTTCTCCACCTGATCGAACTGCAGCTCGACGGGCGTCGAGCGGCCGAAGATGGTCACCGCAACGCGCATCCGGCTCTTCTCGTAATTCACTTCCTCAACATTGCCATTGAAGTCGGTGAACGGACCTTCCTTGATGCGCACCATTTCGCCAACCTCGAAGAGCACCTTGGGGCGCGGCTTCTCCACACCCTCCTGGATCTGATGCATGATCTTCTCGACTTCCTTGTCGGTAATCGGTGTCGGCTTGGTGGCAGTGCCGCCGATGAAACCCGTCACCTTGGGCGTGCTCTTGACCAGGTGCCAACTCTCATCGTTCATATCCATTTCCACCAGCACATAGCCGGGGAAGAACTTGCGCTGCGAAATGCTCTTCTGACCGCTGCGCATCTCGACTACTTCCTCTTCAGGAACCAGAATCTGGCCGAAGAACTCCTGCATGCCCGCACGATTGACGCGCTCGACGAGTGCGCGCTGCACCGACTTTTCAAAGCCGGAATAGGCGTGAACGACATACCAGCGTTTTGTCATGATTTCTTCCACCCCAGCACCAGATCGTAGAGCACCCATTCGAGACTCTTGTCGGCAACCCACAGGAAGATCGCCATCACCAGCACGAAAGCGAACACGATCCCGGTGGTCTGAATGGTCTCCTTGCGCGTCGGCCATGCAACCTTCTTGGTTTCAACCCAGGATTCCTTGCTGAAAGCAAAGAAGGCCTGACCTGGTGCGGTGAACCACGCAACCGCAGCACCGGCGCCAAGCCCGAAGAGGACCGACAGCACACGCAGGATCATCGGCTGCTCGCCAAGGAGGTAGAACCCAACCACCCCGGCCGCCAACAGAATCAGCGCGAGTACGAACTTTAGCTTGTCAGCCATCTCTATCTTTTTAATTTGGCAGGGGCGGAGGGCATCGAACCCCCAACCTTCGGTTTTGGAGACCGACGC
>CAZCPD010000305.1:0-3188 GCA_964500425.1 uncultured Rhodocyclaceae bacterium
TGGAACGACATGTTCGGCGGCTTCGACGTCAATCCGCAGACGCTGAGCTGGGCCTGAGAACAGACGTAACGAGACTGCCGGCAGCCTGCGCGTGAACCTCCGGGCCGCTGCCGGATAACCTTACAAGATCGACTGACAGGAGCAATCAAGTCATGCAAGTATCCCGCCGTAATTTCATCGTCGGTACCGCCGTTACCGCGGCCGGCCTCGGCCTGTACAGCCTGCGTCCGAAGACCCCGGCTACGATCAAGTCCGGCCCGGCGCTGAAGCCGAAGACCCCGGCCAAGAAGATCCGGTACAACGACTATTCCGACATCTGGCGCGACAAGTGGAAGTGGGACAAGGTCGTCAAGGGCACTCACACGCGCGCCAACTGTGGCGACGCCTGCTCTTGGGACGTCTATGTGCGCGACGGCATTGCCTGGCGCGAAGAGCAGAACGCCATCTACGAGCCGCACCGCGCCGACGTTCCCGACATGAACCCGCGCGGCTGCCAGAAGGGCGCTTGCTACACCACGTTGCAGCTTTCCGAAGCGCGCCTCAAGTACCCGCTCAAGCGCGTCGGCGAGCGCGGCGAAGGCAAGTGGAAGCGCATCTCCTGGGACGAGGCGCTCAACGAGATCTGCGACAAGCTGATCGACGTCGCTGTCGACCAGGGCACCGAATCCATCATCTTCGACGATGGCACCACCAACGGCGGCTTCGGTCCGGAAACGGCCGGCGACGTGCGCTTCACCGAATCCCTCAACTGCACGCAGATGGACTCCTGGGCCGGCGTCTCCGACATGCCGATGGGCCTGGTGCAGACTTGGGGCATGTTCAACTGCGAAGGTTCCGCCGACGACTGGTACATGTCCGATTACATCGTGATCTGGGTTGGCAATCCGAACTCGACGCGCATCCCCGAAGCCCATTTCATGCATGAAGCCCGCTATCGCGGCGCCAAGCTGGTCGTCATCGCTCCCGACCTGAGCCCGACCACGGCGCACGCCGACCTGTGGGTGAATCTGCGTCCGGAAAGCGATCCGGCCTTCGGTCTGGCCGCTGCGCAGGTGATCATCGCCGAGAAGCTGTACAAGCTGGATTACATGCTTGAACAGACCGACTTCCCCTTCCTGGTGCGCAAGGACACGCAGCGCTTCCTGCGCGCCAGCGACGTCGTCAAGGGCGGCGACGAGAACGCCCTGTATTTCTGGGACGAGGCCACCAGCAAGATCGCCATCGCCCCGGGCTGTCTCGGCGACGGCGACGGCGGCCGCGTTCTCAAGCTGGGCAACCTCAAACCGGCGCTGTCGGGCACCCGCAGCATCAAGCTGGCCGATGGCTCGACGGTCGAATGCGAAACCGTGTTCGACAAGCTGGTCGACAAGCTCAACAAGGAATACACGCCAGAACAGTCGGCCAAGGTCTCCGGCGTTCATCCGAACGTCATCCGCACCTTCGCGCGCGACATGGCCAAGGCCAAGAGCTCGATGATCTTCGCCTCGTGGGGCGCCTGCAAGCACTATCACAGCGACCTGTTCCAGCGCGCCATGGCGCTGCTGATGGACCTCACCGGCAACCAGGGCATCCAGGGCGGCGGCATCAAGGTCATGGGCTGGTGGTGGCTGGAAGGTCTGGGCGCGTTGAACGACGGCGCCCTCACGCCGATGGAAAAGATCAAGCTGATCCCGAAGGCGGTGCGCGGCATGTCGCCGCGCGATTACGAAGACGTCTATACCTACGTTTCCAACAAGCAGGGCTGGACGCCTCTGATGGTGTTCCTCTACGTCCATGGCGGCTACAAGGAACTGTGGGACAAGCCGCATCTTCAGGACAAGACCCTGCCGCGCAACCTCAGTGCCTACATGCGCGAGTCGATCGACAAGGGCTGGAGCAAGGTTTCGCCGCGCGAAGACCGCACGCCGAAGGCCTACATCTTCACCGGCTGTAATCCGCTGCGTCGCTGGCCGTCGCCCCAGATCGCCAAGAAGCATCTGTGGCCGAAGTTCGAGACCATCGTCGGCGTCAACTTCAAGATGACCACGTCGTGCATGTTCGCCGACTACGTGCTGCCGGCCGCCGCTTACTACGAGAAGGTCGGCATCAAGTACGCCGTGACCTACGTGCCCTACGTCATCTGCTCGGACAAGGCGACCGAGCCGCTCGGCGAGTCGAAGAACGAGTGGGAAATCTTCGGCCGCATGAGCAAGACCGTTGCCGAACGCGCCAAGGCCCGCGGCATCACGACGGTGCGCGGCTGGCACGACAAGCCGCTTGATCTGACCAAGGTCTATGAGCATCACACCGACAACGGCAAGTTCGATCCGCTCGACCCGGAAGATCCGATGCGTTTCATGGACGAGATTTTCGAGAAGAGCCCCAGCGTTTCCGCCCGCACCGGTCGCGAGGCGCTGGACATGGGCGCCGTTCCAGTCATCGCCAGTGCGCGGCCCGGCATCATCAACCAGAACTACTCCGACTACGATCCCAAGGACACACACTGGGCGCACCGCGACATGATCGAGAAGAAGTCTGCCTGGCCGACCCTGACGGGCCGCATGCAGTTCTACATCGATCATCCCTGGTTCATTGAAGGCAACGAAGCGCTGCCCTGCCACAAGGAGC
The DNA here is from genome assembly GCA_964500425.1 of uncultured Rhodocyclaceae bacterium. Classification (GTDB taxonomy): domain Bacteria; phylum Pseudomonadota; class Gammaproteobacteria; order Burkholderiales; family Rhodocyclaceae; genus Sterolibacterium. The sequence goes on from CAZCPD010000305.1 coordinate 2,608, forward strand.
CGCCGCACTTCGAGAGCAAGCTGCCGCTGCGCATCGCCGGCGGTCACACGCGCTGGTCGATCCACTCGATCTGGCGCGACGTCAAACTGCTGCTCCGCCTGCAGCGCGGTCAGCCGGCGTGCTGGATGAACCCGAAGGACACCGAGGCACGCGGCATCAAGGACGGCGACATGGTCAAGGTTTTCAACGACCATGGTGCGTTCGAGTGCATGGTCAAGGTGGCGCCGGTCACCGCGCCGGGCGAAGTGATCATCTATCACGCCTGGGAACCCTATCAGTTCAAGGACTGGAAGGGTCAGCAGGAGCCGATCGAGTCGCCGTGGAAGGCGTTGCACCTCGCCGGCGGCTACAGCCAGCTCCACTACCGGATGTTCTACGCCGGTCCGAGCCATGTGCCGCACGGCGCGGCAATTGATGTCGTGAAGGCCTGATCGTTCTCGTCAGGACTTGACCGGGCAGGCCCGCGCGTGGCGCGGGCCTTGCCGGCAACATCAAGGCAGCAGACTTTGACGCGGCATCGTCCGCGTCTTTCTTTTTGAACAGGTATATGCAAATGACGAACAACGCAGCGAATGCAGGGA
>CAZCPD010000306.1:0-3160 GCA_964500425.1 uncultured Rhodocyclaceae bacterium
TCAGCCGCGCCGACATGGAAGTGTTCTCGCTCGAAAGCCACAAGCGCGCGCTGCGCGCCATCGCCGAAGGCCGCTTCGACCGCGAAATCGTGCCGTTCGGCGATTTCAGGATGGACGAAACCGCGCGTGATTCGACGCTGGAAAAAATGGCCACACTGCAGCCCGTTGATCCGACCTACCCGGGCATCACTGCTGCGGTGTCGAGTTCGACCTGCGACGCTTCTTCCGCGGTGCTGGTGGTTTCCGAGGCCGCGCTGAAGCGCTACAACCTGACGCCGCGCGCACGCATCCACCACATCAGCGTGCTCGCCGACGATCCGATCTGGCACCTGACGGCGCCGATTCCCGCCACTGCTCGCGCCCTCAAGAAGGCTGGCATGACGATGGCCGACATCGACCTGGTGGAAATCAACGAAGCCTTCGCCTCGGTCGTCATGGCCTGGCTCAAGGAAACCGGCTACGATCACGCCAAAACCAACGTCAACGGCGGCGCCATTGCCCTGGGCCACCCGCTCGGCGCCTCGGGCACCCGCCTGATGACCACGTTGCTGCATGAACTCGAGCGCACCAAGGGTCGTTACGGCCTGCAAACCATGTGCGAAGGCGGTGGACAGGCCAATGTCACGATCATTGAGCGCCTGGGTTGAGACAACGCGCGTCGTAAGCGCACCATCCCAAAAACCGGAGTATTCGCTCCGGTTTTTTTTCGCGTCTTCGCTGCGTCTCTGTGCGTTATCGCTTGACGCTCTCCAGCGCGCTTGGACATAATCGGAACCGCGTTGTTTAAATCAATATCTGTCGAGGATTGCTTATGCGAGATGCATTGAATGTCGGCCGGTCGAGCGCCGTTCCAGCAACTACAGGCATCCATGCAGACCGCGCGACGGAAGTGCGGTGGCGCATGCTGTTGCTGCTGACTCTGACCGCGTTGTCTGCCTTGCTGCTTGGTGCGCTGGCTCCTGCGGCGCATGCGCAAAGCGCACGCAAGGCAGTTTCCAAGGAGGCGCCCGCCTTTCCCAGCGATGCGCTCGACGAAGGCATCACCAGCGGCAGCGTCAAGGCGCGCCTCTCTGTGGGGGCGGATGGTTCGGTGACGAAAGTCGATATTCTCGAAGCCAATCCTAAGGGCGTTTTCGAAAAATCGGCGACGCGGACCTTGATGCGCTGGAAATACGAGCCAGGCGCGGCGGAATCCATCGACATTTTGTTGACGTTCAAGGATCGCTGATCCATCCACCATCGTCTGGTGGCTTCATTATTTCATACACTTCAGGAATCCCCCGATGTTGAGTTCTGTCAGGATTGGCCCCCGGCTTTTTGCCGCATTCATGATTGTCGTGGCCTTCATGGTCGCGCTGGCCGGTTTCGGTTTCAGCGCCATGCGCGGTCTGGCAAACGAGTTCGACGTCTCGGTGAATGAGAACAACCGCAAGCTGGCGCTAGCGCAGGATATGCGCGAAAACCTGAATGTCATCATGCGGTCGGTGCGTAATGTACTGCTCTACCAGGACAACGCCAATTTCGCACGGGCGCAGCAAAAGCGCATCGACAAGGCGCGTGACGATTATCTGGCAAGTTATGAGCAGATGGGTAAGCTGCTGCGCAGCGATGACGAGCGCAGGATCCATGCGGAGATCGATACCCACCGCACCCCGTCGCAGAAGGCCACCGACGATGCAATCACGCTCGCCAAGCCGGAGTCGGTCGCCGAGGCGGCGAAGGCGCTCAAGGAAACCGTCCAGCCGTTGCAGAACGAATGGCACGATTCGATCCAGGCCATGATCGATCTGCAAACCAAGCAGAACGAGGCCCTCGCTGCTCATGCCCGAACGACTTTCAAGCGCACGATGGCGATATTCGGCGCATTCACCGGTCTTGCGGCGGTGTTTGCGATTGCCATGGCCGTCTGGATCACTCGCAGCATAACCCGTCCGCTGGCGTATGCCGGACAGGTTGCTTCGGCCGTTGCGGCCGGCGATCTGAGTTCGGTCGTCATGGTCGGTAGCAGCGACGAGACCGGCAATCTGTTGCGCACCTTGCAGCAGATGAAGGAAAGCCTGGCCGGCATGGTGTCCTCGGTGCGCAAGGGGGCCGACGCGTTAGCCCATTCTTCGGGCAAGCTCGTCGACACGGCGTGCGACGTTAACGACTATTCGCGACGCCAGTCTTCGATGGCTTCTTCAGCCGCCGCCTCGCTGGAGGAGATTACCGCGAGCATCGAATCGGTTTCCCAGGCCGCGCAGGAAATCCGCAATCTGGCCGGTTCCAGCCAGTCGATGACGCGCGAGAGCAGCACCAATATCGCCAGGCTTTCCGAGGAAATCGAGTCGCTTGGCCACACCGTGAGCGCGATTTCCGTTACTTTCCAGAAGTTTGTCGAAAGCAGCCAGTCGATCAGCGGCATGACGCAGCAAGTGCGGGAAATCGCCGATCAGACCAACCTTCTCGCGCTCAACGCGGCGATCGAGGCCGCCCGCGCCGGCGAGCAGGGCCGCGGCTTTGCCGTGGTGGCCGACGAGGTGCGCAAGCTCGCGGAGAAATCCAGTCAGTCGGTCAATGAAATCGATTCGGTGAATCGCATTCTGAATGAGCATTCGGGCGAGGTGCTCAGTGCCATTCAGGACGGCATGCAGGCCATCGAGAGCAGCAAGCGGCATGTCCAGAGCGTCATTGATTCGCTGACTCAGGCCGACGATGCGACCCGGCAGTCAGCCGAAGGCGTCGACAGCATCGCTGCTTCGGTCAGCGAGCAGTACAACGCCAGCACGGAGATTTCCAGAAGCGTTGAGCAGATGGCGCAATTGGCCGACCATAATCTCGAGGCGGTGGCGCGCGCCAACGATGCGGCCAGTCAGCTGAAGAGTCTCTCGGGTGAGCTGTCGAGCACGGTGGCGCGCTTCAGGATCTGACGAACATGACTTTGAAGAGGGCGCCTCGAAGCATGAAAGTCATGTCCGGTTCCCTTACTCCAACCCTCCCGGGAGCGTCCAGCGCGTAGGTCGGATTAGCGCAGCGTCCCTCAAGGGATGGCCCAAGGCCACTTCCTTCGGGGCGTCCCCCAAGGGGACTTCCTTCGGGGCGTTTCCTTAGGTCACCTCAACTCCTCTCCCGTATCAGTGAGAGGAGCGCTTCCAGAGTCGCTTACGCGACTTTCACGCTA
>CAZCPD010000307.1:0-3159 GCA_964500425.1 uncultured Rhodocyclaceae bacterium
GCGTCAGTTCAAAGCATCATCCATGGAGTTTCGGTTATCTTGGACAGCAGTGATTTGACCTTGTACTTGCCAGGGCCGGCGAGCTTGATGTTCTCGCCGTAGTGCGGGCCATCGTTGGCGACCATCGGCATGAAATCGCCAGCCACCCGGAACTTGTCGCCGATCTTGCTGACTTCATACTTGATGAGGAGATAGGGAATCCAGGCGCCTTCCTCGAAACCGTTGGGGTTGTTGGCCAGTGCGCGGATATCGGCCTCGATGTGGATGTCGGATTCGGTAGCTTTCTTCATCATGCCTTCCGGCTCCATCTCGATCGGCTGCAAGTACACTGCGGCGATTTCCATGCCGGCACGCTGCTGCGGCACGCCAATCGGATATTCGAGGGCGGCGGCGGAGAATGGAAGAAGCGCGGACAGGCAGATCATGGTGGAGGCGAGATGGCGTTTGACACAGATCAAGGCGAATTTTCTTTCTTTGTAAATAAGAACGATTCGCATTATCGACGTAGCCCTTGCGCCAGTCAAGTCATTTTTTGCCGTCCCAGTTGACCGAAGCTCCCGCCGTGGGTTCGGCTGCCGTGGTCCGGGTTTGTTTCTGCCGGAACGTTTGATTCCTCACTGCGGAGCGCGGTCATCACGGCATGCAGTTCGAACATAAATGTCGCGCGGATCGTCATCCGACCAAGCTCTTGCCTGGTGTCGAAGGCTCATTCAAATCGGAATGCCCACCATCCTTTGGTCCGGCGATAGCCGTATGGCTTGACGTAGATTGACAATGTGAACGACGGAGCGTACAATGTAAACTACGGTTCGCGCAGGAAAGCCCTTGAAGTGGCGCTCAGCGGAGGGGCGCTGGGGAAGCGTTGGGCGGTTTGCGTTGGATTCCCCTGATTTTCACTCCCTTTGTGTCATGATCTCCTCAAATCGTTTGTTCGGAGTTTCCCGGACGGCCTTCGGCCCGAGTGGATATTTCCGTCTGCATGCAACGCCGTGGATTCCCATTGTCATGAGTGTCGCCATCATCATCGTCGACGCCGCAGATCGCCATCCTTCCCCGCAAGGGGGGTTCACCATGATCGAACTCGTCGTGATCATGATGATGATCGGTATCCTGGCGATCGCTGCTGTCCCAAGAATGACCCTGATGACGGGTTACAAGGACATGGGACATCGCGACCAGCTTCAGGCAACGATCGATTACGCGCGTAAGACAGCCGTGGCTCGGCGACGCCATACCTGTCTGACGATAGCCGGCAATACGGCGACACTCACCGGAGATCTCACCACGCCGGATGTCCATGTGGCGGGAACTTGTTCGGCCAGCCCACTGTTGCTGCCGTCGGGCACCAACACACTTAATCCTCCGAGCGGTGTCACGGTCACGAATGCCATGATTCAGTTCGACAACGAAGGACGGCCCGAGGCGGGCGTCACGCTGACCGTGACCGATACCTCTTCCGGTACCACCTCCTCTTTGACAGTCGAAACGGATACCGGGTATGTGCACAGCAATTGAGCAGGGCGGATATCGGTCGCAGCGCGGCGTCTCGTTGATGGAGTCAATCGTGTTCATGGTTGTCGTTGGCGTGGCCCTGGCCGGCGTGCTGACGGTGTTCAATGCAACGGTGATGCACAGCGCCGATCCCATCGTTCGCAAGCAGATGCTGACGATTGCCGAAGCGCTGCTCGACGAAGTGGCGATGCAGCCATTTACCGTTTGCGATCCGACCGATGCCAATGCCGCGGCAGCGACGACCCGCGTCACGACGGATTGCGCGACCAGGATTCAGGGGTTTGGCCAGCCGCCAGGCCCTGTTGCCAATCGCAGCTTTTTCAACAACGTGGGCAATTACTGTAGTGAAGTGGGAACCGGGGGCGGTTCCTGCGGCACCCTGGTGTTGGGGTCTGCATTTCCATGCACCGAGACCAGTACCATCCCCGATTTGACGGGGGCTGCCGGTCCGCCCGGATTTTGCGCGACGATCACTTTGACTGCGGAGAGTCTGGGAGGGATTCCGGCGCCTATACCCGTGGCTGCCAACAACCCGAACTCAATACGCATTACGGTGACGGTCGGGAGCAGCAAGACCAGCGAAACCATCACGCTCGATGGTTATCGTACCCGCTGGTCCCCCGCGATATGAAGTTGATTCAGCACTCACGGCCTCGGCGCGCCGTAGCGGGCTTCACACTGATCGAGATGATCACCTCGATGGCCATTACCGGCATCCTTGCCGCCATCGTCGGGAACTTTCTTGTCGGGCCGGTGCGAGGTTATTTCGACACGGCATCCCGCGGCGCGCTTTCCGATACCGCCGACATGACCTTGCGCCGCCTATCGCGCGAAGTGCGCCAGGCCTTGCCGAACAGTCTGCGAGTGGCGACCAGCAACGGCTATGTCCATGTCGAGTTCATCGCCACCAGCGGCGGCGGGGCCTATCGCGATGTCATGGATGGGGCGGTGGGTGGAAATCCCCTGAATTTTTCGGACGGCGCCACGACATGCGCGACGGACGCGACGCTTTGTCAGTTCGATGTGGTCGGCGAGATGCCGGGCAGCCCGCCGATTTCGGCAGGCGACTACATCGTCGTTTATAACCTTGGGCAGGATTCCCTCGGCAACAGCTACGCCCCCGCCGATGCGTATGCGACAGGTGACCCCTGCATCGACTGTAATCGCGCCAAGGTGGCCCCGGGCGGTGTTGTTGGCAATACCGTGACTCTGGAGGCCAATGCCGGCGGAGTTAACGTATTTGCCGCGGCAGTCCCGCCGATGCTGTCGCCGAGCAATCGTTTCCACGTCGTGCCGGGGGGCGCGAAGGCGGTCACCTTTGCTTGCCCGACAACGACACCGGGGCCGTTCTACCGTTACGTCAATTACGGCTTCCATCCTGCTCAGTCAGACGCCATCGCCAACCTGACCGGAGGGAGCCGTTTCATTATGGCAAACAGCGCTACGTGCAATGTGACCTATACGGAGCACGCCTCACAGCGGAATGGTCTGCTCGTCGTCACCCTGAATCTGCAAGCTCCAAAGACGAGCGGGGCCGAGGAGAGCGCGACCCTGGTGCGTGAAATTCATGTGGATAATTCGCCATGAAGACTCCGACTCAACGCGGATTCGGCATCATTTCGGCAATCTTCATCCTCGTGGTGCTAG
>CAZCPD010000308.1:0-3153 GCA_964500425.1 uncultured Rhodocyclaceae bacterium
GCCCGGCCACATCTTCCCGATCATGGCGCGGCCCGGCGGCGTGCTGGTGCGCGCCGGCCATACCGAGGCTGGCTGCGACCTCTCGCTGATTGCCGGCTGCGAGCCAGCCGCGGTCATCTGCGAAATCCTCAAGGATGACGGCAGCATGGCGCGGCTGCCCGACCTGATCGAGTTCGCCAGGGAACACAGTCTCAAGATCGGCACCATCGCCGACCTCATCCATTACCGCAGCGAGACCGAGAAGCTGGTCGAGCGCGTCGCCGAAAAAGAGATCCACAGCCATCACGGCGCCTTCCGCCTGGCCGCCTTCGAGGACAAGACCACCGGCGAAGTCCATCTCGCCCTGTCGCTCGGCGAGATCAGGCGCGACCAGGAAACCCTGGTGCGCGTGCAGGAGTCGGCCTCGGTGCTGGACTTCCTCGACTGCAAGAGCCCGCGCCAGTCGTTCAACGTCGACCAGGCGATGCAGACCATCGCCGCCGCCGGCAGCGGCGTCATCATCCTGCTGCGTCGCCAGGATGGCGGCCAGGACATGCTCGCCGCGCTGCGCGCGGATCCGGCCGACCCGGCCACCACACGCCCCGTCGCCAAGTGGGATCCGCGTACCTACGGCATCGGCGCGCAGATCCTGCTCGAACTCGGCGTCGGCAAGATGCGCCTGATGTCGAGCCCGCGCAAGATGCCCAGCATGACCGGCTTCGGCCTTGAAGTCTGTGGCTACCTGGCGCCCGACGGCACGAAAACCTGAAGAATCCCAAGGAAGCTCCATGCCCCGCCAAGACCAAATCCAAGAAATCGAACCGTGCCTGGCCGGCGCCGGCCTACGCATCGGCATCGTCATCAGCCGCTTCAATCCGGACATCGGCGAAGGCCTGTTCTCGGCCTGCGTCGCCGAACTGAAGCGGCTCGGCGTCGCGCCTGCCGACATCACCAGCAGCAGCGTACCCGGCGCCCTGGAAATCCCGCTGGTGCTGCAAGCCATGGCGCAAAGCAGAAAGTTCGACGCACTGGTCGCCATCGGCTGCGTGATTCGCGGCGAAACCTATCACTTCGAGATTGTCTCCAACGAATCGGCGCGCGGCGTCCTTGACGTTCAGCTGCAGACCGGCGTTCCCATCGCCAATGCGGTGCTGACCACCGAGGACGACGACCAGGCCCTGGTGCGCATGTCGGTCAAGGGCGCCGAAGCCGCGCAGGCCGCCGTCGAGATGGTCAATCTGCTGAAGGCGTTCAAGTAAATGGCCGCCAACAAGTCGCCGCGCCGCCGCGCCCGCGAGTTCGTCCTGCAGGGTCTCTACCAGTGGCTGGTCGGCGGCCAGGACCAGGCCACCATCGAAGGCCAGGTGGTCGGTGTCACCGGCTTCGACAAGACCGATCAGACGCTTTACCGCGCCCTGCTTACACAGACCCTCGATCACGCGCTACCGCTGCAGCAGGCGCTGGCGCCGCACATCGCGCGGCCGTGGAACGAAGTCTCGCCGATCGAACGCGGCATCCTCCTGCTCGCCGCCTGCGAATTCAGTTACTTCCCGGAAACGCCCTACCGCGTGATCCTCAACGAGGCCATCGACCTGGCCAAGGATTACGGCGGCACCGACGGGCACAAGTTCGTCAACGGCGTGCTCGACAAACTCGCCGCCGATCTGCGTCCCAACGAAGCGCGGCGCGCCTGAGTTTCCACGCGTCGCCCTCCCTCGCCAGCCACGACTCGCCCGTCCGAAATGCCATCGGAATTCGCCCTGATCGAGCGCTACTTCACTCGTCCGACCGGCCACAGCGTGCTCGGCGTCGGTGACGACGGCGCCATCGTGCGGCCCACGACGGGCATGGAACTGGTGGTATCGACCGACATGCTGGTGGCCGGCACACATTTCCTGCCCGATGCCGACCCTGCCGCGCTTGGCTGGAAGACCCTGGCGGTGAATGTCTCCGACCTCGCGGCGATGGGTGCGCAACCGCGCTGGGCGCTGCTCGCCGCGGCGCTACCTCCTGACAAGGCCGCCGATGAACGCTGGATCGCCGCCTTCGCCGACGGTTTCTTCGAATGCGCCGCCGCCTTCGGCATCGACGTGATCGGCGGCGACACGACGCGCGGGCCATTGAATTTCTGCGTCACCATCTTCGGCGAAGCGGCGTCCGGCCGCGCCCTGCTGCGCTCGAACGCCCGCCCCGGCGACGAGATCTGGGTCTCCGGCACGCCGGGGCTTGCCGCGCTCGGCCTTGCACACCGGCAAAACCGCTGCACCCTGCCAGAAGTGCAACGCGCCGCCTGCATCGATGCGCTTGAACACCCCCAACCGCGCGTCGCCCTCGGCCGCGCGCTGGCGTTCGGCGGCCTGGCGACAGCCGCGATCGACGTCTCCGACGGCCTGCTCGCCGACCTCGGCCATATCCTCGATCGCTCGGGGGTGGCGGCCACCCTGCACTTCGCGCGCCTGCCGACCGCCGCGCTGGAGTGCGGCGTCGACCGGCAGCTTGCCGAGGAGTGCCTGCTCGCCGGTGGCGACGATTACGAACTCGTGTTCACCGCACCCAGCATGCGCCACGACGAAGTCCTCGCGCTGAGCCACCTGCTCCAGTTGCCGCTCGCCTGCATCGGCAGGATCGAAACCAACCCGCCCGGGGAACTCAAGCTGCTCGACGCCGCCGGCCGCGAGATGACGCCGGCGCGGCGCGGGTTCGATCATTTCGCCAGCGCATCCCAGGAACCCGCGCCATGAAGATCAAGAAAAGTCCGCCGCCGCCCTGGCCCTTCCTGTTCCAGTCGCCGCACCACTTCTTCGCCTGCGGCCTCGGTAGCGGCCTTTCGCCCTGGGCTTCGGGCACAGCCGGCACACTGTTCGCGTGGCTCGCCTACCCGCTGCTGCGACTCGCGCTGCCTGACGATCTCCACTTCGCGCTATTTCTCGCCATTGCCTTCGCCTACGGCGTGCTGGCCTGCGACCGCACCGGGCGCGCGCTCGGCGTCGCCGACCACGGCGCCATCGTCTGGGACGAGATCGTGCCGTTCTGGTGCGTACTGTTCCTGACGCCCGTCACGCTGCCCTGGCAATTCGCCGCCTTCCTGCTGTTCCGCTGCTTCGACATCGTCAAGCCGCCGCCGGCCAACTGGTTCGACAAGCATGTGAAGAATGGCTTCGGCGTGATGATGGA
>CAZCPD010000309.1:0-3150 GCA_964500425.1 uncultured Rhodocyclaceae bacterium
CGACCTTCGGGTTATGAGCCCGACGAGCTGCCAGACTGCTCCACCCCGCGTCAGAGAAAGGGCATTGTAGTCACCTTGGCGCATTTCGTCAAGATATTTCACATTTCAATGTCACCGACGCCCACCGCCTCAGGCTTCCTTGTGCGAACTGGCCAAGGCAAACCTATTGGATATCAACGTAGCGTTCTGCTCGATATGGTCTTCCTTGCCGGCACGGTACGTCTGCGTCCGTTGCGTAAACCCACCCTGCCGAATTCCCCGTCATAAACCTGAACACTGCCCGAATCTCGAACGACTCAATGCTCCTTGCCATCGACCCGCGGCTGCATCAGATACGGGATGTAACGCCAACCGAGGATCGCAAAAGCACTCGACCAGGCTATCGCGGCAAGCGTCACCCAGTGCAGGTAGTTCGCGGGAAAGAACTGCGGCGCAATGAGACGGCTGACGAAGGCAAGAATCATCATCCAGAGCACCGCCTTGTCTCCGACATCGAAGCTCACCTTGCGTCCGGTATGCCCCTTGGAAATTCTGATCAGCATTCCAGGAATGATCAGCCCCATCACGCCGAAGGTGAACACGTGAGTAACGACTCCTCCGATCAATTCCGGTTCAACGAACTGACGGGCCGCCAGCATGAGCAGCTGCGTGACGATGAATAAGTAGCCGAGATACATGACCCCGATATCGATCCGGCGCATCGCCAGGTGCGGTTTCCAGAAAGCAAAGCGGAAAGACAACAATACCGCCAGAACCAAGGCAGTCAAGGTGGAAACCGACGAGGGGAGCAATTGCTCGAACACCATCACCACCCCAAGCAACTTGATCGATTTATCCAGCGACGAATTGCGCAGGAGCTCCACCTGAAACGCCGATTTCATGAATTGCGTCAGCGTACGTTCCAACATGATCAGGAACGCCATTCGGAACAGCCCGATCGCCATGCTCACCCCAAGCGAGAAATACTCGGCATTCAGCATCAGGTATTTCGCCGCGAGGAACATCGGCAATACCAGGAGAAAGAAATAGTTGTCGCGATAGGAGTCCGTCTTGCGATGACGGATCAGCGTCCACGCGAGCATTGCGACGATCGAGACCAGAAAGAGATTGTTCGAAACAACGAAAACGAGCCAAGGCAATTTCGCCTCGAACCACATGCCGAATCGTTCGAGCAGCCAGGCGACACTCAAGGCCATCAGCGCGTAACCGTGGAAACCGCGAATCTGCACCCAGTTCTTGGTCGCAGTCAGCAGGAAGCCGCCAATCACTGCCCAGCCGAAACCGAAAAACATTTCGTGGGCATGCCATTGCATCGACGAGAACGACTGCATGGAGGCCGGAATCCAGCCGACGAATAGCAATATCCATAGCAGCGGCAGAGCGAAACCGGCTAGACAAGCCAGACTGAAGAACGGTCGGAAACCAACCAGCCAGAAGGGGTGAGACGCCAGCTTCGGATGCATCGAGATAACCTGTCAGGACACCAGCCAAGAAAACGGCGAACGATACAGAATGATCCATCCCGCGTCAAAACCGGGGTGTTTCGGCTGTACCATAACCCCGACAATAGCGAAGCCCATGCTCCCCCGAACACATCAGACGAGATTTGCCATGACCCGCCCAATCCGCCCAATGGCCGCCGCCATCTTCATCGCAATGACCACTTCTTGCCTTGCCGAAACACCCCCGTTGCCACGACCGAGTGACAGACTGACCGTTGCCCCCAGCGTGCACACGGTTCAATGCGCCAACCCGAAGCGCGAAATTTGCGTCATCAAGAAGCCCGTCGGGTCTGGCTACCGCCTCTTGACTCAGGGCATCCAGCTGGAGGACAGCGGAGAATTCTGGCTTGCGGATTTCTCGAAAGCCACCAGGGAAAAGGCGCCGGCGCTGAAAAGATCATCCTTCAGGGTCATGGGAAAGGATCATGACCTGCATGAGATTGAGATCACTTTCGCTGACAAGACGCCGTTGTCTGCCAAGCCAGGCGGGAAAGTAACGACGCCAGCTCGAAACGGAGAAAAGAAGAACCTCGACTGAACCGCAGCCCAAGACGCGGACAAGTGTAAAAAGCGGAAAGCGCGAAGTGGCGGTCAGTCGAAACCGCGTGAGGGAAGACCCCAGGAGAACGGGCCCTCGTCTACGCTCGGCAAGCGCCCTCTAGAAGCGAAGCGCAGCGGTCAATGAAGTGACCTCCTCGGCCGACTTCTCCAGAATGCCGCTCAGGGTTTCATCGCCAATGACATGATCGATGAAAGAGCGCTGCTGGGTCTTTTGCTGATTCAACGGCGATTCGACGGACGCAAGGTTATTTGCCAACAACAGGGTATCTCCCAGCGTAACGGGAGGCAGCGTCAGAAAGCCGTTCCAATGAGCCTCCACTGCTTCCATGACAGCAGCGGGTACCGCGAGTCGCTTCAGCACCGCGCGGCCAATGTCCCTTTCGCCATTCTCGACCCATTCGGCGGGATCGCCATCGAGAAGGCCAGGATAGAGATGCGCCCGCGAAAGCAGATAGAAGCCGCCGACCTCATGCACAATCGCCGCGAACATGGCGGTCTCCGGATCCAGGAACGTAACCTTCTCGGCGAGCAGATGCGAAAGCGAGGACACATAGGCGGTATGCTCCCAGAGCTGCGCGGCCTTGGCATGCAGAAGCGGATCGACGATCATGCTGGCGAATTGGCGCGTCACCACTGCCGTCGCCAACGCATGCAGAGTACGAAACCCGAGTCGGCCGATTGCACTGCGCACATCGGTAATTTCGCGACCCGAGCGGTTATACGCCACGGAGTTGGCGATCGCAACGATGCGCGCCGCCAACAACGGTTCGGTCAAGACCAGCTTGGTGACGCCCTGAATGTGGCAATCGGGATCATCGAAGGCTTGCTGAATTTTCAGCGCGGCATCGATGTTGGTCGGAAACACCAACTCCCCGCGCTCGGCCTGCTCGGCGATGCTTTTAAGTGTCGCGATTCTGTCCATGCGCAGAATAATACCCCGGCGTCGGCGTATGCTGCTACCCCCATGCGCGTCCCGCAAAAGCAGGCAACCCGGGGCAGATTTCATCCGGGTTGAAATGGAGCGATGATTTATTGGAGGCGGGGGTCGGAATCGAACCGGCGTAGACGGCTTTGCAGGCCGCTGCAT
>CAZCPD010000310.1:0-3038 GCA_964500425.1 uncultured Rhodocyclaceae bacterium
TGCAAAGCGGCGGCGACCTGGCGGCGGCCAACGGTGTCGCCGACTACACCTTCGAGCACATGCGCGTCACCCGGCACAACGCTTTCTGGGCCAGCGCCGCCTTCGGTCTCGCCGTGCTCGGTTTTGGCGCCAAGGCCGGTTTGCTGCCGCTGCACGTCTGGCTGCCGGAGGCGCATCCGGCGGCGCCCTCGCCAGTGTCGGCGTTGATGAGCGGCGTCATGCTGAAGACCGCCATCTACGGCGTGTTGCGCGTTTCCTTCGACCTGCTGCATCAGCCGCTCTGGTGGTGGGGTGTTGCGCTGCTGGCGCTGGGCTTGTTGACGGCGCTGTTCGGCGTCATCTTCAGCGCCGTGCAGAGCGACATGAAGCGTCTGCTCGCCTACTCCTCGATCGAGAACATCGGCCTGCTCTTCGTCGGCATCGGCCTGACGCTGACCTTCCAGGCCTTCGGCATGACCGCGCTGGCGGTGCTGGCGTTGACGGCCGTGCTTTACCATTGCCTGAATCACGCCGTCTTCAAGAGCCTGCTGTTCCTGTGCACCGGTTCGGTGTTGCACGCCACGCACGAGCGGCGTCTCGGCAAGCTCGGCGGCCTGATCCATTCGATGCCCTGGGTGGCGTGGCTGGCGCTGGTCGGCGTGCTGGCCAGCGCCGGGCTGCCGCCGTTCAACGGCTTCGTCTCGGAATGGCTGCTGTTGCAGGCGTTCTTGTTCACGCCAGGGTTGCCGCATGGCTACATCAACATGCTGATCCCGGTCGCCGCCGCGGCTGTGGCGCTGACGGCCGCTTTGGCTGGTTATGTCATGGTCAAGTTCTTCGGCATTGTCTTCCTGGGTCAGCCGCGCGAGGGCGCCGTCTCGCGCCAGGCCAAGGATGCCGGCCTCCTCGAACGCAGCGGCCTGGTCTGGCTGGCGGCGCTGTGCGTGTTGCTCGGCTTGTTCCCGGTGTTCGTCATCGAGCAGCTCGACTTCGTCAGCCGCGCGCTGCTCGGCACCGGCGTTTATAGCGACGCCGCCGGTGCGGTATTGCGCACGAATGGCTGGCTGCTGCTGGCGCCGATCGACGCCGAGCGCGCCAGCTACGCACCGCTGGTGTTCCTGCTGACCATCGTGGCGATAGTCTGGGTCACGGTGTTCTTCGTCCATCGCTATTGGCACGGCCGGGTGCGCCGCGCGGATGCCTGGGACTGCGGCTTCCCGTTGCAAACCTCGCGCATGCAGGATACGGCCGAAGGCTTCAGTCAGCCGTTGCGCCAGATCTTCGAGCCCTTCTATCGAATGACACGCGAGTTGCCGACCCCGTTCGACAAGTCGCCGCGTTACAGCGTCGTCGTGCGCGATCACTTCTGGTATCTGCTCTACCTGCCGCTGGCGCGTTTCGTCGACCTCGTCTCGCGCGGCATCGCCCTGCTCCAGCAGGGGCGCATCGCCATCTACCTGCTCTACAGCCTGATCACGCTGATTGTGCTGCTGTTCCTGGTGCGCGCATGATGCAGATCGAGATTGTCGTCGCCAGCCTGCTGCAACTGTCGCAACTGCTGCTGGCCCTGGCCCTGGCGCCGCTGCTGACCGGCTGGGTGAACCAGTGTCGCGCCTGGCTGCAAAATCGCAGCGCGCCACCACTGCTGATGCCCTATCGGCAGCTTGCCAAGCTGTTCGAAAAGGAAGTGGTGCTGGCGCACAATGCCTCCAGCCTGTTCCGTGTCGCGCCGTATGTCATCTTTGCCTGCATGGTGCTGGCGGCAACCATCGTCCCCACCCTGGCGACCGACCTGCCTTTCGGACCGGCGGCTGACGCCATTGCGCTGGTCGGCATTTTCGCCCTGGCGCGCGTTTTCATCGCCCTCGCCGGCATGGATGTCGGCACGGCCTTCGGCTCGCTCGGCGCGCGCCGCGAAATGCTGATCGGCTTCCTCGCCGAGCCGGCCCTGCTGATGGTTTTCTTCACCGCCTCGCTGATCGCGCATTCGACGTCGTTGTCGACCATCGTCGAGATCTTCGCCCACCGCGATTTCTTCATTTACCCCAGCCTTGCATTCGCCGGCGTTGCGTTCACCATGGTGTCGCTGGCGGAGAATGCGCGCGTGCCGGTGGACAATCCGACGACCCACCTCGAACTGACGATGATCCATGAGGCGATGATCCTCGAATACTCCGGCCGTCACCTCGCCTTCATCGAATGGGCCGCAGCGCTGAAGCTGTATGCCTATTCCTGTCTCGGCCTCGCGCTGTTCTTTCCCTGGGGCGTGGCGCAGAGCGGCGAACCCGGCCCCGTCGCTCTGGCCGTCGCACTCGCCTCCCTCGTCGGCAAGCTGGCGATCGGCGGCGCCGTGCTGGCGTTGATCGAGGCGATGAATGCCAAGCTGCGCATCTTCCGCGCGCCGGAATTCCTCGGCACCGCCTTCATGCTGGCGGTGCTTGGCCTGTTGCTGCACATGCTGCTGGGGACGGGCAAGTGACGCATTACAACGCTCAGATCATCAACCTGCTGGCGGCGCTGATGCTGTTGCTGTCCTTCGCCATGCTCGCCCAGCGCCGCGTCCTGACACTCATCAACCTGTTCATGTTGCAAGGGTTGGTGCTCAGCATGTCGACCGTCATCGTGGCGTTGACGACGGGACAATCCCATCTTTACGGCTCCGCAGCGATCACCCTGGTGCTCAAGGTCTTGCTGCTGCCCTGGATTCTGCATCGGCTGATCCGCCGTCTCAATGTGAAGTGGGACGTCGAGACGCTGATCAACATTCCGACGACCATGCTGATCGGCATCGTTCTCGTCGTCTTTTCCTTCAACATGGCGCTGCCGATTTCCGAGCTGGCCGGCACGGTCAGCCGCGCCACGCTGGGCATCGCCATGGCCGTGGTGATGCTGGCCTTCCTGATGATGATCACGCGCTCCAAGGCGGTGCCGCAGGTGATCGGTTTCCTGGCCATGGAGAACGGCCTGTTCTTCGCCGCCACCTCGGCGACCTACGGCATGCCCATGGTCGTCGAGCTGGGCATCGCGCTCGACGTGCTGATCGGCATGGTCATCCTCGG
>CAZCPD010000311.1:0-3031 GCA_964500425.1 uncultured Rhodocyclaceae bacterium
GCAACTGCACGCTGATCTGACGAATCAGGCGCAGCGATTCGAAAATTTCCTCGAAACGCACCGCGACGCGGGCGGCGACGTCGCCGTTGCGCTGCGTGGCGATCTGCACGTCAAGCTGGTCGTAGGGTGCGATCGCGTTCTGCGTGCGCAGGTCCCAGGCCTGGCTGCTGGCGCGGCCGGCGAGGCCGCTGACGCTGAGTTCGGACGCCAGCTTCGGCTCCAGCCGGCCAGTGGTGACGAAGCGATCCTGCAGCCCGGCATGCTCTTCGTAGAGATTGCAAAGCGTGCGCACCTCGTGCTCGATTGCATCGCACTGCGCGTTGAGCCGGGCAACGCCTTCGCTCGTCAGGTCGACGGCAACGCCGCCGGGCACGATGCAGTCCATCATCAGGCGATGGCCGAACAGCGCCCCGGAGAGGCGCTGCCAGTCTTCGCGAAGACGCATGAACTGGCCGAGGCCGAAGGACAGCGCGGCGTCGTTGCCCAGGTAGCCGAGGTCGCCGAGATGGTTGGCGACGCGCTCGCGCTCCAGCAGCAGCGCGCGCAGCCAGACGGCGCGGTGCGGCGGGACACAGGCGGCGAGGGATTCGGCGGCGAGGCAATACGCCCAGGCGTACGCCACCGTCGAATCGCCGGAGACACGCCCCGCCAGCTTGTAGCCGCTCGCCAGCGGCAACTGCTCGAAGCGTTTCTCGATGCCCTTGTGCTTCCAGCCCATGCGCTGTTCAAGACGCAGGACCTTCTCGCCGACCACGGAAAAACGGAAATGCCCGGGCTCGATGATGCCGGCATGGATCGGGCCAACGGCGATTTCGTGCACGCCGTCGCCCTCGACGCGGACGAAGGCATAGTCCTCGTTCTGCGTCTCGAACTGGCGCGCCGCATCGACGTCGCGGCGGAGGGGAAAATAATCCGCCGGCCAGTTGGCATGGCGCAGCCAGGGCCGAGTGTCGGCGGGCTGCCCGGCGGCGCCGACGGGGCGTATGCCGAACATGTCGTGCATCGCGCGCTGCATCCGGCTGGCCGCCGGAAAGATGGCGGAGAGATCGGGAAATTCCGGCTGCGCGGCCGACAGCGCGATGCTGGTCAGCGCCAGACCCTCGCGGATGCCGAAGGCGACTTGAACCGAAAATCCGCGCCCCGGCGCATCGCGCTCATCGATGCCCCAGAGCGTAACGAAACGGCCGCCGGCTTCCTTCACGGCTTGCGCGAACGCATGCAGCTGCGCACCTGTCACCGCGGCGCGAAACGCCGGAAAGGCGCCGGGCAGACGGATGAATTCTGGAATCTGGTCGAGCAGCTTCATGGTTGCCCCGTTTTCACTCTCTGTTCCGTTCGGGCTGAACTTGTCGAAGCCCTGTCCGACTGCCTACACACAATCGACGACCCTTCGACAAGCTCAGGGCGAACGCTTGGCTCTTGCATTTTCCTATCCGATGAACCTCGCCGCCAGCCGATACCAGTCAGCGAGGTAGGGTGGTATCCAGAGACCCAGCATCAACACCAGCGCCAGATGCACGAATACCGGCAGCATCGCCGGGCGGTGCGTCAGCTTGTGGCCGCTGCTGTCGCCGAACACCATGGGCTGCACCTTGCCGAAGATCGAGGCGAAGGCGACGCCCAGCGCCACGAGCAGGAAGGGCGTCGCCCACGGCAGCTGCTTCATGGCGGTTGTGAGTATCATGAATTCGCTGGTGAACACGCCGAACGGCGGCATGCCGAGGATCGCCAGTGTGCCCAACAGCAGGCCCCAGCCGACGGTCGGGCTGAGCCGGAGCAGACCGCGAATGTCATCCATGACCTGCGTGCCGCACTTCTGCCGCGCATGACCGACAGCGAAGAAAATCGCCGACTTGGTCAGGCAGTGCACCGTCATGTGCAGCAGGCCGGCAAAGCTCGCCACCGGGCCGCCGATGCCGAAAGCAAAAGTGATGATGCCCATGTGCTCGATCGAGGAATACGCGAACATGCGCTTGATGTCGCGCTGACGCATCAGGAAAAAAGCGCTGACCACCACCGTCAACAGGCCGAAGCCGATCATCAACTGACCGGGCAGGTGGCTGTGCAGCGCGCCGTCGGCGAGCACCTTGCAGCGCACCACGGCATATAGCGCGACGTTGAGCAACAGGCCGGAAAGCACGGCGGAAACGGGCGTCGGGCCTTCGGCGTGGGCGTCGGGCAACCAGTTGTGCAGCGGCGCCAGGCCAACCTTGGTGCCATAACCAACCAGCAGGAAGACGAAGGCCAGCGCCATCACCGTCGGTTCCAGGCTGCCCTTGACGACGTCGAGATGGGTCCACAGAAGTGCGTTGCCCTGGTGACCCAGCACCTTCTCGGCGGCGAAATAGAGCAGGATGGTGCCGAACAGCGCCTGAGCGATGCCGACACCGCAGAGGATGAAGTACTTCCAGGCCGCCGCCAGCGAGGCGCCCGTGCGATAGAGGGAGACCAGCAGCATCGTCGTCAGCGTCGCCGCCTCCATCGCCACCCAGAGGATGCCCATGTTGTTGGTGGTCAGCGCCAGCAGCATGGTGAACATGAACAAGTGATACATGCTGTGATACAGACGCAGCTTGCCGGCGCTGACGTGGCCCTCGTCGAGTTCGATGCGCATGTAGGGGCGCGAGAACAGGGAAGTGGTGAGGCCGACGAAAGCGGTCAGCGCGACGAGAAACACGTTCAGCGGATCGACAGCGATCTGCTCGTCGAACGCCACGCGCGAGCCATGCTCGACGACGTTGGCTGTCAGCATCACGGCGGCCACCAGCGTGACGAAGCTGAACAGCGCATTCAGGTTATCGGCGCCGCGCTTGTGCCCGACCAGCGCCAGGACAATGCCGCCGAGCAGGGGAGCGCCAAGGAGGAAAAGGATGTCCATGCTAGCCCTTGCCCGCCTTTTCCCGGCCTTCGCGCACCCTTTCGAGATGGCTGATATCCAGGCTGTCGAACTGCTCGCGGATCTGGAAGAAGAACACGCCGAGGATGACCATGCCGATCAGCACGTCGAGCGCGATGCCCAGCTCGACGACCA
>CAZCPD010000312.1:0-2995 GCA_964500425.1 uncultured Rhodocyclaceae bacterium
GAGGCCGAATCATCAACTGCGAGTATGGTCTTTGCCATCGCTATCATCCATTCTTCGTACGGTTAATCCTACTGACGCGCATGCGGCGTTTCGGCGCCGGCGGAGGATAAAACGAGCGCAACCCCTAAGGCCCGCCCCCTCCCGGCCTCCCCCTCGCGGGGGAGGTCACCGATCCGCTCGCAATGCTCGGTCATTTGAATCGACATCAAATTCACTGTTTCACGCCAATCAGAACAACTCGACGTCGCCCTGGCTCATCGACTGCTGGTCCACCGGACTGTGCGTGGTCTGCTTCACCATGCTTTCCAGCCGGCTGACGACTCTTTCGGTACCGCCATGCAAGGCGACGGCCAGCGCCGCATGGTCGCCGCGCCGCGCCGCACCGTCGAGCGTACCCGAAAGCTCGCCGAGCTGGCGCATGACATCGCCGAGCGCCTCGACGCGTCGCAGCGAGTGGCCGATCAGCTGGGACACCATGTCCTGGAATTGCAGCGCCGTGATGGCTTCGCCCACCTGGCCGGCCACGATGGAGACCCCGGCGCCAAGCTCGTCGATGGCCTTCACGCGCTTGAGATTCTGCTGGTTGATCTCGCCGATGACGCGATTGACCTGCTGGCGCGAATCGAGCGCGAAGGTCATGTCCTGCGCGGCCATGCGCTGGATCGCCTCTTCGGTCTGCAACACCGAGCCCTGCATGCTCTCGATCATCGCCTTGATCTGCTGGCTGAACTGGCTGGTGCGGGTCGCCAGGTCGCGCACTTCGTCGGCGACGACGGCAAAGCCGCGGCCCGCTTCGCCGGCGCGGGCGGCTTCGATCGAGGCATTCAGGGCGAGCAGCGCGGTCTGCTTGGCGATGGCGCCGATCTCGGAGAGCATGCTCTGCACCTGCTGGGTACGCCGCGAGATATCGGCGGTCACCTCGACGAGTTCCATGCCCATCTTGCTGTTTTCAACGATGCTTTCGGCGACGCGGTCCATCGAGGTGGAGGTTTCCTTGACGAAGGCATCGAAATTCGCCGCCACGCTGTCGTCCTCGGTGACGGAAAGGGCGATCTGCCGTTGCGCGTCGGTCTGCCGAGCCATGCCTTCGAAATTCCGCGTCAGGCTGGCGATGGCCTGGGCAAGCAGCTTCTGCACCCGATCGATCTCGTCACGCATGGCGTCGTGCTGCATGGTGAATTGGCGCACACAGGCATCGAGCAACTGGGTGAACTCCTGAACCAGCTGACGTTCGGCATCCGGTTGCATCCCCGCCGCGTTCGCGAACGTCGCGCCAGGCGCTGCCTGGCGATTCGCCGGCAGCCGATCGATCACCGCCCAGCCGAGGGCCGCGGTCAGCACGCCGATCACCGCCCCAAGTCCGCCATCGTCGGACGGAACCAGAAAGTAGAGTGCGCTTCCCGCGCCCGCTGTCCAAGCCGTTCCGAGCCAGAATTTTCCATCAAGAAATTGACTCATGCCGCCGCTTTCACTTTAGACATAAAGGACCACCGGCCGATTCTACGCCGCGCCTTCCGTTTAATTCAACCAACAGAATCGGCACGGCCCGCAGCCGTGTGGCTTTTCCGTCACCGCCGGGCGCGGCGGGCAGACGAACCCCAAATCGGCGCTCTTTAAGCCTAAAATATTGCGTTTTCCTGGCCTGCCCCTGTCGCCGGCCAGACCCGCCTCAGCCCCCCCGCCATCATGACCGCACGCCTGCGCGAAATCCCCTACAACTACACCTCGTTCTCGGACCGCGAGATCGTCATCCGTCTGCTCGGCGCCGACGCCTGGCGGCTGCTCGACGAACTGCGTGCGGAACGCGTCACGGGGCGCTCGGCGCGCATGCTCTACGAGGTGCTCGGCGACATCTGGGTGGTGCAGCGCAATCCCTATCTGGAAGACGACCTGCTCGCCAATCCGCAGCGCCGCGAGGCGCTGGTCGAGGCGCTGCGTCACCGCCTGCGCGAGATCGAGAAGCGCCGGCAGGGCAACGCGCGTGTCGGCCAGCTGATCGAAGCCGCGCAGCTGGCCGTCGACCGCTTCGAGAAGCACTTCGCCGACAGCGCAGCGCTGCGCCGCAAGGTGCTGCGCGTGCTGGCGAGGCACACGCGCCGCGACAACATCGCCTTCGACGGCCTGGCGCGCGTCGCCCACGTCACCGACGCCACGGACTGGCGCGTCGAGTATCCCTTCGTCGTCCTCTATCCGGACAGCGAGGAGGAGATCGGTGCGCTGGTGCGCGGCTGCATCGAGCTGGGCCTGACCATCATCCCGCGCGGCGGCGGCACCGGCTACACGGGCGGCGCCGTGCCGCTGACGCCGCTCTCGGCGGTGATCAACACCGAGAAGCTGATCGACCTGGGCAGCGTCGAACAGCAGACGCTGCCCGGCTCCGACCGCCCCTACGCCACGCTCGCCACCGGCGCCGGCGTGGTGACGCGGCGCGCGATGGAAGCGGCGGAGAACGCCGGCCTGGTGTTCGCCTGCGATCCGACCTCGGCCGACGCTTCCTGCATCGGCGGCAAGATCCACGAACAGGAACGGGTGCGCTTCCGCCTGCGCCACTGCGCCGCCGACGATGCCGCCTGCCGCAAGCCGCTCAGCGAAAAGATCCTCGAAAGTCCCGGCCGCCAGTTCCGCAAGGAAGGGCTGGGCAAGGACGTTACCGACAAGTTCCTCGCCGGCCTGCCCGGCGTGCAGAAGGAAGGCTGCGACGGCATCATCACCTCGGCGGTGTGGGTGCTGCATCGCCTGCCGGCGCACACGCGCACCGTCGGCCTGGAGTTCTTCGGTCAGGTGCGCGAGGCGGTGCCCTCCATCGTCGAAATCACCGACTACTTCAAGCCCGGTGGCGCCGGCCGCGCAGCGGGCGTTCTGCTGGCCGGCCTCGAACATCTCGACGAGCGCTATCTGCGCGCCGTCGGTTACGCCACCAAGGCCAAGCGCAAGGCGGAAACCGCCGGCCGGCCGAAAATGGTGCTGATCGGCGATCTCGTCGGCGACGACGAGG
>CAZCPD010000313.1:0-2975 GCA_964500425.1 uncultured Rhodocyclaceae bacterium
CCAACCACCTCGCCTACGTCATCTACACCTCGGGATCGACGGGCAAGCCCAAGGGGGTCATGCTCGAACATCGTGGCATCGTCAATCTGATCGTTGCCCTGAATCAGCGTTATCTGCCCTGGGGCGCGCCTGCCGCGCCGCGCCTGCTGCAGTTCGCCACCATCAGCTTCGACATGTCGGTCGAGGAAATCTTCGGCGCCCTGTGCAGCGGCTTCACGCTGGTCGTGCGCACGGACGCCTGGATCGCCGACGCCCCGACCTTCTGGCGCCGCTGTGCCGACGCCAACCTGAACATCCTCAACCTGCCGACGGCCTTCTGGCATCAGCTGGCGATGGACGCGCGCGCGGAGATTCCATCCTGCATACGCCAGATCTTCATCGGCGGCGAACAGGTGAATGCCGAAGTCGTCGGCCGCTGGTTCCAGCGCAGCGGGCATCTGCCGCTGCTGCTGAATGCCTACGGGCCGACCGAGGCCTCGGTGAATGCGACGGTGAGCACCATCCTGGCGGCCGGCTATTCGGCGAGCCTGATCGGCAAGCCGATCGCCAACACGCGGATCTACATTCTCGACGAGCGTCGTCAGCCGGTGCCGCTCGGCGTGGCCGGCGAGATCTTCATCGGCGGCCACGGCGTGGCGCGCGGCTACCTGAACCGTCCCGACCTCACGGCGGAGCGTTTTGTTGCCGATCCGTTCGGCAGCGAGCCTGAGGCAAGCGACGCCCGGATGTACAAGACCGGCGACCTCGGCCGCTGGAGGCCGGACGGCAGTGTCGAATATCTCGGTCGCAACGATTTCCAGGTCAAGATACGCGGCTTCCGTATCGAGCTCGGCGAGATCGAGGCACAGTTGAGCCGCGGCGCGCTCGTCCGCGAAGCCGTCGTCATCGCGCGCGAGGACCGCGTGGGCGACAAGCGCCTGGTGGCCTACCTGACGCTGAAGCCGGGCGGTGAAACCGAGGACGCCGTCATCGAGGCGCTGCGGCGTCAGCTCAAGGCCGAGCTGCCCGACTACATGATCCCGAGCGCCTTCGTGACGCTCGACGCGATGCCGCTGTTGCCGAACGGCAAACTCAATCGCGGCGCGCTGCCGGCTCCGGAGATCGGCGCCTACCAGACGCAGGTCTACGTCGCGCCGCAAGGCGAGATCGAGGAGACGCTGGCCGCCGTTTGGCAGGAGGTCCTGCGCGTCGAGCGAGTCGGCCGACACGACAACTTCTTCGACCTCGGCGGCCACTCGCTGTTGATCGTGCAACTGGTCGAGCGCCTGCGCCGCGCCGGTCTGCATGCCGAGGTGCGCAGCGTCTTCCAGCATCCGACGCTCGAAGCACTCGCGGCGGCGCTCGCGGAGGAGGGCAGGGCGGGGCAGGAGCGTGCAGCGGCCTTCGTCGTGCCGCCCAACCGCATTCCGGCCGGCTGCGCGGCGATCACGCCGGACATGCTGCCGCTGGTCGACCTCAGCCAGGCGCAGATCGACCGCATCGTGCAGACCGTGCCGGGCGGCGCGGGCAACGTTCAGGACATCTATCCGCTCGCTCCGCTGCAGGAGGGCATCCTCTTCCATCACCTGCTCAGCGAAACAAGCGGGGGCGACGCCTACATCCTGCCGATGCTGATGGCGATGGAGAGCCGCGAACAGCTCGATGCTTTCCTCGCCGCGCTGCGCACGGTCATCGCGCGCCACGACATCCTGCGCAGCGCCGTGATCTGGCAGGGGCTCGATCAGCCGGTGCAGGTCGTGCATCGCCAGGTCGAACTCGCCATCGAGCATGTTGCACTCGATCCTCGGCGGGATGGTCAGGAGCAGCTCAGGGAGCGCATGGCGTCGCAGGGGCTGCGCATGGATCTGAAGCGGGCGCCGCTGATCCGCCTGCAGGTCGCGCAGGCGGCGCAGGGGCAGGGCTGCTACCTGGTGTTGCAACTGCATCACCTGATCAGTGACCACGTTTCGCTGGAGCTGGCCATCGAAGAAATCATGGCCTGTCTGGCCGGTCATGCCGAACATCTGGCGCCGCCGGCGCCGTATCGCGGCTTCGTTGCCCAAGTGCTCGCGCAGTACGAAGGCGATGCGGCGGAAGCCTTCTTCCGCGCGCGTCTCGCCGACGTCGACGAGCCGACGGCGCCGTTCGGTCTGCTCGATGTGCATGGCGATGGCAGCCGGGTCGAAGAGTCGCGTCAGGAAGTCGACGCGACGCTCGGGGTGCGCGCCATGCAGATCGCGCGGCGTCTGCAGGTCAGCACGGCGACGCTGTTCCATGTGGCATGGGCACTGGTCGTCGCGCGCAGCAGCGGTCGCGATGATGTCGTCTTCGGCAGCGTGCTCTCGGGACGGTTGCAGGGGACGGCCGGCGCCGATCGCGTGCTGGGCATGTTCATCAACACACTGCCCCTGCGTCTCGACCTGAGCGAAGGCAGCGCGCGCGCGGTGGTCGAGCACACTCATCGCGAACTTATCGATCTGCTCAGGCACGAGCAGGCCTCGCTGGCGCTGGCGCAGCGCTGCAGCGGCGTGTCGGCGAACGGTGGCATTGCGCCACTGTTCAGCGCCGTGCTCAACTACCGCCACACGGCGCCGACACAGCAGGCTGCCTATCCCGGCATCGAAGTCCTCGCCAGCCAGGAGCGCACCAACTATCCCTTCGTGATGTCGGTCGACGACCTCGGCGATCGCTTCGCGCTCGTCGCACAGGTCGCACAGGGTGAACAACGGGAACGGCGCATCGCACCGGCACGCGTCACCGGCTATCTGCATGCGGCGCTCGAATCGCTCGTGGATGCGCTGGAGCGCGCGCCGGACACGCCGATGCGGGAACTGGGCATTCTGCCGGTCGAGGAGAGGAACTGGCTGCTGAAGCAGCTCAACGCTACCGCCACCGAGGTCCCGCAAGACGCCACACTCGTCAGCCTCTTCGAAGCGCAAGTCAAAGCCCACCCCGAGCAGATCGCCGTCCGCTACGAAGAGCAAAGCCTCAGCTAC
>CAZCPD010000314.1:0-2954 GCA_964500425.1 uncultured Rhodocyclaceae bacterium
GCTCGACACCAACATCATCATCGCTGCCATGAAGGGCCACGCGGCGGTGCGCCAACGGCTGGAAGCGACGCCGCTGAGCGCATTGCTGCTCTCGCCCGTCGTGCTCGGCGAACTGGAGTTTGGCGCGGAGAAAAGCGCCCAGCCTGAACGCAATCGCGCCCGACTGGCCGTGCTGACCGAACGCCTGCCGCTCGCCGCCCTCGATGCGGAAACCAGCCAGTACTATGGCCGCATCCGTTCCGCGCTGGAAAAACAGGGTACGCCGATCGGCGCCAACGACACATGGATCGCCGCGCAGGCGCTGGCCCTCGGCGCCGTGATGGTCACCGACAACACTCGGGAATTCGGGCGGGTCGAGGGGCTGGTGGTGGAGAATTGGGTTGAGGGGTAGGGGGAGCGGCTGGAAAATCCGAGCCTGGATCCGCTAATTCGTGATAGTCAGCGGGGTGGTCAGGACGTTTGAGATGAGGGATGCTGGAATGCAAGACCTGACACTATTGTCCCGCTCCCGGCTTCGCCGTCATCGCTGAGCAGATTGCGCCAGCGGTACAGGCTGGCCGCACTGATGGCTTCGCGCTGACAGAAGGCATCAACGCCCAGGCCGCTGCCGTCAAATTTAGCCAACAGGGCGTGCCATTCATGCCGGCTGCGCCTTGAGCCCTTGCCCTTTTTTCGTCCCGCCATCGCTGTTGCTCCCTTGTGTGTGTTGTCTCGGGAGTATTTTTCGTCATCGCGTGCGCGATGAGAAGAACGCCGTTGGGTTACCGCTTACTCATGGCCGCTATTCAGGATACGAAGAAAGAAGCCTCACGACTCATTCCTCAAACACCACGGGACGTACAGTTTCCGTATCCGGCGGTTCGATGAATTCGATTTCTACCATGGTGCAAGGCTGGATAATTCCACTCTCTAAATGTGAAGCAACGGTAGCGCAAAGCTTAACGCGGGTGTTGTGGATGCGCTTGACATCGAAATTCTCGCGGCGACATGCCGTAGCGATTACGGAAGGATCGACTGAAGTGGGAGGCGTCATTGAATCCCCACGCGAAGGCGATTTCAGTGATCGGACGGAGATTTCCTTGCTGGCTTGCCAGGATGCTTCGGCATCGTTCCAGCCGGTGTTCAAGCAGGTATTGGGAAAAGGTTCGACCGGTGCCATGCATGAGCGTATGCACGTAACGGAGCGAAATCCCGCAAGCAGCAGCGACATCGCTTGCGTCCAGCTCCGGGGCATTCAAGTTCTCGTCAATGTATTTCAGTATCTTGCATCGCTGGTGAGCAACCACCCCGGACGCACCTGCATGTTCACCGCGCAGCGTACCGAAAAGGCTGGCGACCATGCGCGCCAGCGCATCCTCCAGATCGTACATGCCGGCTGTATCCAGTTCCGCCCGACGTTTCCATAGATCGTTGATGAACCCCCACAGCAGGGCACCCTGTCCGGCGTCCGCCCGCACCGGGGTCATGCAGAGTGCCCGTGGATCGTCCAGGTAGCGTTCCAGCATCGGTTTGGGGATGCGCACATTAAGCAGGCGGCTATTGGCGCCAAGCTCCCTCCAATGGGGAGCATGGCTATCTACCAGCAGCATCGAGCGGTCTCCCGCATCGCATGCGCGGCCGTATTGCTCCCCATGGAAGTCGCCGTTGAGCTGGAGCGGCAGGAAATAGCTGCTGGTGGCGATCTTCTCTGGCAACGGCACATGAATGCTTTGTCGCGAGATCGAATGGATTTCTGCGAACTCCAGGCTACCGAGTTGCCATGAACGGTATCGCGTGCAAAAACTGCGCTCCCGGCTCTGCGAAAACACTCGAACCCCCGGATAACGGAGGGACATGAATTCCTGCCACCCGGCAAGGCTGCGCCAAACTTCACCATCATGATCGGAAGACATCGCCTTGATCCGCCCACCGTTTCCAGAGTTTGCCCGTTGGCAAACAGACCGGGGAATTATGACAGATATCCTGACCGCTTAATTCCTGCTCGACCTTCCGTTGAATTGATGCTGGGGGGATGGCCGATGAGATTCGGTGTGCTGAGGTGGAATTGCCGTCGCTTGATGAATAGGCGTGGGGACGGTATGCGGCCAAGGCTCGTTCACCGCGATACGAAATACGCACCCAAGGCCAGCGCGATCATGAAGGTGGGAATAAAGCACGCACCGCCGAGTTTCATCGCTGGGTCTGTGGATGCCATTCCCGCAATGTCGCCTGACACCGCGTAACTGCGCCGCTTGAAGACGGCGTATACGCAAACGATATTTGCAGCAACCGCGAGCAAGCCGAATATGACTTTGTAGAGAAATAGCCCACTGAGGCGATCCGCATCGAGCATCAGAAGTCCGGTAACCAGTACGACCATGAATGACGGTATTTCGATCCATATATCCGTGGCGTAATGTAATTTGGATGCCTTGATATGCGATGCATCGTCTTTCATTCCGTCAAATTCGATGACAAATTCGGCAGCTACAACGCCAATCCAGACGCCAAGGGCCAGCACATGCAAGGTGAGCAATGTCTTCATCCCGAATCCCTCCATATCAACGGTTATCCAATAGGCCCGGCTCATACTGTCAAAACTAACAGAATGTGCTTCCCGCCATTTTCCCGCGGTGACGCCGTTGATACTTGACTCAGTGAGTAACGAAATTTGACTCAGTGTGAGATTTCCGGTTCTGAGCCCCCATCAATTACAAGCCCCCTCGTTTCCTGAATCCCCGATCCCGCGCCATGAAGGCTTCCAGCATGTACGGGATCAGCGTTGTCGCAGCAACTTGTTCGCCAGGCGAAACCACGGGGTCAGGTCTTTCCATCCAGCACTCTCTCTCAAAAGCCTTAACCCCTTTGCTGACGATCGAGCAATGCAGTAAAAGGGACCAGGCTCGAAATATCCATTGGAAATAACCGAACCTCACTCCAACGCCCAAGCCTCCACTGCCAGTCCCGGTACACGG
>CAZCPD010000315.1:0-2936 GCA_964500425.1 uncultured Rhodocyclaceae bacterium
GGATGTCGAGGATTTTTATGAAAACTTTTTCCGCCAAGCCACATGAGGTCAAGCGCGACTGGTTCGTCGTCGATGCGACCGACCTGGTGCTGGGCCGTCTGGCCACCGAAATCGCCCGCCGCCTGCGCGGCAAGCACAAGACCGAGTACACGCCGCACGTCGATACGGGCGACTACATCGTTGTCGTCAATGTCGAGAAGCTGCGCGTCACTGGCAACAAGGCACAGGACAAGATGTACTACCGCCACACCGGTTATCCGGGCGGTATCCGCGAAACCAACTTCACCAAGCTGCAGCAGCGCTTCCCGGGCCGCATCCTGGAGAAGGCCGTCAAGGGCATGCTGCCGAAGGGTCCGCTGGGTTACGCGATGCTCAAGAAAATGAAATGCTACGCCGGCACGGAACATCCCCACGCCGCGCAGCAACCGAAAACGCTGGTCGTCTAAAGGTTAGGAAACGCCATGGCAGTGAATTACAACTACGGGACCGGACGCCGCAAGACTGCGGTTGCGCGCGTCTTCATCAAGAAGGGTACCGGCAAGATCGTCGTCAATGACAAGCCGCTCGACGAGTTCTTCTCGCGTGAAACCGGCCGCATGGTCGTGCGTCAGCCGCTCGAACTGACCGAGCATATCGAGACCTTCGACATCATGGTGAATGTCGTCGGCGGCGGCGAGTCCGGCCAGGCCGGCGCGGTCCGCCATGGCATTACCCGCGCCCTGATCGACTACGACGAGACGCTGAAGCCCGTGCTGTCCAAGGCCGGTTTCGTGACTCGCGATTCCCGCGAAGTCGAACGCAAGAAGGTCGGCTTCCACAAGGCACGCCGCCGCAAGCAATTCTCGAAGCGCTAAGCATTCGCTTGCGCTGCGTCAAAAGGCCGCCAGATGCATGTCTGGCGGCTTTTTGTTTTTGTGCGTCCGTTCAGGTGGCGCCGTGTCGGGCTAGAATGTTCAGTTGCGTCCTGGGCAGAGGGATTCCGCCGTCAGCAAGGAATCGACGCTGCCGACGCACCTGTTCGAAACACCCACGGGAAAAGGCCGGGCGCGGAAATGGCGGGCAGTTAGTGCTTGCTTCCGCATGTGCCCTGGATGACCCGGTTTCTGGAGATTCTCATGCATCGCCGTCAGTTCCTCAAGGCTGCGGTGGCGGGCGCTGTCGTCCTGCCGTTCGCTTCATACACCTCTTCCGCGGCGCGCGCCGCCGCTGCAACCCCAACCGCAACCCCAAATGCGGCTCCGGCCCCCGGCTGGCGCCGCCATGAAGTCACCACCCAGGTGACGATTGACTTCCCCAAGGGCGTGACGCGCGTCTGGTTGCCGCTGCCGCTCGCCGAGAACACCGATTACCAGCGCACGTTGTCGATCACCCGCGAAGCTTCTGGCGCACTTCTGCGCACCGAGTTCGATCCGCACTACGGGGCGGCGATGCTCTGCGCCGAATGGCAAGGGCCAGACGAATCTGGCGGCGCCGGCGTGACGCCAGTGCTGACGGTCGTCAGCCAGATTGAGACGCGCGACCGCCATGTCGCCCTCGACCGCCCCGCTAGCCAGCCACCGCTGACGAAAGAGCAGCTGGCGCTCTGGCTGCAGCCGACCGACCTGCTGCCGACTGATGGCATCGTGCGCGACAAGGCCCAGGAAATCATGCGCATCCTGCCGCAGGATGCCAGCCAGATCGACCGCGCCCGCGCCATCTACGACTGGGTCGTGGACAACACCTTCCGCGATCCGAAGACCCTCGGCTGCGGCGTCGGCGATGTCGAGTCCATGCTCGAATCCGGCAATCTGAGCGGCAAGTGCGCCGATCTCAGCGCCGTCTTCGTGGCGCTGGCGCGCGCCGCCGGAATTCCGGCGCGCGATGTGTATGGCATCCGCACGGCGGTCTCGGCACGCGGCTACAAGAGCCTCGGCAAGGCTGGCGACATCACGCGCGCCCAGCACTGCCGCGCCGAGTTTTACGCGCCCGGCCATGGCTGGATACCCGTCGACCCCGCCGACGTGCGCAAGGTCATGCTTGAGGAGGAGAAGGGCGGTCTGCCGGTTAACGATCCGCGCGTCGTCGCGATTCGCGACTATCTTTTCGGCAACTGGGAAATGAACTGGATGGCCTACAATTACGCTCACGACCTGATCCTGCCCGGCTCGGCGCTCGGCGCCAGGGGCAAGATCGGCTTCCTGATGTATCCGAACGGCGAGACCGCCGACGGGCGTCTCGATCCGCTCGATCCGGCCAACTTCAGGTACAGCATCACAGCGCGCGAAGTCACGGCCTGATGCGCGCCGTCATTTGGTGGCGCCTCGCCCTGCTGGCCGGACTGGGCAGTTTCGCCATCGCGCCAACCACCGCCGCAGGATTCTCCGGCTGGTCGGCGCCGGCAGCGCATTCCGTGACCGGGGTAGAGGCTGCGGCGCCCCCGGAGTTGAAGCTGCGCGACTGGCAGGGCGTTCCCCGGGATCTCGCCGAATTCCGCGGCAAGGTGGTGCTCGTCAATTTTTGGGCCAGTTGGTGCGAGCCCTGCCGTGAGGAAATGCCGGAACTCGAGGAACTGCGCCAGCAGTATGGCGAGCGTGGCCTGGAAATCGTCGCCGTGAATCTGGCCGAATCGGAACGGCGCATTCAGTCCTTCGTGAAAGCATTTCTGCCCGATGGCATGTCCTTCGTCATTCTCCAGGATCGGGACAGCCAGGCGTACAAGCAATGGCGGGTGCGCGCCTTGCCGACGAGCTTCCTGATCGATCGTGAAGGCAGGCTGCGCTGGCAGGCGGTCGGCCGGATCGATCCGGCCGATCCGGCCATGCTGAGGCGGATCGACGAGCTGCTCTGAGTCTGAGGCGCCAGGGTTAGCCGCGCGGCCGGGCGAGCGCGTGCAGGAGCGTCGCAAACAGCGCCTCCGGGTCGAACGGCTTGGGCAGGAAGTCGCTCATGCCGGCAGC
>CAZCPD010000316.1:0-2855 GCA_964500425.1 uncultured Rhodocyclaceae bacterium
GCGACCAGCAGAAGGTCGTCGGCAAGCTCTCCGGCGGCGAACGCGGCCGCCTGCATATGGCGCAGACGCTGAGCGCCGGCGGCAACGTGCTGATGCTCGACGAGCCCTCCAACGACCTCGACGTCGAGACGCTGCGCGCGCTGGAGGATGCGCTGCTCGAATACGGCGGCTGCGTGCTGGTGATCTCCCACGACCGCTGGTTCCTCGACCGCATCGCAACGCACATCCTCGCCTGCGAAGGCAACTCGCAGTGGGTCTTCTTCAACGGCAACTACCAGGAATACGAAGCCGACAAGAAGAAGCGCCTCGGCGAGGAAGGCGCGAAGCCGAAGCGCATCCGCTACAAGCCGATCAGCCAATGAGCCATGGCCTGCCAAGCCGCATCGCCAAGGTGTTGGCGCGCGTCCTGCTGATGGTGCTCACCATGCTCGGCGCACTTGCGTATTCCATGCAGGATCGCCTGTTGCACTACCCCGAGGCGATCGAAGCGGCGGCGGCGCTTGCTCTGGCCCAAGAGCAGCGCCTGGCGCCGTGGCCGGATGCCGCGGCGCCGCTGGGCTGGCTGCGCGAATCGGCGCCAACAACCACGACACCGCGCGGCACCATCGTGCTTTTCCATGGCAACGGTGGTCATGCCCTGCATCGCGGCTGGTTCGCCGATGAGCTGGAAAGGCACGGCTACCGCATTCTGCTCGCCGAGTATCCGGGCTATGGCCATCGCACCGGCGCCACCGACGAAGCCACGCTGGTCGACGAGGCCGCCCGATTGATCGCCTCGCTGCGCAAACAAACCTCGGGGCGCCTGATCCTCGCCGGCGAATCCCTCGGCGCCGGCGTCGCTTCCGCCGCTTTGGCGCAACTATCCGCCAACGGCGCCTCGCCGGGCATCGACGCCATCTGGCTGATCACGCCCTGGAACAACCTCGCCAGCGTTGCCGGCCATCACTACCCGCTATTGCCCGTGCGCCTGGTGTTGCGCGACCGCTATGACTCGGCCGCCAATCTGAAGGACTTCAAAGGCCCGAAGCTGGTGCTTGTCGCCGGACGCGACTCGATCATCCCGCCAGAACTCGCCCACCGTCTTTTCGACGCTCTCGGCAGTCACAAGATGCTCATCGAGCTGCCCCTGAGCGACCACAACGACTGGGTCGATGCGATGAACCCCGGGCAATGGCAGGCAGCCGTGGAATTCCTCGAAGGGAAGGCACCGACCGCCAGGAACTCGTCAGCGCCCTGATGAAGGCGCGTATTCATGTGCGGCAGCCGTGCCGCACTTGAAAGCGCAGCGCTTGCCACCATCTGTGCAAAGCCTTAGCGCGAGCGCCGTCCCTGAATCGGGCAGGCGCTTCAGTTATAATGCTTTTTTTATTGGAGTCCCCCATGCCTATCTACGCCTACCGTTGCAGCAGCTGCGGCCACGCGGCGGACGTACTGCAGAAAATGAGCGATCCGTTGCTCACCACCTGCCCGGCCTGTCATGCCGAAACCTATAGCAAGCAACTGACCGCCCCGGGCTTCCAGCTCAAGGGCAGCGGCTGGTACGCCACCGATTTCAAGGGCGGCGGTTCGGGATCATCCTCCGCTCCCACCACCAGCAGCGAAACCAGTTCCGAGCCGCCCCCCTGCCAGGGCGGCAGCGGCTCCTGCGGCTGCCACTGACAGCCGCGCCACCCCAGCCCGAACTGAACAGAACGGACGACATCCTTGCTGAAAAAATACTTCATCACCGGCCTGCTGATCTGGATCCCCGTGGCGATCACCGCCTGGGTGCTGGCGATGATCGTCCGCATGATGGATCAGTCGCTGCTGCTGCTGCCGATCGAGTTCCAGCCGGAAACGCTGCTGGGCATTTACATTCCGGGCATCGGCGCGATCCTGACGCTGCTGGTGGTCGTGCTCACCGGCCTGGTCACCACCAACATCGTCGGCCAGCGCCTGCTGAAATTCTGGGAAGGCGTGCTGGCGCGCATCCCGGTCGTCAAGTCGATCTATTCCAGCGTCAAGCAGATCAGCGACACGCTGTTCTCGGGCAGCGGCGAGGCTTTCCGCAAGGTGCTGCTGGTGCGGTATCCACATCAGGAAGCCTGGTCGGTGGCCTTCCTGACCAGCTCGCCGGCGCAGACCATCGCCGGACAGCTCGACGACGAGCATGTCGGCGTGTTCATTCCAACCACGCCGAGCCCGGTCAACGGCTTCTTCTTCTTCGTCAAGAAGAGCGAAACCATAGAGCTCGACATGAGCGTCGACGAGGCTCTCAAGTACATCATTTCGATGGGCGTCGTGGGCCCCGCGGCGCCAGCGTTGCCGCGCTCGCCTGGCGAGCTGATGGGCCGCGCCCAGAACGAATGATCCGGAATCCGCCATCCCTGCGCCGGCGCTCGCCGGCATTTTCACTTTGACATCCACGGAATCAAGAAACATGCGAACCCATTACTGCGGCCAGGTTAACGCCAGCCACGTTGACCAGATCGTCACCCTCTGCGGCTGGAACCATCGTCGCCGCGACCATGGCGGCGTCATCTTCATCGACCTGCGCGACCGCGAGGGCCTGACGCAGATCGTCTGCGACCCGGATCGCCCGGAGATGTTCAAGCATGCCGAGGAAGTTCGCAACGAATACGTCCTGAAGATCACCGGCAAGGTGCGCCGCCGCCCGGCCGGCACCGAGAACCCCAACCTCCCCTCGGGCGAAATCGAAATCCTCTGCCAGGACATCGAGGTGCTCAACACCGCCGTCACGCCGCCGTTCCAGCTCGACGAGGACAACCTCTCCGAGAACGTGCGCCTGACCCATCGCGTCATCGACCTGCGCCGCCCGCAGATGCAGAAGAACCTGATGCTGCGCTACAAGACCG
>CAZCPD010000317.1:0-2852 GCA_964500425.1 uncultured Rhodocyclaceae bacterium
CAGTGGCGGCACACCTTCCAGTCGCGCTTCGGCCGTGCCGAGTGGCTGCAACCCTACACCCAGCAGACACTGGAGCAGCTCGCCGCCGCCGGCGCCGCGAACGTCGACGTGATCTGCCCCGGCTTCCCGTCCGACTGCCTGGAAACGCTCGAAGAAATCGCCATGGAAAACAAGGAAGCCTTCCTCGGCGCCGGCGGCAAGACCTTCCACTACATCCCCTGCCTCAACGAAAACCCCGACTGGATCGAAGCGCTCGCCGACCTCAGCCTGCGCCATCTCGGCGACTGGCTGCCTGAAGGAATGAACACCGGACGAGTCAATCCCTACCGGCTGGCGGAGGAAGTGAAACGCACCATCTGACAACCTCGGGCACAAGGAGCGACACCATGGAAATCCTCAACGAAATCCGCAGGGCGATTCAGGCATGCGCGCAGGTCATCGGGTGGGGCGTCGGGTTGCAGACCGATGCACGCAAGCAACTGGTCGAGCAGATGCAGACTATCTGCATCGCCTGCGACGAAGCCTTCGAAACCGTGCTGGAAGGCCTGCTGCCCATCAAGCAATCGTTCGCCGACCCGCACCGGTTGGCCGATGAGTTGCGCCGCTTCGCGGCCGACCGCCAGCTGCGCGGCAGGTTCAAGCCTGAGCGTCTGTGTGGGCAGATCGACCGTTTGCTGGTGGAACTGGCGAGCAACCTCGACCCACTCAAATATTCCGTCGATTGCCGCCGCATCCAGGACATCCGCGATGGCCTGTTCCGCTCCCGGGATGTCGACATGGCCATCCGCGCAGCCTATGACGTGCTGGCCGAACAACTCGACACAATCGCCGGGCAGATTGGCGATCCGGCCTTCAATACCGAAGAACGAGCGAAGTACGCCCAGCGAGTGATCCAGCAGTTCGAGTCCGACTTGCGCGCCGCGCTCACCGACCTGCGCCAGGCAAAAGCCGACGTCCTGGGCATTGCGCCCCCGATCGGCGGCTGATCCGTTGCCCTGGCCACCCGACGCCGGCGGAGTTCAGCCGCCACGACCACCAGCATCCACGCGCCTTACACGACAGGCATCGCGGAGAGCAAGCAACGGCGCGGCTCGCAGAGCACCCTTGATTTCAGCGTGACAGCCTCCATCTGACGCCTATCCCTCGTCAGGAGCCCACCATGGCCGCGTCCGCCCATGCCAGCAGCACCATCGTCGTCTGTCCTCACTGCGCCGCGCCAAATCGCGTGCCCGACGAACGTCTGAGCGAAGGCGTTCGCAGCGGCAATTGCGGCAAGTGCGGCAAGTGCAGGAACGCCTTGTTCATGGGCCACCCGGTCGAGCTGCATGCCGGCAATTTCGCGGCACATGTCGAGCGCTCGGAGCTGCCCGTGGTCGTCGACTTCTGGGCGCCATGGTGCGGCCCCTGCCGCGCCATGGCGCCGGCCTTCGCCCAGGCAGCGGCGCAACTGGAGCCGCGCGTGCGTCTCGCCAAACTGAACACTGAAACCGAGCCCGCCCTCGCCAGCCGCTTCGGCATCCGCAGCATCCCGACGCTGATCCTGTTCGAGAACGGCCGCGAAATCGCGCGACAATCGGGAGCGCTGGACGCGGCCAGCCTGATGCGCTGGATCGAAAACCGTCGCTGAAAAATACCCTTCAAGTTCCCGACTCGACGGCCGTTAACTCAGGCAACCAAGCCTTGCGGGAACGGCCATGAAAATCGACTCATACAGCCTCGAATTCGCCAGCCAGCACAGCGCCAGTTCGAGCCATACGCTCAAGGAATCGCTGCGCGCCTGGATCGGCAACCAGCGCCCCGATTTCGAAGGAAACAACCGCGGGCAGCCTCAACCGGCGCCCGCGCCGGTCATCTCGGAGGCCGCCCATGCGGCGCTGGCCGCCGACCACGGCAGCCAGAGCGGCGAAGCACAGGCGATCCAGAACAGCCTCGACGATATCGAGAAGGATCCGCGCCTGATGCTGATCCGCCAGATGGTGAAGATGCTGACCGGTCAGGACATCAAGGTGTTTTCCGCAGCTGACATGCAAGTCAGCGCATCGGCCAGCGTGGAGATTTCGCAATCCACGGCTGCGGTCGCGACCAGCCAGCAAAACCAACAAGCCCCGGCGCGGGCCGGCTTCGGCATCGAATACGATCGCCATGAAGTCCGCACCGAAACCGAACGAACCTCCTTCCAGGCTGCCGGCATCGTCCGCACCAGCGATGGCAAGGAGATCAATTTCCAGCTCAGCCTGGACATGCAACGGAGCTTCCGCGAGGAGAGCAATGTCAGTCTGCGCGCCGGCGACGGCGTCAGGAAGGACCCCTTGGTCATCAACTTCAACGGCTCCGCGGCCCAGTTGCAGAGCCAGCGCTTCAGCTTCGACCTGGAGGGCGACGGCAGCAAGGAACAGGTCGCGATGCTCGGCGCCAACAGCGGCTACCTGGCGCTCGATCTCAATCGCAATGGCGCAATCGATTCGGGCAAGGAACTTTTCGGCGTCGCCAGCGGCGACGGCTTCGCCGACCTGGCGCGTCTCGACGGCGACGGCAATGGCTGGATCGACGAGAACGACGCGGCTTTCAGCCAGCTGCGCGTCTGGTCGCCCAGCGCGGACGGCGGCGGCCAGCTCGCCACCCTGCTGGAAAAGCAGGTCGGCGCCCTTTACCTGGGCAAGACGGCGACACCCTTCGAACTGCGCGACGACAACAACCAGTCGCTTGGCGCCGTGCGCGCCAGCGGCGTCTATCTGAGCGAAGACGGCAGCGTCGGCTCGCTGCAGCAGATCGACCTGACGGTCTGAAGACCCGCTTTCTGCATCTCCTCGGTGAGTCGTGTGTCGGCCAGGCGAGTCCTGGCCGTTTTTTTG
>CAZCPD010000318.1:0-2829 GCA_964500425.1 uncultured Rhodocyclaceae bacterium
ATTTCCTCGACCACCGGCGACAGACGATGGATCTCGTCGATGAACAGCACGTCGTGCGGTTCGAGATTGGTGAGGATCGCCGCGAGGTCGCCGGCGCGCTCCAGCACCGGCCCCGAGGTCTGGCGCAGATTGACGCCCATCTCGTGGGCGACGATGTGCGCCAGCGTGGTCTTGCCGAGGCCCGGCGGCCCGAACAGCAGCACGTGATCGAGCGACTCGGCGCGCTGCCGGGCGGCATGGATGAAAATCTCCAGCTGATCGCGGATCTTCTGCTGGCCGACGTATTCGCCCAGCATCTTCGGGCGTAACGCCCGCTCCAGCACATCTTCGTGCGGCGATTCGGCGGCGGCGTCGACCAGGCTCCTGCCACCCACGGCGGCGCTCACGCTGCTCAGCTTGTCGGTTTCAATGACCATAACGGGCAAGTTTATCCGAGATCGCGGGCGCGCCCCACACTCAGGCCTTCGACAACAGCTTCAATGCCTGCCGTATGCCCTCGGACACGGCGACGCCGTCGGGCAGCGTCTTCAGCACCGGCGCCAACTCGCGTTCGCTGTAGCCCAGGGCCATCAAGGCGTTGAGGATGTCGTCGGCCGGCGCATGCTCGATGACGCCGACATGCGCCGCGCCACCCGCCGCCTTCGGCAGGCGGTCGCGCAGTTCGAGCAACAGGCGCTCGGCCGTCTTCTTGCCGATGCCGGGAATCTTCACCAGCCGCCCCGCTTCCTGCAACGTCACCGCCTGCGCCAGTTCCCGAACCGACAGGCCGGAAAGCACCGCCAGCGCGATGCGCGCGCCGACGCCGCTGATCTTGAGCAACTGACGAAAGGCGGCGCGCTCGTCATCGGTCAGAAAGCCATAGAGGAAATGGCCGTCCTCGCGCACGATCAGGTGCGTCTGCAAGATCACCTTCTCGCCCGCCGCCGGCAGGTTGTAGAACGTGCTCATCGGCACATCGATGTCGTAACCGACGCCCTGAACATCGAGCAGGATTTGCGGCGGGTTTTTCGCGGCGAGCACGCCGCTCAAGCGACCGATCATGACGATCCTTTCATGGGGTAATCAAACGAGCCGCCCGTTGCGCATGCGCCGGCCGGCCGTCGCCAACGCGCCGAGGCCCTGGCCGCCGTGGGCATGGCAGATCGCGCAGGCCAGCGCATCGGCCGCATCGGCGCCGGGCTCGCCGTCCAGTTCGAGCAGGCGACGGACCATGTGGCCGACCTGCTCCTTGGCCGCCTTGCCATGGCCGACGACCGCCTGCTTGACCTGCAAGGCCGTGTATTCGGCGACCGGCAGACCGGCCAGCACCAGCGCGCTGATCGCCGCGCCGCGCGCCTGGCCGAGCAGCAGCGTCGATTGCGGATTGACGTTGACGAACACCTTCTCGATCGCGGCCTGCTGCGGACGGTAGGTGGCGATCACCTCGGCGATGCCGTCGAGGATGATCTTCAGCCGCTCCGGCAGGCTAGCCGCCGCGTCGTCGCCATTCCCGTCTCGCGCGCTCGCGGTCTTGATGCAGCCGCTGCCGACATAATGCAGCTTGCTGCCGCTTTTCTCGATGAGGCCAAACCCCGTCACGCGCAGGCCGGGATCGATGCCGAGGATGCGCACGGACATGGCCCGCGACCGATCGCGACTCAGCCCTCGATCACTGCGTTGCTGTAGACCTCCTGCACATCGTCGAGGGCATCCAGCGCATCAAGCAGCTTCTGCATCCTGACCGCATCGTCGCCGGTGAAGATGTTCTCGGTCGACGGCTTCATCGTCACCTCGCCGAACTCCGGCTTGAAGCCGGCCTTCTCCAGCGCCTCCTTGACGGCGACGAAATCGTGCGGCGCCGAGAGCACCTCGATCGAACCGTCGTCGTTGGGCACGACATCCTCGGCGCCGGCTTCCAGCGCCGCTTCCATCAACGCATCCTCGCTGGTGCCCGGCGCGAAGATCAGCTGGCCGCAATGCTTGAAGAGGAAAGCCACCGAACCGTCGGTGCCGAGATTGCCGCCGTTCTTGTTGAAGGCATGGCGCACATCGGCCACCGTGCGCACCTTGTTGTCGGTCAGGCAATCGACGATCACCGCGGCGCCGTTGATGCCATAGCCTTCATAGCGGATTTCCTCGTAGTTCACACCTTCGAGTTCACCGGTGCCGCGCTTGATCGCGTTCTTGATGTTGTCGGCCGGCATGTTCTCGGCCTTCGCCCTGTCCACCGCCAGGCGCAGGCGCGGATTGAAGTTCAGATCGCCGCCGGACATCTTGGCGGCGACGGTGATTTCCTTGATGAGCTTGGTGAAGACCTTGCCACGCTTGGCATCCTGACGCCCCTTGCGATGCTGGATGTTGGCCCACTTGGAATGACCTGCCATGTCGAAATCCTTTATCTTGCCTGTTGCGAACCACCCGGCCGCAGCGCCCCTCGACGCCCGTACCGGAAAACCGCGATTCTACCAGCCCGTCCCGGGCAAGCCGGCAAAAGAGAACCGGTCGTCGAACGTCGGAGTGGCGCAGCGCAGTCCGACACCGATTCCGGGACATCGAACATGTTCAAGCTATCGGCCGGCAGCTACTTGCAGCCGTTCACCCTGAGCCTGTCGAAGGGCAGGCGTTCAGGAGACGCGATCCGGACGCAATGAAATAGCTCGACGAGAGGCTGCTCCTCATCGTCAAGCGCGGGGGAGCACTCGAACCATGCTCCCCGTATCGGGTAGCGAAATGAATTCGAGGGATTGGCGCCGAGAGGCTATTGCCTTCGATATATCGCGCAGCCCTGCCGCACGAAACATTCCATGGACAAATGCCATGCGGGTCGTATAATCGCCGGCTTTGCGTTGC
>CAZCPD010000319.1:0-2797 GCA_964500425.1 uncultured Rhodocyclaceae bacterium
GAATCACTTCGCAGCCCATGCGGCGGAAGAGTTCCGGTGCGAGTTCGCCGGCGACGCCGTTGCCGCAGTCGACGACGATCTTCATCGGCCGGGCGAGCTTGACGTCGCCGGTGATGCGCTCCAGGTAGGCCTCGCGCACGTCGGCACGCTTGACCTTGCCGGGCTTCTTCGCATGCACCAGATCGCCCGCCTCGATGCGCCGGCGCAGTGCCTGGATCTGCTCGCCGTAGAGCGTCTCGCCGCCGAGCACCATCTTCAGGCCGTTGTAGTCGGGCGGGTTGTGGCTGCCGGTCACCGACACGGCGCTGTTGGTGCCGAGCTGATAGGCGGCGAAGTAGGAGAGCGGCGTCGGCACGCAGCCGATGTCGACCACATCGATGCCGGCGGCATTCAAACCCTCGGCGAGCGCGCCGGCCAGTTCCGCTCCGGAAAGTCGACCGTCGCGACCGATGGCGATGGTTTTCTGCCCGCGCGTCGCCGCCTCGGAACCCAGGGCCTGGCCGATGACCCGCACCGCCTCCGGCGTCAGCGTCTTGCCGACGATGCCGCGGATGTCATAAGCCTTGAAGATTTCCGGAGCGGGGAGGTGCATGGCGTGTCCTGTTCATGAGAAATGGAAGCGCCGATTATCTCATTTTCCGGCGGCATGTTGCAGCGTGGGCGCGGGACTCCATCACCTTGTAGGAGCCGCCTCCAGGCAGCGAATCGCTCCGTGCGCACGGCCTCCATTCGCGACCTGGAGAACACGCCCTTGGGCCACCCCTTGAGGGGCTCCCGCAATTATTCGTGGCGTGGAGAACAAGCATCCATGCGGTCGAGCGAGCACCGTTCGCTTTCGACTTGCAACTCGCCACGCTCGACGATGACTCAGTGCAAGGTCTTCGCGACCTCGGTCTCGGTCTGGGCCTGGGTCGGCGAGGCATGATGCACCAGCAGGCGCCAGCCGACGGCGCTGCGGATGAAGATGTTGGTGGCGAGGATGGGAGCCGTCTGGCCTTCCTTGCCTCCGGTCAGGGTGATCGACTCGTGCACGTTGCGCACCGTGACCAGCATGCCAGGCAGGGTGACAGGGTTCGAGGTGGCGATGGTGAAGCGCCGGCCGCTATCAAAAATGCGCCGCCAGGCTTCGCGGACGTTGGCGTAGCCGGTCAGGCGCGGGCCGCTCGGCAGGATGCAGAGGATTTCCTCGTCCTCGGCCCAGACGTTCATGAAGGCTTCGAGGTCCGCGCGTTGGATGGCTTCGTAGAAGGCGTTCT
This sequence comes from uncultured Rhodocyclaceae bacterium, assembly GCA_964500425.1. Taxonomy (GTDB): domain Bacteria; phylum Pseudomonadota; class Gammaproteobacteria; order Burkholderiales; family Rhodocyclaceae; genus Sterolibacterium. The sequence continues at coordinate 1,257 of CAZCPD010000319.1, forward strand.
CGGCGTCCTGCGGCGTGGCGTAGATGGGCTTCTGGAGGGGCATGGGGTTTCCGGCTCCGGCTCTGGTTCAGGCGGCGGGTTTGATCTGCTGCATGACCGTTTCGGCCTTCAGCTCTTCCATGCATTTGAAATGGCCTAGCGGGCAGGCGCGCTTGAAGCAGGGGCTGCAATCGGCATGCAGGGAGATGATGTTAGCGCGTGCCGAGAGCGGCGGCGTGTAGACCGGGCTCGACGAGCCGTAGAGCGCATACAGCGGCCGGTCGAGGGCGGCGGCGACGTGCATCAGCCCGGAGTCGTTGCTGACGACGAGGCGCGCGCCGGCGATCAGGTCGATGGCCTGTTCGAGCGTGGTCCGGCCGCACAGGTTGAGGGCATGCCCCTGCGACATCTGGGCGATGCCGTCGCCGAGCGTGGCGTCCTTGCTGGAGCCGAGCAGCCAGACGGGAATGCCGTCCGCCTCCAGCAATCGCGCCAGGGCCGCGAAGTGGCGCGAAGGCCAGCGCTTGGCGGGGCCGAATTCGGCGCCGGGGCAGAAGATCGCCGGGGCGATGTCCGCCGGCAGGCCCAGTGCGGCGCGGACCGCCTGCTGCTGTTCGGGCGTCGAGGTCAGGTGGATTTGCGGCAGCGGTTTTGCGCTGGCCTTTTCCTCGGGCGCTTCGGCAAGCTGCGCATAACGCTGCGCGAGCTGCGGCAGGGCGTCGGCGTCGAGCTGGTGGCGGCGGTTGATCAGGCCGACGCGCGCTTCGCCGCTATAGCCGGTGCGCACCGGGATGCCGGCGAAGAAGGGCGACAACGCCGACTTCCATGAATTGGGGAGAACGACAACTTCGTCGTAGCCCTCGGCACGCAGGTCGCGGCCAAGGCGCCAGCGGGCGGCGAGGTTGAACTCGCCGTGGGCGAAAGGGTTGCCGAGGACCTTGCGAACCTCCGGCATGCGCGCCAGCAGCGGCGCGGTCCATGGCGGTGCGAGCACATCGAGCGCGAGATCCGGATGCTTCTCGTGCAGCCGCCTGAACAGCGGCTGGGCCAGGATGGTGTCGCCGATCCAGGACGGCGCAACGATCAGGATACGCAAATTGACTCCAGGTCCCGAATCCTCAGCCCCTAACCCTGGAACATCAATGATGTCCCTTGGGTTTCTCGCCGCTGAAGCGGTACTGCGTGCTGCAATAGGGGCAGGTGGCTACGCCGGTCTTCAGTACGTCGAGGAAGACGCGTGGATGGCGCGCCCACAGGGGGCTATCGGCGCGCGGGCAGTGGAGCGGCAGGTCGTCGGCGGTGACGGTGACGCTGCGCGCGGTGTCCTGGTCCTTGGTTACGCTCATGTTCGCTTCCTCATCCGGCCACGGGGGTCAGCCAGTCGGCGTGCGCCGGCACCTTGCCGTTGACCGCGTCGAAGAACAGGCTTTGCAGCTTGGTGGTGATCGGGCCGCGGCTGCCTTCGCCGATCTGGCGGCGGTCGAGTTCGCGGATCGGCGTGACTTCGGCGGCGGTGCCGGTGAAGAAGGCTTCGTCACAGATGTAGACCTCGTCGCGGGTGA
>CAZCPD010000320.1:0-2797 GCA_964500425.1 uncultured Rhodocyclaceae bacterium
TCGCCGCAGAAGGCCTTCAGATCGGCGGCGGAGTTGATGTAGGTGACCGGCGTGACTTCCTCTTCAGCCTTCAGCACGCTGCCGAGTTCGCGCCAGCAGCGCTCGACCTTGGCGAGGCTGGCCATGTCCGCCATCGAGCAGCCGGCGGCGAGGTCGGGCAGGATGGAAATCTGCTCGGGGCGCGAAAGGATGTCGGCCACTTCGGCCATGAAATGCACGCCGCAGAAGATGATGAATTCGGCATCCGACTGCGAGGCGAGGCGCGACAGCTTCAGCGAATCGCCGGTCAGATCAGCGTGGCGATAGACGTCGGCGCGCTGGTAGTGGTGGCAGAGCAGCACGGCACGCTTGCCCAGCCGGGCGCGCGCGGCGACGATACGCTGCTGCGCATCCGCGTCGGAGAGGCGGTTGAAGGTGTCGAATCCGATCGTTTGAATGGGCACTGCGGCTGACATGACAGATGACTTTCGATTGAGAACTCGTTGCGGCGGGCAGAGGAGCCGCCCGCCGGTTTGTGGTCCGCGCGTCGACGCTGGCGACGGCGGCCGTCAGCCCTGGACCCAGGGCAGACCGGCGACGCACCAACCGCCGACCGTGCTGCGATGGCCATTGGCGTCCTTGTTGCCCTCGAAGCCTTCGAGCACATTGTAACAATCCGGAAACCCGGCCTGGGTGGCGAGCGCAGCGGCGTCGCCCGAACGTGCGCCGCTGCGGCAGATGAACAACAGCAGCGACTCGCTCGTCACGGCGTGCTTGAGTTCGCTGAGAAAGTGCGGGTTGCGATTCTTGGCGGGGTAATCCAGCCATTCGATCTCGATGGCGCCGGGAATGCGGCCGACCCATTCAAGCTCGGCATGGGTGCGCACGTCGACCAGTCTGGCGCCGGGCGCGTTCTGCAGCACGTGCCAAGCCTCCGCTGGCGTCAGCGCGCCCTCGTAGGGCAGCGTCAGCTCCCGGGCACGGCTCTGGGCGAGCTGGAGAATTTCGGTGAGTCTTCCCATGGTGGCGGCGTCAAACGATAGAATCGCGGGGTTCGAAGTATACGTCCAAGACCGGCCGGATTCCATGCCCCTCGAAGAACCCCTGCTGCTGGCCGAACCCGACGGGCATGATCCGGTGCGCTATCGCGAGTCGCAGAAGGTCACCTGGGTCAGCGTCCTCGTCAATATCGCGCTGACAATCGCGCAGATCGCCATCGGCCTGCTCGCCCACGCCCAAAGTCTGGTGGCCGACGGCTTTCATTCGCTGTCGGACCTCGTCGCCGATTTCATGGTGCTGCTCGCCAATTACCACAGCCGCCACCCAGCCGACGAAAGCCACCCCTACGGCCATCATCGCATCGAGACCGCCACCTCGCTGGCGCTCGGCCTGCTGTTGGCGGGCACGGGCGCGGCCATCCTCTGGTCGGCGGCGGTCCGCCTGCAGGATCTCGACCGGCTGCCCGACGTGGCGCCGATCGCCCTGTGGACGGCGCTGGCCGCACTGGCCGCCAAGGAAGGACTGTTCCGCTACATGCTGGCGGTGGCCGAGAAACTGCGTTCACCCATGCTCATCGCCAACGCCTGGCACGCGCGCTCGGATGCCGCTTCGTCGCTCGTCGTCGCCGTCGGCCTCGCGGGCAGCATGGCCGGCTACCGCTTCCTCGATCCGGTGGCGGCGATCATCGTCGGTTTCATGATCCTGCGCATGGGGACGAAATTCGCCTACGAAGCCGTGCAGGAACTGGTGGATACCGCGCTGACCGACGAAGAGGTCGAGCGCATCCGCGCCACCCTGCGCACGACACCGGGCGTCGTCGGCCTGCACGAACTGCGCACGCGGCGCATGGCGCATCAGGTGCTCGCTGACGCGCACATCCAGGTCGATGGACGCATCAGCGTCTCGGAAGGCCACCGCATCGCCGAAATGGCGCGCCAGCGGGTATTGGCGTCGCATCCCGAAGTGCTCGACGTGCTGGTGCATGTCGATGCCGAGGAAGACCTGGCTCCCGAGGAACTCGCTCAAGCCATCAAGCTGCCCGAACGCCCCGCCCTGATCGAACACCTGCAACGGCTCCTCAGCGATGGGGATGAGCCGCTGTCGTTCGAAAAAACCCTGCTGCACTATCTGGGCAACCGGGTCGAAGCCGAAATCTTCCTGCCGCGCGAAATCTGTGACGACCCGGCGCACTTGCTGCGCATCGAGCACCGCCTGGCGGAGCGCCTCGCCGGCGACCCCTACTTCAGCGCGGTCAGTCTGAATTGCCGGATTGCACCAACATAGTGCGCATGCACACATGTTTGCACCGCGCAGGTGCAGCCCGTGGCTTGCAAAGAAAACCATATTTGTTGTGGCACAATTACATGTTTGCTGCATCACCCTGGCACAAAACCTGCTAAACCCCTGACGATACCGACCCAATAGCCGCCTGTCAGGTAACGATTTCATTTCCACCATTACTACCAAGGAGATACCCCGATGTCGCCACAAGACGTTGTCAAACTGATTCAGGAAAAGGAAGTCAAGTTCGTGGATTTCCGCTTTACCGACACCCGCGGCAAGGAACAGCACGTTGGCGTGCCGTCCCACGTCGTCGATGTCGACAAGTTCGAGGAAGGCCACGCCTTCGACGGCTCGTCGATCGCCGGCTGGAAGGGCATTCAGGCTTCCGACATGCAACTGATGCCCGACCCCTCCTCCGCCTACATCGATCCGTTCATGGACGAGACCACGCTGGTGCTGACTTGCGACGTCGTCGAACCGTCCGACGGCAAGGGCTATGACCGCGACCCGCGCTCCATCGCCAAGCGCGCCGAAG
>CAZCPD010000321.1:0-2753 GCA_964500425.1 uncultured Rhodocyclaceae bacterium
GACATCTTCGTGCGCGGCGGCCAGGTGGCCGGCGAATACCTCGGCCTCGGCAGCATGCTCGACAAGGATGGCTGGTTCCCGACGCGCGACCGCGGCTACGTCGACAACTACGGCTACGTGTATCTCGAAGGCCGTGCCGACGACGTCATCGTGCGCGGTGGCGAGAACATCTCCCCGGGCGAAATCGAGGACGTGTTGCTGGAGCATCCGGCCGTTTCCGACATCGCCGTCGTCGCCATTCCCGACGAGCAGTGGGGCGAGAACGTCGGCGCCGCCATTGTCCTCAAGGACAAGGCCAGCGCCAGCGTCGAAGAGTTGCAGGAGTGGGTCAAGGCGCGTTTGCGCTCCTCTCGCGTGCCGGCCAAGATCCTGTTCAAGGACCAGCTGCCCTACAACGAAATGGGCAAGGTGCTGCGACGCGTGGTGAAGAAGGACTTCGCCTAACACACCTTCTCCCCTCTCCCGCTTGCGGGAGAGGGGCCGGGGGAGAGGGCTCCCCGCCGTTCATTCAAACCGCTCAGGGATGCCATGAACGATTCAATCCGTAACCCTCCGCCTGATCCCACCCTTTCCGCCATCCTCAGCGGCGCAAGCTGGGAACAATTCTGCGATACCCTCAAGCGCGCCGGCCAGCAGATCCTGCGCCCCGAAGCGCCGGCCGACGCCTTCACCCGTGCCGAAGGCTGGCGTTATCTGAGCCGTCTCGCCCGCGTCGCCCTCGAAATGCACGTCGAATACGCCGACCCGCGCTGGCCCGGCTTCATCAAACCCTCGCACGAGACGGTCAAGATCGGCGCCGACAGTCCCGACAATCTCTACCTCTCTGCGCGCATCGACGGCCGCCACGACTACCGCGTGCGCGGCACGCGCGGCACTGTCTCGGCGCTGAACTTCGCCACCAAGAGCGGCGGTTATGCCAATCGCAACGGGCGCATGGACGGCAGCGGTTTCATCGACGCCAAGCGCATGTCGTTCAACGTTGACGGCAGCTTCGAACTGATCCTCAGTCAGCAGCCGCAGTCCGGCAACTGGCTGCCGATGAGCGCCGACACCAACCAGCTGCTGGTACGGCAGACCTTTCTCGACCGCGCCGTCGAGCAGCCGGCGCAGCTCAGCATTGAGCGTTTGGGTTCATGCGAACCCCCGCAGCCGCTCGATCCCGTCACGCTGCACGAGAACCTGCAACGCGCCGCCGGCTTCGTCGAAAACACCGCGCGCATCTTCGCCGACTGGGCGCAGCTGTTCCAGGCGCAGCCGCCCAACACTCTGCCGCCGCGCGACCAGGCGATGTTCCAGGCCGCCGGCGGCGATCCGAACATCCACTACTACCACGGCTATTGGCAGCTGGCGCCCGACGAGGCGCTGCTGGTCGAACTCGAGCGCATCCCCGAGTGCGACTTCTGGAACTTCCAGGTCGACAACTACTGGATGGAATCGCTCGACTACCGCTACCACCGCATCCACGTGAACAAGCACAGCGCGCAACCGAATGCGCGCGGCGGTGTCACGCTGATCGTCGCCCACACCGATCCGGGCCAGCCCAACTGGCTGGAGACCGCCGGCCACAGTTGCGGCACCCTGTGCTTCCGCTGGATCGGCGCGCAGGAGTTCGTGCATCCGCAGACGCGCGTCGTGAAGCTCGCCGGCCTCGCCACTGCGATCCGGAACAACGCCTGATCCCGTACTGCCTGGTCCGGGTTCTGGTGTCCGGTCTGGTGATCGTCGCTGTCTCGGAAATCGTCAAGCGCTCGACGGCGTATCAGTGGCCGCCTGCAACGCTGGCTGCGGCCTCAAGTGCGGTGTTTATCAAACTACCTTGATAGATTATCAAGGTACTCATATAGTTAGTTCCATGAAACCACTGCGGTTTGTCGGCAGTAGCCTCGACGATCTGAAGAACTTTCCAGCGCAGGCTCGCCGCGACGCGGGTTTTGAATTGGACGCCATACAGCGTGGCCTGATGCCGTCGGACGTCAAGCCTTTGCTGACTGTCGGGGCGGGGGCTTACGAAATCCGCATTCACGTCGAAGGCGAGTGGCGGGTGATCTATGTCGCCAAGTTGGCGGAAGCGATTTATGTGCTGCATGCATTTCAAAAGAAAACTCAGCGTACGCGTCAGGAAGACATTGCCCTGGCCGCGCGGCGCGATCGTCAGATTGGAGCTTGAACATGGTGCGTGAACCCATCGTCGAATCGAGCGGCAACGTGTTTGCCGATCTGGGTTTTTCAGCCGAAGAGTCCGCGCTGCTGGCCATGCGCGCGGAGCTGATGGGCCGACTGCGCGAGACGATCGTCGAGCGCGGCTGGACGCAGATGGAGGCCGCGCGCCAGCTTGGCATCGGCCAATCCCGCGTTTCCGATCTGGTGCGTGGCAAGTGGGACAAGTTCAGTCTGGACATGTTGGTCACGTTGGCCGAGCGCGCCGGGCGACATGTCACCTTGACGGTGGCGTGAACTCCGCTCTCCGAGCAGTCCTTGGTTACGGCTATGGAAAGCCGTAACGGGCGAGGATAGTCTGGCAGTCGCTCAGCCCATTCTGGTCTGCCCAACTGGCCGAGACCGCCGGCCATGAGCTTGGCGCGATGTGTTTCCGCTGGATCGGCGCGCAAGCGAGGAAAAAGGACGAATTCCGGGAGCAGGGCCGCCCAACTGAATATCGATTCGGTGTATGATGATCAACTCGGTATATTCCGAGTCCGATGGAACCATCCATCATCATTGGTCATCAAAAACTCAAGGAGTGTATTCATCAT
>CAZCPD010000322.1:0-2729 GCA_964500425.1 uncultured Rhodocyclaceae bacterium
CGGAAGGCCAGAAGGCGATGTTCCGCAAGTACCCGAACAGCTTCCGGATGCAGGTCTACCCGTCGCACCGCGACTTCCGCTACGACGACACGATCTGCCGGGTCATCGAAAGCAATGCCGCCGAAGCCGAGCTCGCGGCGGATGGCCAATCCGTTTCGAACGGCCACATGGGCGCGATCCCGTTTCCCTTTCCCAAGTCGGGGCTGGAACTCCTGTGGAACGGCGTGATGCCTGCCGTGCCGCATGTCGAGCATCGCGATACCGATCTGGCCGTGGTCTATCCGAACGGCAATGTGCTGTGGGGCCAGCAGCTGGTCTGGACGCTGTCGCGCGCCAACGATCCCAAGCTGCGCGGCAAGAAGCACGAAGGCGTGGCCGCCTACGCGCGCGGCGTCACCCTGTTGCCGGAACGCGAGAAGGGCGTCATGACGCGCGTGCTCGACAGCTTCGTGATGGACAAGGAAGCGCGCCTCGCCTGGCAATACATTCCGGCCGCGCGACGCGTCCGCCAGGCGCCGGGCTTCGGCTTCGACATGCCGATGGCTTCATCCGCCAACACCATCACCATCGACGACGCGCGCATGTTCAACGGCTCGGGCGAGCGGTACCACTGGAAGATCCTCGGCAAGAAGGAAATCTACATCCCCTACAACAACTTCCGCCTGGAGGGCAAAGCCGTCGGCGACAACCGCTATGCCAGGCTGCTGACGCCGAATCACGAAAACCCCGAACTGCTGCGCTGGGAGCTGCACCGCGTCTGGGTGCTGGAGGCGAGACTCAAGGACGGCAACCGCCACCTCTACCCGCAACGGGTGCTCTACCTGGACGAAGACAGCTGGCTATTCACCATGGCCGACAACTTCGACGCCCAGGGCAATCTCTGGAAGTTCAACTGGATCAACAACCTCTACCAGCCCGGGCCGAACGTCTTCAATCAGTATTCGGCCTACTACCACGACCTGAGCTCCGGCCACTACACGGTGTATGACCTGACCCAAGCCCGTCCGCAGAGCGTCGTGTCCAATCTGCCCGGCGCCGAATACGCCAACATGGCGTTCTATTCGATCGACAACCTGAAGTCGTCGGGGTATTGAGGTGATTTCACCGCGACACGGGGAAAACGCTGAATAAAGCCCGAACCGTCCGGGCTGAGCTTGTCGAAGGGCCTGTCCTGAGCTTGTCGAAGGGCTCAATGTGAGCGGACTTCAGCGGAATTTTCTTGACCCACCAGACGCGCCGTCTTCGGGTCGTAGATCACCTCGGTAATCGACCCATCGCGAATGCGCTGAACCGCTTCGTCAATCACATGCAGCGGCGCCAGGAACCATTCCCTCGGCTTGACCGGATTTCCGAAGCGGTCTTCGATGATCAAGTCGAGCTGTGCGGCGCCGAACAAGCGGTGGAAAAGGTTTTCCAGTTTGGTGCGATTCAGGTTGTGGAGCTTGTACGTCGCCACCACCTCCACACCGGCCAGCAGATACGTGGCGTCCTTTTCCGCGCCAGCGATGCGGGTCTCCACCTTGCCGCCGGTGACGCCGATCTTGTGAATCAACTCGCGGTGCTCGGCGACAAACGGATGGCTGGACAGGCTGCGCAGCACATAAATGGTGCCACTTTCAACATCGTCAGGCTCGGGCGCAGCGCCAAACAGCGGGCCATCGTCCTTGACGATCAGGCGGCGACCGACGGGCGTGTTGCCGTCAGGATAGAGCGAGCGCGAAAGCGAGCGCAGCAACAGGTTGCTCTCGGTCTGGTTATCGAAAATCACGCGCAGGCGCGGGTTGTCGCGTCCATCCTTGGTCCTGGCGCCCTCATGCATTTCGGCGACGTAAGCAATCTGGCCGCCAATGATGAAGAAATCCCCCAATTCGATACTGGCGTTCTTGACGAAAGGCTTGGTCATCCATGCGCCGGTCTTGAGACCCGTTGCCGCTGCCTCGAACAGCGGTTGGTAGTGATCGAAATCCGTGCACGGCGTGCGGTCGGCGATCTCCTCCGCCGCGCGCTTCTCGGTGCTGGAGCGAACATGGCGCAATACGCTGATGTCGCCCTGATCGGCGGGCTCATCGCCAATCCCCAACTCAGCCAGGAGTTCATCTTCGTCCAGGTCATCCGCATCTGCCGAAGCCGCTGCCGCACCAGAGAGCAAGCCGGGACTATCCAGCCCGGCCAGCAGGGTGTGCGCTTCCGGCAGCTGGCGCAGCTGATCCAGGCGCACGGCATACAGGCGCTCGAAGATGTCGCGGTCTTCGCCATGCTGCGGGGCGCGGCCGTGGGTCTGGTGGAAACGCAGAATGTCCTCGAAGCCGGCGATGATGCGTTCCTCGCGCGGGGTTCGGCTGGAAACCTTGAGGGGAGCGACTTCAATCCCGAGATCGGCCAGCAGCTCGTCTTCGTCGATGTCAGCCATTGTTCGTCCCGCTCGGTTTGGCTGCCAACTCCTGCGCCTTGTAACGCGCGAAGGCGGCTACGCCCTCGGCCATGCGTTTTTCCCAGGCATCGGCGGAATTGATGTCCGGCAAGCGGCCTCGCTCCTTTTTGAAAGTTCTGGCGCGGTCTGCAAGTTCAACCGCTTCATCGCGCGACATGCTCACCTTCTTCGCCGCGATGCTCGCCTGCACCTGACGCAGCGATTTCTCGTCCATCGCTTTTGCCAGCACCGCATACGCCGCTTCAAAGGGATTGATGCGGTCGATCAGGTCGATGTCCAGATCGCGCACATTGACGAA
>CAZCPD010000323.1:0-2728 GCA_964500425.1 uncultured Rhodocyclaceae bacterium
TCAGCACTTCGGCAACAGGGAAATCGACGTCGTTCATCTTGCGGAAGGTTGCGTCGTCGAGTGCATCGAGACTGACGGTGACGCGCTGCAGACCGGCATCGCGCAGCCCCTTCGCCTTCTTCGCCAGCAGCGAGCCGTTGGTGGTCAACGTCAACTCCAGATCGGGAATCGCCGCCAGCATTTCGATCAGGTGCTCGATGTTCCGCCGCAGCAGCGGCTCCCCGCCGGTCAGGCGCACCTTGCGCACGCCCAGGCCCGCGAAAATCCGCGCGACACGGGCGATCTCGTCGAACGTCAGAATCTCCGCGCGCGGCAGGAAGGGATAGTCGCGGCCGAACACTGTCTTCGGCATGCAGTAGGTACAGCGGAAGTTGCAGCGATCGGTGACGGAGATGCGCAGGTCGTGCATGAGGCGCCCGCGCACGTCGCCCGGCACGCCGCCGCTCGGGTCGGCAGACGCGGCATGGCCGTGCTTCGCCTTTTCGGCGGCAATGGTGGCAGCTTCCACCAGGGGAATGACCCGGTAACTCATCTTGATTCAGTCTGGCTGGGAGGCACGGGCAGAAAGCCCGAGCTAAATGTTCGACTATTCGCCATTATGAAACGGATGGCGCGGAGCGGCAAGCGGATCATCCAGCAACAACAAGCCATCACCCGCCACAGAGCGGGTCACCTTGCGGTTCCACGCCGTTACACTGCCGACGTCATCCAACCAAAAGCCGGCCCCTCATGCCCCATCATCCGAGCCCTGCTCTCACCAATGTCCCCCACCATCCGATCCAGCACGGCAACAACCGGCAAGCCAAATTTATGTTCAATAATCACGCCGCTCGTACATCGCCTGCGCGATGGTGCCGGCATCGGTGAACTCAAGCTCGCCGCCAACCGGCAGGCCACGTGCGATGCGGGTAACCTTGAGGCCGCGGGCATGCAGCAGTTCGGACAGATAATGCGCGGTCGCCTCGCCTTCGTTGGTGAAGTTGGTGGCCATGATGACTTCCCGGACCGCGCCGTCGCTGGACCGCTCCAGCAGGCGGTCGAGCTTGAGCTCCCGGGGGCCGACGCCGTCGAGCGGGCTCAGACGACCCATCAGGACATAGTAAAGACCGTTGTAGGCGTGAGTCTGCTCCATCATGTTCAGGTCCACCGGCATTTCAACGACGCACAGCAATGCCGGATCACGACGTGCCGACAGACAACGTTCGCAGACCTCGTCTTCGGTAAAGTTGTTGCAGCGCTGGCAGTGCCGGATGCGCTGCAGCGCCGTGTTCAGCTCGTCGGCCAGGCGCTGTGCGCCGGTCCGCTCCCGCTGCAGCAGGTGATAGGCCATGCGCTGCGCGGACTTCGGCCCGACGCCGGGCAGACAGCGCAACGCTTCAATGAGTTTATCGAGCGAGGAAGGAACCGACACTGGGAGATCGCTGCGCGCTGCGCGGTGCGCCTCAGAACGGCAGTTTCATGCCTGGCGGTAATTGCAGACCCGCGGTAAAGCCGGACATCTTTTCCTGCGTGGCGGCCTCGGCCTTGCGGACCGCATCGTTCATTGCAGCGGCGACCAGGTCTTCCAGCATTTCCTTATCGTCCATCACCGAGGCGTCGATCTGCACGCGGCGCACGTCATGCTTGCAGGTCATGGTCACCTTGACCATGCCGGCGCCCGACTGGCCTTCGACTTCGACCGAGCCCAGTTCTTCCTGCGCCTTGGTCATGCGTTCCTGCATCTGTTGCGCCTGCTTCATCAGGCCGGCAATGCCACCTTTCATCATGCTGCTTTCTCCTGGGTATTTAACGTGAAAGTCGCGTGAGCGACTCTGGACGCTCCCCTCTCCATTTCACGGGAGAGGGGTTGGGGTTGGGGGTGAGGGAAACGGACGTGACTTTCACGTTTCGGGGTATCTCTTTGAAAGTCATGTCCGTTAGTTGAGGGGTTTGATCGACGCCTCGTCGATGGTCGCGTCGAACATCTCGACCACCTCGCGCACGAAGCCGTCCTGCTCGATCGACGCGATCGCGCGATCCTGACGCTCGCGCTGGATCAGGCGGTTGCGTTCGACTGGCGTCTCGCTGGCCGTGTCGGCAAGAACGATGTTGAGCCGCAAGGGCCGTGCAAAATAGCTCTGCAATTCGGATTCCAGCTTGTCCTGCTGCGGCTTGCCGAGCAGGAACTTGTGCGCCGGCGGCAGACGCAGGGTCACCGCTTCGCCGCCGACCTCGACCAACTCACAATGCTGGGCCAGGCTGCGCACCATGCCGCCGAGCGCCAGACGCTCGCAGATGGCGTGCCAGTCCTCGTTTCCGGCGGGCATCGCGGGCGCAGGTGAAGGCGCCACTTCCCTGACGGGCGGCGCCGCCCGCGCAGCCGGCGACGCGTCCCGCGCCGGAGCCGACGCGGGACGCACGGAAGCCGGTGCGGCCGCAGCCGCAACGCCCCCCGGCATCACCGCGCCGAGGGCAGGTGGATTCTCCGGACGGAAGGCGTGCAGGCGCAACAGCGTCATGCCGAAGCCGGCGCGCTCGTCAGGCGCCAGGGCCAGATCGTCGCGACCGTGGATGGCGATCTGGTAGGCAAGCTGCAGATATTCGGCATCGAAGGCCGCACCACCCGTCGCGTAGGGCGCCAGACGCTGCCGCTCGCCGTCGTCAGCCAACGCGTGCGGCGCGAACTGCGCCAGGGCGATGCGGTGGAACAGCGTCGCCAGCTCCTGCAACGCCGAATCGAACGACAGGC
>CAZCPD010000324.1:0-2689 GCA_964500425.1 uncultured Rhodocyclaceae bacterium
GAGTGCCACCTTCACACGGTGGAAGTCAGTGGTTCGAACCCACTATCGCCCACCAGATTCCCTCCGCCTGCTTGCCCCCTGGTCGCGTCCATCGCGCGCCGCGCCGCCCCTTCTCGTTCATCGAACGCCGGACGAGGCGATCGCGGCCCGGACATCGGAGCAAGCGCCTCCTCCGGCATCTCCAGCCCCCCCCAGGGGCTTCGTCGGCATCAGGGCAGCGACAGAGGAAAGACCGTCTTACGACGACGACGGCAAGACGCTGATGGCCGATTCGGGATTCGTCATTTCCGAAAGGCGACTCGCCAGCACCTTGTCGACGCGTTTCCCATCAAGATCGACCACTTCCAGACGCCAGCCCTCCCACGTGGTCACGTCGCTCGTTTGCGGCAGGCGTCCGAGCTGCCACATGATAAGGCCGCTCAGGGTGTGATAGCGCCCCTTGTCCTCCTCTGGCACGGACTTGAGTTCCAGCTTGTCCTTGAGTTCCGGCACTGGAATCAGGCCATCGAGCAACCACGAGCCGTCTTCACGCTGCACCGCCCAGGAATCCTCCTGATTGCGCGGATGAAACTCGCCTGTAACGGCTTCCAGCACGTCCTGCAGGGTGACGAGTCCTTGAACTTCGCCGTATTCATCAACGACGATCACCATCTGACTGCCGGAAGCGCGGAAATGCTCAAGCAGATCCATGCCCGTCAGTGTCTCCGGCACGAATACCGCCGGCTGCAACTGTGCGCCGAGATCTATCCCGCCATCCTGCAAGGTTTGATTGAGCAGTTGCTTCGCATTGATGATGCCCAGCACCTCATGCAGGCCGCCACGACAAACGGGAAAGCGCGAATGCTCTGAACATGCCACCAACTGAAGATTCTGCTCCGGAGGCTGGTCGGCATCGAGATAGGTAATGTCGCCTCTCGGTATCATCAGCGACCCGATCTGGCGGTCATCCAGCCGGAAGACATTGCGCACCATGTCGTGCTCCTGCTGCTCGATCACTCCGGCTTCGGAGCCCTCTTCCAGCATCGCGTGGATTTCTTCCTCGGTAACGCTTTGCCCCTCCTGGGCGCGTTGCCCGATCAGGCGCAGGAGTGTGTCGGTCGATTTGGCAAGCAGATAGACGAATGGACGGGTCAGCGTCGACAGCAGCTGCATCGGCCGGGCGACGGTGCGGGCGATGGTTTCCGGATTGAACTGCCCGATGCGCTTGGGCACCAGTTCGCCGACCACGATCGAAACGAAGGTGATGACCACGACCACCAGCGCCGTCGAAACGATGCTGGCGGTTTCCGGGATCATTCCCATTTCCTGCATGCGCAATGCCAGAGGCTCGGCCAGCACCGCCTCACCGATGATGCCGTTGAGGATGCCGATGGATGTGATGCCGATCTGGATCGTCGACAGGAAACGCGTCGGCTCATCGTGCAGCTTGATGGCGACCGCGGCGGCGCCGTCGCCATCCTCGGCCAGACGCGCCAGCCGTGCGCGGCGGGCGCTGACCAGGGCGATTTCGGACATGGCGAAAGCGCCGTTGAGGATGACAAGTGCGAGCAGGAGCAGGATTTCCATGGCGGGAGCTGGAGCGAATCAGCGACAAATGACCCACCCCGATGTTTGCATCAGACGCGTATCGGGGCTGGTGTGGAATGAAGGATTGAATCCCGGGCCGGCGGTCGCAGGTCCGGGCGGGAGCGATGCGGAGCGGACGGAAGCCAGGCGGCAGTCATTGCCGCGGACGAAGGATGGGATCCGCATTGCGCGGAGCATTGAGTCCGAGACTGTTGAGCTGTGACTACACATAGGGCGGAGTCAAGGCAGAGTCGCGACCCCGCAAAACCTTTCTTTCATCGATCAACGGGGCATTATGCGGGTTTGGATAAGGCGTGTCACGTGCCCGTGATCGTGAGCAGCTCTGGGCGCCCCCCCTCCCTCTTGCGGTGACCGAAGGGAACGCCCCGAAGGAAGTGGCCTTGGGCCATCCCGGCGGGAGAGAAGGTCTGGGAGCGAGGGAAACCGACATGACTTTCATGTTTCAGGGCGCCATCTTCGAAATGGCGGAGGCGGATTCATGTCCGTTAGCGACAGAACGAATAAACCAGGCCGAGCAGCGCGCAAGCGCCGATGGTCTTGATGATGTCGGCCTTGTAACGCCAGAGCGCGAGGAAGCAGGCAACCGAAACCACGACGGCGAGCACATCGAACGGACCGTCGAATGGCGCACTGGCGGTGGCCTTGGGCCAGTAGGTATGCCAGGCGAAAAACACCGCAAGATTCAGGATCACGCCGACGACAGCGGCGGTGATGGCGGTGAGCGGCGCGGTGAATCGGATCTCGCCGCGCGTCGACTCGATGAGCGGCGCGCCGACCAGAATGAAAAAGAAACTCGGCAGGAAAGTGAAGAAGGTCGCCACGGCCGCGCCGGCCAGCCCCGCCGCGATGGGGTGAATCGCCGCCTCCTTGGCGACCCCGCCCAGATAGCCGACCCAGGTGACGACCATGATCAATGGCCCCGGCGTGGTTTCGCCGAGCGCCAGACCATCCATCATCTGCGGGCCAGTCAGCCAGCCAAATTGCTCGACCGCGTTCTGGTAGACGTAGGGCAGCACCGCATAGGCGCCGCCGAGCGTGAGGAAGGCCGCCTTGGTGAAGAACTCGCCCATGTGGTAGAGGTCGGCGTTGCCGCGCAGCGCCA
>CAZCPD010000325.1:0-2689 GCA_964500425.1 uncultured Rhodocyclaceae bacterium
ACGATGTCGGCGCCATGCTCGAAGGGCCGCAGCAGGTAGGGCGTCGGCACGGTGTTGTCGATGATCAGCGGTACGCCGTTGCGATGCGCGATGGCGGCGAGCGGCTCGAAGTCGGTGATGTTGCCGAGCGGGTTGCCGATCGATTCGGCATAGATGGCCTTGGTCTTGTCGTCGATCAGCTTCTCGAAGCTGGCCGGATCGTTCGGGTCGGCGAAGCGCACGGTGATGCCATACTGGGGCAGCGTGTGGGCGAACAGGTTGTAGGTGCCGCCGTAGAGCGTGGTCGATGACACGATGTTGTCGCCGGCCTCGGCGATGGTCAGGATGGCGTAGGTGATCGCCGCCTGGCCGGAGGCCAGCGCCAGCGCGGCGATGCCGCCTTCGAGCGCGGCGACGCGTTTTTCCAGCACGTCCTGGGTCGGATTCATGATGCGCGTATAGATGTTGCCGGCGACCTTGAGATCGAACAGGTCGGCGCCGTGCTGGGTGTCGTCGAATGCGTATGACGTCGTCTGGTAGATCGGCACCGCGACCGCCTTGGTGGTCGGATCGGGGCTGTAGCCGCCATGCACGGCGATGGTTTCAAGCTTCATGAATTCTCCTGGAATGTTTGTGGCGCGATCGATACATCGGTCGGCCATGAGGCCGGCTGAAGCGCAGATTTTAGCGGCTTTGTTTCAGCCTGACTCGGGGGGGGGGGCTAACGGGCATGACTTTGATGAAGACGCCCTGAAGCATGAAAGTCATGTCCGTTTCTCTTACCCATCTCCCACTTGTGGGAGACGAAAAATGCAGTTCATGCGATTGCCCTGCTGACGCGAGTCGGGGTCGAAGAACGAAAAAGGGCGACTCAACGAGTCGCCCTTTCTTCACCAGGGATGAACCCCGGCAAGCGTTCAATACGGCAGGGTTACTTCTTCAGACGACGGGTCAGGCTCAGCCCCGCGAGTCCCAGACCCAGAATCGCCAACGTACCCGGCTCGGGGATTTGCCCCGGCTGCACTGGATCGGTGGTGATCATTGCCGCGAATTGCACCGTTGTATCTTTGCCTTCTGGCGTGCGGAAGCCAAGGCAAGTCGTTGCCGTCGGGCCAAGCGCGGACTTGCACGCAGCTTCCGGCAGCGGATTCAGGCCGCTGGTGAGTTCGAAGAAACTGATGAAATATTCCTGATTCTGCAGAGGACCATCGTTAAGGGGATCGACGTAATCGAGATCAAAGAAGAAGGGGAAATTCAGCGCGTTCTTGTCGATCACGAAGATATCGGCGCAGCCGTTGATGTTCACGCCACTAAGGTTTGCTCCGCCATCAGCGCAGAGACCATTGTTGGCCGGGGTATTCGGTGTTTCATAGAAATCGATGAGAAAATTCATCGTCGCCGAAGGCAGCGCCGCTCCGCCAGGTGAAAAAGGCTGCAAGGTCAGCGTCGATTGCAGGGTGATTTTGTCAAGAGAGGTGCCCGTGATCGGGCGGTTAAGGTGAGTCACGGACATGTTGCCGACCGCAGCGCCATTTGTGACGACATTCTTCAACGTCACGTCATTCGTGATGTCCAGACCACTCTTTCCGGAGCCGGTGGAATTGCCCCAGCGCAGGCTCGTTGCGGTGGCGGAGGTTCCTGCGGAGGAACCGTTCCAGACAACAGTCGCGGGGAGGAATTCGGCATTTACGTCGACCTGCCAGGTGTCAACAATGCCGTCGATTAGCGTGGCCTGGGCGACGGGAGCAGCGAGCAGCGAAACTGCGGCGGAGATGCCGAGCAGGCTGCGTTTCAAGGTTTTATGGGTTGCGTTCATGATGTTTCTTTCGAAAGAGGAAGTGAATGGATTGGAAAATTGATTGTTTGCAATGATATAAGCGCAAATCGTGCCTGTTATTATTTTCTAATAAAATCAGTCATTTGATTGCTGTTATTTCGGTTGTTAAGCGCTCAGTGTAAAAAAAATCGACAGTTTTTCCTCGGCAGAAGATCGCGGCAAGCGCGGAAAGCCGGCCATATCTCCGGGTGCATCATGTCGCGCGCCGCGCGCTTCGGTGCTGCCTTTCCCTTATGATTGAGGTTTTCACCGCAGCGATTGCGCGCAAGCCACGAAAGGAGTTCCCCATGAAGATCGCCAACAACGTCGCCGAACTGATCGGAAACACGCCGCTCGTCAAACTGAATCGCCTGACGGCCGGCATCGATGCCACGGTTGCCGTCAAGCTCGAGTATTACAACCCCGGCAGCAGCGTCAAGGACCGCATCGCCGTGGCCATGATCGACGCCGCCGAGAAAGCCGGCAAGTTGAAGCCCGACAGCATCATCCTCGAACCGACTTCCGGTAACACCGGCATCGGCCTGGCCATGGTCGCCGCGGCGCGCGGCTATAAGAGCGCCTTTGTGATGCCCGAGACGATGAGCCGCGAGCGCAAGCTGCTGCTCAAGGCCTACGGCGCCGAGCTGGTGCTGACGCCGGGGCCGGAAGGCATGCCGGGCGCCATCAAGAAGGCCGAGGAAATGGCGGCCGGCGATTCGCGCTACTTCATCCCGCAGCAGTTCGAGAATCCGGCCAATCCGGAAATCCATCGCAAGACGACGGCCGAGGAGGTCTGGCAGGACACCGACGGCAAGGTCGACATCTTCGTTTCCGGCATCGGCACCGGCAGCACCATCACCGGCGTCGGCGAAATGCTCAAGGAGCGCAAGCCCG
>CAZCPD010000326.1:0-2685 GCA_964500425.1 uncultured Rhodocyclaceae bacterium
CACACGCTGGTGCTCGACTACAACGATCCGCAACAACTCGCCGACGCCTTCGCCAGGCATGGCGACAAGATCGCCTGCGTCATCGTCGAGCCGGTCGCCGGCAACATGAACCTGATCCGGCCGACCCCGGAGTTCCTCAAGGCGATGCGCGAGCTGTGCACGAAACATGGCGCCGTGCTGATCTTCGACGAGGTGATGACCGGCTTTCGCGTCGGCCTCGGCAGTGCCCAGGGACTGTTCGGCATCACGCCCGACCTGTCGACCTTCGGCAAGGTTATCGGCGGCGGCATGCCGCTCGGCGCCTTCGGCGGGCGCCGCGACATCATGGAGAAGATCGCCCCGCTCGGCCCGGTGTATCAGGCCGGCACGCTGTCCGGCAACCCGCTTTCCGTCGCCGCCGGCCTCGCCACGCTCAAGCTGATCCGCGCACCGGGCTTCTACGAAAGCCTCGCGCAGAAGACCGCCCGCCTCTGCGAAGGGCTGAGCGCGGCGGCCAAGGCCAGCGGCGTCGCCTTCTCGGCGCAGTCCGTCGGCGGCATGTTCGGCCTCTACTTCAGCGCTGCCTGCCCCGGCAATTACGCCGAAGTCATGCAGTGCGACAAGGAGGCGTTCAACCGCTTCTTCCACACCATGCTCGATGCCGGGCACTACCTGGCTCCCTCGGCCTTCGAGGCCGGCTTCGTCTCCGCAGCGCACACGGACGCCGACATCGACGCCACCATCGCCGCAGCCCGGGAAATTTTCACCAAGGCTTGAGTCACCTGAAAACCATCGCGCTGCACCGGGACGCGCCGCCCAAGCCGCGCCCCGGCCAGCCCTGCAACGGCTGCGGCGTCTGCTGCGCGGCCCAGCCCTGTCCGATCGGGGTGTTCCTGCTCCGGCAACGCCGCGGCCCCTGCCGTGCGCTGCGCTGGCAGGCGGAGCGCCAACGCTATGTCTGCGGCATGCTCGAAGAACCCCGTAAATACTTGATTTGGCTGCCACGATGGCTGGAGAGGGGCGCCATTGCTTGCTTCCGGCGCGGCATCGCCAGCGGAATCGGCTGCGACTGCGATATCGAACTGGAGTGAGCGCCGTTGCCGTAGTTGCCGTAGGTCGGGTTAGCGCAGCGTAACCCGACAGGGACGCAAGGATGCTGAATCTGCGACGTCGGGTTACGCTGCGCTAACCCGACCTACTGGCTACTGGCTGATCTACTGCTGACCGTACTTCGCGAACTTCTCCAGCACCCGCGCCATCTCGGCATCGTCGAGCAGCTTGGGCTTGCCGATCTGCAGCACGCGCCAGTACTGCTCGCACAGGGTCTCGAACTCGACGGCCAGCGCCAGCGCCTCACCCAGATCCCTGCCGCAGACGATCATGCCGTGGTGCGCCAACAGGCAGGCCGAGCGGCCCTGCAAGGCAAGCAGCGCGGCATCGGAAAGCGCCTGGCTGCCGAAGGTCGCGTAACTCGCGCAGCGCACGTCCTTGCCGCCGAAGCGGGCGATCATGTAGTGGAACGGCAGAATGTCGCAACCCATGCAGGCCAGCGTCGTGGCGAACGGCGAGTGGGTGTGGATCACCGCGCCGAATTCCGGCCGCGCCGCGTAGATGTCGCGATGGAAGCGCCACTCCGAAGACGGCTTGCGCGCACCCTGCCAGCTGCCGTCGAGGCGCATCGGCACGATGTCCGCTGCCTCCATCGTCGCGTAATCCATGCCGGTCGGCGTGATCAGGAAACCATCCTCGACGCGCGCGCTGACGTTGCCGGCCGTGCCGCGGTTGATGCCGGAAGCATTCATGGCGCGCGCCGTGGCGAGCACTTGTTCGGGCAGCGTCGCGCTCACGTGGCCAGTTTCGCCCGCAGATCGCCCGGCGCAAGGATGCCGGACTCGGTGATGATGCCGGCGATCAGCGCCGCCGGCGTCACGTCGAAGGCCGGGTTGGCGACCGGCGTTTCGCAGTCGACAGCCGGGCCGAACTCGGCGGCGGCGCGCTCCTCGATCGGAATCGCCGCGCCTTCGGGACAGGCGAAGTCGATGGTCGAGCGCGGCGCCGCGACATAGAAGGGCACGCCATGCGCGCGCGCCGCGAGCGCCTTCAGATAGGTGCCGACCTTGTTGGCTGTGTCGCCGTTCGCGGCGATGCGGTCGGCGCCGACGATCACCAGGTCGACCTTGCCCTGCATCATCAGCAGGCCGGCGGCATTGTCCGCGATCAGGGTATGCGGCACGCCGCCCTGCCTGAGTTCCCAGGCCGTCAGCAGGCCCTGATTGCGCGGCCGCGTCTCGCTGACCCAGACATGCACCTTGAGGCCTGCGGCGTGCGCCGCGTAGATCGGCGCCAGCGCCGTGCCGTGTTCGACGGTCGCCAGCCAACCGGCATTGCAGTGGGTCATGACATTGACAGCGCCGCTGCGGCCGGCGATTCCGGCGAGCAGAGGGCAACCGTGCCGACCGATAGCAGCATTCGCCGCGGCATCCTCGGCCGCGATGGCGCGCGCCTCGCTCCAGGCGGCGGCATGTCGCTCCGCGACGGGCAGCGGCTGCAGAACGCGCTGCATGCGCGCCAGCGCCCAGTGCAGATTGACGGCCGTCGGCCGCGTCGCCGCGAGCGTGGCAAGTACGCTGGTCAGGGTCGCATCATCGGCCGCCGCGCGCAGACCGAGCGCCACGCCGTAAGCCGCGGTGGCGCCGATCAGCGGCG
>CAZCPD010000327.1:0-2676 GCA_964500425.1 uncultured Rhodocyclaceae bacterium
TAGGGCGTGTTCTCATTCAGGCGACGGTTGCGACTGAATGAGAACACGCCCTAGCATACGCAGCCAGGCCGCGCGATCAAAGCTCCTTGGCGTGCGAAGCCAGATACTTGGCGACGCCGTCGGGCGTGGCGGTCATGCCGGCGCTGCCCTTCTTCCAGCCAGCCGGGCAGACTTCGCCGTGCTCCTCGTTGAACTGCAGCGCATCGACCATGCGCAGCATTTCGTCGATGTCGCGGCCCAGCGGCAGATCGTTCACGACCTGGTGACGAACGACGCCGGCCTTGTCGATCAGGAAGGAACCGCGGAAGGCGACGCCGCCGGCGGCCTCGACATCGTAGGCCTTGCAGATTTCATGCTTGATGTCGGCCACCAGCGTGTACTTCACCTGACCGATGCCGCCCTTGTCGACCGGGGTGTTCTTCCAGGCCAGGTGCGTGAACTGCGAGTCGATGGAAACGCCGATGACTTCGACATTGCGCTTCTTGAACTCTTCGAGGCGGTGATCGAAGGCGATCAGCTCGGACGGGCAGACGAAGGTAAAGTCGAGCGGGTAGAAAAAGACAACCGCGTACTTGCCCTTGATAGCTTCCGAGAGTGTGACGGGCTTGATTTCATTATTTCCCAGAACCGCAGTGGCGGTGAAATCGGGAGCGGGCTTACCGACGAGAACGGCCATGATGATCTCCTTGAAAGTGAGGTTTGCTACGAAGACATGCGGGGAATGCCGGCTGCCGGCTGGCGGCGCGGCGGAAACCATGTGGCAGGGGAAAATCACCCGCGCCAGTATTCTTCCATTCTAGAGGAAGCCGGCGCAATCGCAATGAATAAGGCGATTGAATCTTCCTATGCGGGCAATAGCTTGATGCAATCGCCCGGAAGATGGGGCGGGTGCGTATTCGCCCTCAGGCGTCGGCGCGCTGGGTGAAAATGCCGGTCGCGCTCAGTTGAGCGGCTTGTCGGGCATCGACCAGCTCGACGGCAACATGCTCGACGTGCGCCGTGGGCGGCCCCTGACGCGCCCAGGCCAGCATGGTCGCGATGGCCTCGGCAGGGCCGGCGATGACCGCCTCGACCGTGCCGTCAAGACGGTTGCGCACCCAGCCGGTGAGCGCCAGACGCGCCGCCTCGCGCGCCATGCTGTAGCGGAAACCGACACCCTGGACGCGGCCGCGGATGACGAGGTGGCGGGCTTCCGGCGCAAGCATGACGATGCCTGGAATCGGGTCAGCTCTGAACCAGGCGGACCTGATGGCCCATGCGGTCGAAGGCGATGTAGGGCGCGATCTCTCCCATGCGGATCGCATCGGTCATGCGCCGCAGCGGAGTATCGGTTTCGGCGCTGGTCGGCGGCGTGCGGCCTTCGCCGCCGAGCGCGGCACAGAAGACGATCGACCAGTCCGCGGCCCGTGTGCCCTGGGCGAAGTGCACCGATTCCGTCACGAGGTGATCGAAGTCCTTGAGCTCATCGGGCAGCTTGTCCACTTCCATCAGTGGCGTCAGCGCGCCACCCAGGCCTTCCTTGAAACGCTGGCGCTGTTCAAGGCTGGCGTCCTCGGGCAGCTCGGAGATGGCAAACACGAACAGCAGGCGTTGCGCGTGAGGCTGCTGACGCGCCGTGGTCAGCAGATCGTCGAAGGTCTGGATATACATGGCAGGCATTCCTGAAATCTGGGGCGGTGGTACCGGAAGGGCGAGCATTGTGGCACGAAATCGCGCCTTATTTGCCCATGATCGCAGTGAGGATACCCTGCATCAGCGCCAGCGGCGGCGGCGGGCAGCCGGGCACGGCGACGTCCACTGGAATGACATTGGCAACTCTGCCGCGACTGGCGTAACTCTCGCCAAAGATGGCGTCGTTGCAGCCGGAGCCGCAATCGCCGACGGCGACGACCAGCTTGGGCGCTGGCATCGCCTCCCAGGCGCGGCGCAGGGCGACTTCCATGTTGCTGGTGACTGGCCCGGTGACCAGCAACAGGTCGGCGTGGCGCGGGCTGGCGGCGAAGCGGATGCCGAGCGCCTCAAGGTTGTAATAGGGATTGCCGAGCGCATGGATTTCCAGCTCGCAGCCGTTGCACGATCCCGCGTCGACCTGGCGGATTACCAGGGCGCGGCCGAGTCGCTTCAGCATGGCGGATTCGAGGCGCTGGCTGACAACACGCAAGGCCTCATCCGGCGACGGCGGCGCCTCGGTCTTGATGCCGGTGACGGCGATCTGCTTGAGCATTTGCAGCATGAAGAATTCCTAGGGAAACACGGGTCAAGTCCGTTCGTCCTGAGCCTGTCAACGGGCCGGCCAAAGAACTCTAGTTGTTCGAATGGGCTTCGACAGGCTCAGCCCGAACGGAGTAAATCAATCAGCTGATCCTATGAATCCACCCCACTGTACGACAGGTTGAAAGACTTGTTGATCAACGGAAAATCCGGAACGATGTTGCCCATGATGGCGTGCTCCAGCGCCGGCCAGCAGCGCCACGACGGGTCGTGGCAATGGCAGCGGCGGATGCCGCCGTCGGCGCCGGCTTCCAGCGCCACCAGCACATCGCCGCGCCAGCCTTCGATCCATCCGATGGCGAAGGCGCCTTCGTGCGCTGGCGGAAAAGTGGCGCGGGTCGAGCCGTGCGGCAACTGCACGCTGATCTGACGAATCAGGCGCAGCGATTCGAAAATTTCCTCGAA
>CAZCPD010000328.1:0-2665 GCA_964500425.1 uncultured Rhodocyclaceae bacterium
GCCTATGTCTTCTACATCGACGTCGAAGGCCACCGTCAGCAGCCCGAACTCGCCCGCGCCCTCAACGCGCTCGGCGAGCGCGCCGGCTTCCTCAAGGTGCTCGGCAGCTACCCCGCCGCCGTCCTTTAATACGACCGCACGTCCCGGACGACGACCGCATGCGCAACTCTCGCACGCAGCCGATTTCCCCCTCCTCTCCCGCGAGCGGAAGAGGGAACTCGTGCACCGACCCTCGCGCCTGCCACGCATTGCCTTTCCGTCTCTCCGTTTCTTAGAGGTTCATCGACATGAGCATCGCAGCGCTTGCTCCGGATTACATCCGTGCCATCTCGCCCTATCTGCCCGGCAAGCCGATCACCGCGCTGGCCCGAGAAATGGGCATCCCCGCCGACAGCATCGTCAAGCTCGCCTCCAACGAGAACCCGCTCGGCATGAGCCCGCTGGCGCGCGCCGCTGTTCAGCAGGAGATCGGCGGTCTGGCGCGCTATCCCGATCAGTTTGACCTGATCGCCGCGCTTGCCGAACGCCACGGTGTCGGCTCGGAGCGCGTCATTCTCGGCAATGGATCCAACGACCTGCTCGACTACGCCGCGCGCGTCTTCCTCGCCCCGGGCCACTCGGCGGTGTACTCGCAATACGCCTTCGCCGTCTATCCGCTGGCCACGCAGGGCGTCGGCGCCACGGGCATCGAGACGCCGGCGCGTGATCACGGGCACGACCTCGCCGCAATGCTGGCCGCCATCCGCCCCGACACGCGCATGGTGTGGATCGCCAACCCGAACAACCCGACCGGCACCTTCGTGTCCTACGCCGAACTGCGCCGCTTCATGCAGGCCTTGCGCAAGGATGTGGTGGTGGTGCTCGACGAGGCCTACAACGAATATCTGCCGCTGGCGCTGCGCGGCGATAACGACAATGTGCGCAACTGGCTCGACGAGTTCCCCAACCTGATCATCACGCGCACCTTCTCCAAGGTGTATGGTCTGGCCGGCCTGCGCATCGGCTATGCGCTGGCCTCCGCCGAGATCATCGACCTGATGAACCGCCTGCGCCAGCCATTCAATGTGAACAACCTCGCGCTGGCCGCCGCCCGCGCCGCGCTCGACGACCATTTGTTCCTCGCCGAGAGCTTCGAACTCAACGGCCGCGGCATCGAGCAGATCGTCGCCGGTTTGAAGCGCCTGGGCCTCGGTCACATCCCGGCCCACGGCAACTTCGTCACCTTCCATGCCAAGGATGCCGCGACGGTCAACCAGCGCCTGCTCAAGCAGGGCGTCATCGTCCGGCCACTCGGCGGCTACGGCATGCCCGAGCATCTGCGCGTCACCGTCGGTCTGGAAAGCGAGAACGCGCGCTTCCTCGCCGCCCTGGAAAAGTCTCTCTAACCCCTAGCGCCTAGTCCCTAGCTCCTCGCTCCTACTTCACCAATGCCCACCTTGCGCAAAATCGTCATCTGCGGTGTCGGCCTGATCGGCGGTTCCTTCGCGCTGGCGCTGAAGCAGGCTGACGCGCTGGTCGCGGGCGGCGAAATCGTCGGCATGGGCCGCAGCACAGCTTCGCTCGACGAAGCTCGCCGGCTCGGCGTCATCGACCGCTACACGACCGACTGGGCCGATGCGCTCGATGGCGCCGATCTCGTCATGCTCGCCATGCCCGTCGGCCAGACCGAAGCCACCTTGCGCGCCCTCGCCCCGCACCTCGGCCCGAACACCATCGTCAGCGATGCCGGCAGCACCAAGCAGGACGTCGCCGCCGCCGCGCGCCGCGCGCTCGGTGACAGGATCGGACAGTTCGTGCCCGGCCATCCGATCGCCGGCGCCGAGAAGAGCGGCGTCGCGGCCGCGCAGGTCGACCTCTACCGCGAACGCCGCGTCGTGCTGACGCCGCTGCCCGAGAACGCGGCGGCCGACATCGCACGCGTGCGCGACGCCTGGCTCGCCTGCGGCGCTCAGGTCAGCGAGCTCAGCGCCGAAGCGCATGACGGCATCTTTGCCGCCGTCAGCCACCTGCCGCACCTGCTCGCCTTTGCGCTGGTGCATGAATTCGCCAACCGCGACAATGCCAGTCAACTGTTCGACTTCGCCGCCGGCGGCTTCCGCGACTTCACGCGCATCGCTAGCAGCCATCCGGAAATGTGGCGCGACATCTGCGTCGCCAATCGCGCCGCGCTGATCCGGGAACTCGACGCCTATCAAGCCGAACTCATGCGCACCCGCATGCTGCTGGCCAGCGTGGACAGCGCCGGCCTCGAAGCGATGTTCGACAAGGCCCGTTTGACGCGCAACGCCTGGCTCGAAGCGCAGCAAGCCGCCACCAGCCAGAGCGTATCGCCCGAATAGCCGCCCGTCGAATCTTCCCACCCACGTATCGCCCACCGAGAAAGCGAAACCACGCACATGGAAAAGAAAGCGAAAATCTACGTCGCCGGCCACCGCGGCCTGGTCGGTTCCGCCATTGTGCGCGCGCTGCAAAAGCAGGGTTACACCAACCTCCTGTTGCGCACCCACGCCGAACTCGACCTGATGGAACAAGGGCCGGTCCGCGCCTTCATGGAGACCGAGCGGCCCGACTACGTTTTCCTCGCGGCGGCCAAGGTCGGCGGCATCCACGCCAACAACACCTACCCGGCCGAGTTCATCCACAGCAATCTCGCTGTTCAGACCAA
>CAZCPD010000329.1:0-2664 GCA_964500425.1 uncultured Rhodocyclaceae bacterium
GGCGCGCATCATCGAGGGCGAGCGCGACCAGGCGCGCGAGGAGAAGGCCGAGACGATGGGTTTCTCCGCATACGCCGTGACCCGCGAGGACGACCCGGTCGCCAAGGCCATACACGGCCTGCTCGACCACGCCGTCGATACCGACCGGCGCTTCGATCTGCTGCTGCAGCGTCTGGAGCGCTCCGGCCTGCTTCAGGAAGAGACGGGCGACGGCATGGCGACGGCGGACAAGTTCGATCCGAATTACCTGGGCAAGATAGTTGACTAACTTAGTCGGGAATTGTACAGTGGCGGTGTTGCCGGGTATCGGACCCGACACGCTTCCGTATAAAGCGAGGCAGACATGAAACTGACGACCAAGGGCCGATTCGCCGTGACTGCGATGATCGATCTGGCGCTGCGCCAGAGCGACGGGCCGGTGACGCTGGCGGGCATCAGCGAGCGCCAGAAAATTTCCCTGTCCTATCTTGAACAGCTGTTCGGCAAACTGCGTCGTCATGAACTCGTCGCCAGCGTGCGCGGGCCGGGTGGCGGCTATCGACTGGCCAAGCCGCTCGCCGAGGTTTCGGTGGCCGACATCATCCGCGCTGTTGACGAACCGATGGACGCGACCCTGTGCGGTGGCAAGGGCAATTGCCACGACGATCAGCCCTGCATGACCCACAACCTGTGGACCACGCTGACCCTGCACATGCTCGAATACCTGAGTTCCGTGACGCTGGCGGAACTGGTGGAGCAGCAGAAGAAGCCCGGCGAACCCCACGCTCATCACCACGATCACGAACAAAAGACGGCGCGCCGCACCATCGCCGTCGCTTCTGCCTGAACGCCCGAGACCGCTTCCGCCTGCCGCCATGCTTGCGCCCGCCTATCTCGACCACAACGCCACGACGCCGCTCGACACGCGCGTGCTGGAGGCGATGTTGCCGTTCCTGCGCGAGCGCTGCGGCAATGCGTCGAGCCGCCACGACTACGGTCGCATGGCGCGCAAGGCGCTCGATGAGGCGCGTCAGCAGGTCGCGGCGGCGGTCGGCGCGCATCCAACCGAGGTGGTCTTCACCAGTGGCGGCAGCGAGGCCAACAACCTGTTGCTCAAGGGCGCTGCGGCCAGTATCGGGTCGGCAGGCGCGCCGCTGTTGGCGATCTCCGCCATCGAGCACCCCTGCGTTCGCGAGCCGGCGCGCGAGTTGCAACGGCAAGGCTGGCGGCTGCATGAAATCGCCGTCGATGAGTCCGGCCGAATCCTGCCGGACGACTATGCGGCGACGCTCGTCGAGCAACCGCGCATCGTTTCGGTGATGATGGCAAACAACGAAACCGGCGTGATCCAGAACATTGCCTTCCTTGCCGTTCAGGCGCGCGCCGCCAGCCGCAGTCGCAGTGGCTGCTGGTTTCACACCGATGCGGTACAGGCCTTCGGCAAGATTCCGGTCGATTTTCGTGAGCTCAACGCTGCCGGCGTGCATGCGGCGACCCTCTCCGCGCACAAGATCGGCGGCCCGCAGGGCGCCGGCGCGCTGGTCGTCGACAAGCGTGTCGAATTGCGCCCGCTGATCAGCGGCGGCGGCCAGGAGCGCGGCCTGCGCTCGGGCACCGAGAACGTCGCCGCCATCGTCGGTTTCGGTCACGCCTGCACACTGATCGCCGAGCGCCTCGCGCAGATGACCCGCCTGCGCGCCCTGCGCGACGAGCTGGAGACCGGACTGGCGAGCCTGGGCGCCACGGTTTTCAGCGCCAGCGCGGAGCGCCTGCCCAACACGACCTATTTCGCCTTGCCCGACCTCGACGGCGAGACGCTGGTCGGCAAGCTCGACCGTGCCGGCCATGCGGTGGCCAGCGGCGCCGCCTGTTCCAGCGCCAAGCCGGAGCCTTCGCACGTGCTGCAGGCGATGGGCGTCGCGGCATCGTCGCCGGAACTGGCGCGCGGCGCGGTGCGCGTGAGTTTCGGTCTCGGCAACACCGCACAACAGGTTCACGATTTCCTCGCCGTCCTCGGCGACACCCTTTTCCAGCTGCGGCGCCTCACCGCGCTCGCCAGCTAGCCCGTTTCAGGAGAATCCAGCATGCTCAAGTTCCCCATCTATCTCGACTATTCGGCGACCACGCCGGTCGATCCGCGCGTTGCGGAAAAGATGATTCCCTACCTGACCGAGAAGTTCGGCAACCCGGCGAGCCGTTCGCATGCCTTCGGCTGGGAGGCCGACGCCGCCGTCGAGGAGGCGCGCGCCCAGGTGGCGCAGCTCGTCGGCGCCGACGCCAAGGACATCATCTGGACCTCCGGCGCCACCGAGTCGAACAACCTCGCCATCAAGGGCGCGGCGCATTTCTACTCGGGCAAGGGCAAGCACCTGATCACCGTGTCCACCGAACACAAGGCGGTGCTCGACACCATGCGCGAACTGGAGCGTCAGGGCTACGAAGTGACCTACCTGGAACCGGGCGAGAACGGCCTCA
Organism: uncultured Rhodocyclaceae bacterium; assembly: GCA_964500425.1. GTDB lineage: Bacteria > Pseudomonadota > Gammaproteobacteria > Burkholderiales > Rhodocyclaceae > Sterolibacterium. The sequence continues at coordinate 2,455 of CAZCPD010000329.1, forward strand.
TCACCGTCGACCAGTTCAAGGCGGCGCTGCGCCCCGACACCATCGTCGCCTCGGTGATGGCGGTGAACAACGAGATCGGCGTGATCCAGCCGATCGCCGAAATCGGCGAGATCTGCCGCGAGAAAGGCGTCATTTTTCATGTCGATGCGGCCCAGGCCACGGGCAAGATGCCGATCGACCTGAATGTGCTCAAGGTCGACCTGATGTCCT
>CAZCPD010000330.1:0-2614 GCA_964500425.1 uncultured Rhodocyclaceae bacterium
ACGATATTGGCCGCCTCACCCCGCCGTGCCGCCTCGTATCCGCTTCCTGTTCGTCCCCCAAGGGGATTTCCTGCGGGGCATCAGACCAGCGCTTTGCCTTCGGCTTCCTCCAGATTTCCAGTCGCCCAGAACACCCTTGCCGTTCAGCTAACTCTTCCCCTTGTCGGGCGAGTAGAGGACTTCCACCTCCAAGTGAGTGCGCCCTGCCGGGCGCACCAAAAAAAAAGCCCTGCCAAGCAGGGCTTTTTTCGATTCCCGGCCGAATTACTTGGTGCCAATGACTTCGATGGCCACACGACGATCCGGCTGCAGACAGTCGACCAATTTCTTGGTCTTCTTTTCTCCCTTGCAGTCGCCCGGCTTGGTAACCGGCTGGGTTTCGCCCTTGCCGGCAGCGTCGATGCGATTGGCTTCGATGCCCTTGCTGACCAGATAATCCTTGACAGTCGCTGCGCGACGCTCTGATAGCTTCTGGTTGTAGGCGTCGGCACCAAGACGATCGGCATGACCAACGGCGAGGATGACTTCAATGCTGAGTTCCTTGCTCTTCGCGGCAAGTTCGTCAAGCTTGGCCATGCCTTCGGCGCGCAGCGTGGATTTGTCGAAATCGAACAGTGCGTCGGCGGCCAGAGTAATCTTTTGCGCGACGGGCTTGGGCGCCGGCGCCGGCGCCGGCGCCACGACCGGAGCAGCAGCCTTGGCAGCCACGGGCGCAGCCTTCTTCACCAAGTCCGCATCGCATTCCTCAATGGCCATGGCCGGCGTCCAGCGCACGGTTCTCCAGCAGAGATCATGACCACTGCGGGCAACCTTGCCGCGCGTGTCGAACATGTAGCCATCATTATCGGGCGCCTGTGCGAACGCAGCGGATGTGCAAAAACCCAGCGCGGTGAGCAGCGCAATTTTTGAAATCTTGTTGGTCATGGTCATCTCCAAAAAAATCAATTCATCAAACTTGAATCGGCAATTGATCCATCGTGAACACTGGAACATCCGCCACTCTAAATATCTGCAAGTATTCTATTCTGCCACAAATTTGCTATGTCAAGCAATTCCGACACATCGATGCCTAACAAAACCCCCTTGTCCACGCGGGGTTTTCCGGCCACCCATACGTGACTGACATATTCGCGACCAGCGACGTGAACCATGTGGTCCACCGGGTCGTAGCATGGTTGCATGCTCGGATCATCGAGACGCACCGCGCAAAGATCCGCCTGTTTGCCTATGACGAGTGAGCCGATCTGCCGTTCGAGGCCGAGCGCGGCGGCACCGTCGAGAGTCGCCATGCGCAGTACGGCGTGCGCATCCAGGACAGTGGCATCGCCGCTGGCACCCTTGGCCAACAGTGAGGCGTGGCCCATTTCGCGGAAAAGGTCCAGGCGGTTGTTGCTTGCCGCACCATCACTACCAAATCCGACCCTCACACCAGCCCGCACCAAGGCGGCGACCGGCGCGATGCCGCTCGCCAGCTTGAGGTTGGACACAGGGCAATGGGCGACACTGCTGCCATGTGCAGCGAGCAGCTCGATTTCGTCCGGTTCGAGATGCACGGCATGAACGGCGATCAGGTTCGGGCCAAGCAGACCGAGACGCCGCAAGCGCTCCAGCGGGCGCACTCCATATTGTTTGATGCTCTCCTCGATCTCCGTGCGAGTTTCATGAACGTGAATGTGGATGGGCACATCCACCTGTGCGGCCAGGGTGGCAATCTGCTCGAAATGTCTGTCAGTGACGCTGTAAGGCGCATGCGGCGCCATGCAGAAGGAGATCAGCGACTGTCCGCGCAGCGCGTCGCGAGTCGCCAGCCCCTTGCTCAGGTAGTCGTCGGCATCCGCCGCATACGCCGTGGGAAACTCGATGGTCAGAATGCCCAGCGACGCGCGCATGCCGAGGCGCAGAGCGGCCTCAGCGGCGGCCTCGGGAAAGAAGTACATGTCGTTGAAGCAGGTAATGCCGCCGCGCAACATCTCGGCGCAGGCCAGCAAAGTACCGTCGCGCACGAAGGCCGGCCCGACATGCCTGGCCTCTGCCGGCCAGATGTGCTGGTTGAGCCACTCCATCAATGCCAGATCGTCGGCGTATCCCCGCAGCAAGGTCATCGCCGCATGGGTGTGGAGATTCACGAGGCCGGGAATCAGCACGTGTTGCTGCAGACGCACCGTCTCCCGCGCCCGATAGCGGAGGCGCGCCTCCATCTGCGGCAACAGATCGACGATGCGACCATTGTCAAGGGCTAGAGCATGCTGCTCGAGGGTAACGCCATGCGGTTCGACGGGAACAATCCAGCGCGCCTCGATCAACGTGTCGATGTCCAACAAAGCGTGGTCACTCATGGATCGATCCAGTAAAAAACCCCGCCGTAGCGGGGTTTGAAAGTAATTCAGTAACTACCGACGACCGATGACCTCGACGATCTGCGTCGTCTTGGCAACAGATTTCTTATTATCAATCACATGGCCGAAGCTCTGGCAAGGCGCATATGCGCACCGGCTTACGCCGGCACCGCCCGGCTCGATGTGAGTCTCCCCCTCCTGAACGAGCATTTGCGAAAATAACGACGTAAACCAATCATCCCGCAAATATCGCGGAGGATTAAATCACAAAAACTTGG
>CAZCPD010000331.1:0-2611 GCA_964500425.1 uncultured Rhodocyclaceae bacterium
CGATCTGGGTAGTCTCGGCAAGAACGCGCTCGACGTCGATCATCATCACCAGACGTCCATCGGCGAGTTCGGTCACTGCGGTCACCATGCCGCCCATGTTGGATGCGAGCATCTCGGGGGGAACCCGCATTTGCTGCCAATCCAGGCGCAGAATTGTATCCACCGCCTCAACCAGGAAGCCTTGGGTATGGCCGTTGTATTCGGTCACGATCATGACCTCGCGCGCGGACTCGGGCTGAATACCGACATACTCGGCGAGGTCCACGACTGGCACCAGGGCGCCACGCAGGCTGACCATGCCCTTCACGGCCGGCGGCATGTCCGGCGATGCGGTGATCGGCGGCTTGCGCATCACTTCGCGCACCTTGAACACGTTGATGCCGAAAGTTTCGCGACGCCCCGTGCGGGAATCATGCCCCAACGTGAACAGCAGTATTTCCAGCTTGTTGGTGCCGGCCAACCGGGTACGTTCGTCGACGTTCTTCATCAAATCGGACATTACTTGCCTTTCTTCAGGAATGCGCCCAACTAAGCAACGCCAGATCTTCGCAATGATCCACGATTAACGATATTACGCCATTTTTGAAAAGCCAGAAAATCCTGCTTTAAGTTTTGTCGCATCCCCGCAACTGATGCAACTTCCAACAGACAGATTTCCCCTGGCGGTCGAATAACGATCAATCGGTCCTGTAGCCAATCCGGAAGCCGCCCCAGTGCTGCCCGCGTACATAGATCGGCGCGGAAATGTCGTGCATGATTTCCCCCGTATCGCGCCGGTAGGTCTGCAGAAGAAACGGCAATTCGTGTGCGCCGCAGCGTTTTCCGACCGGGTCGCCAAACACGCGCTTGGTACGATTATTGACGAGGTCCTTCTCCCGATCGCCGGTCAGCGGCAGACAAAACCGGTTGTTGTGCGTCGGCACATAGCCGTTACGGTCGCAACAGATCGCATAGGCGATCTCACGATGCTTGTCGAGCAAGGGTTCCTGGAACGACGGCAGGTGCTTGTCCGCAAAAGCGTCATAGCGGGTATGGAACTTCTGCGGCATGGTCTGCGGAATCGGCACATAGTCCTGGTCAAACAAGTCTTCCGCCGAAATCTGGCCGCGGCCCAGCGCCTCTTCAAGCATCCGGCCAATATTGCGCGCAACCGTCTGCACCACGTCCGGCATTTTCTCATGCACCCGCAAAGCCGAATCACCCGCAGGACCAAGCTTGAAGATATTGCCCACATCCTTCAGGTTCATTGCCAGATAATCGAGGTGCGCCGCCTCATCCAGGGTGTTCCGCGACGACAGGCTGTTGCGATTCGCCATGTCGATGATGTTGCCGACATGCTCGCCGATACTCTGCGCCCGGCCATTCTGCTGGGCGATCGCCCTGGCGATGACCTCCACGTTCTCCAGGGTTTCCTGGGCCCCCCGATTGATCTCCTCCAGCGAGTCCGCCGCCTGGCGCGCCAGTTGCGCGCCATTCATTGCCTGGCTGCTGCCTTCGCGAATACTGAGAATGGCGATCTTCGTCTCATCCTGAATCGCGCCGATCATGCTGGTGATTTCGCGGGTTGCAGAACTCGTGCGTTCGGCCAGTTTCCGCACTTCATCGGCGACAACGGCAAAGCCTCGCCCCTGCTCTCCAGCGCGGGCCGCCTCGATCGCCGCATTCAATGCCAGCAGGTTGGTCTGATCGGCAATCTCATGAATCACCTTGACGATGCCACCGATTGCCGTGGAGCGCTCGTCCAGGGTTGCCACCACCTGAGCGGACTGCTCGACAGAACGGGCGATACGATCGATTTCCTGTGAGGCCTGATTGACGATACCGGCGCCATGAGCAGACTGTTCGCGTGCGGTCTGCGCGATCACCGCCGTCTTGTCGGCGCTATACGCCACGCCACCGACCTCCACAGACATCTCGCCGACGGCGGTCGCGGCAGCTTCCGCCGCCGCCAACTGATGTTGCGAACCATCCGCCGCCTCCGTGGCGTCGCCGATCATCTTCTCGGCGGCATGTCCGACTTGCTGCGAGGTGAACAGCACCCGGGTCACGATGGCATGAAAGCTTACGATCAGTTCGTTGTAAGCCGCAGCCAGGGGGGCAATACTGGCTGCCGTCACTTCGGCACGGCGGGCAAGGTTGCCATCATTGCGAGTCAGCGTGATCACCTCGCGCATGTATTCAAGCGGCGACAGGATTGTGCGAATGACATAAAAACACACGATGCCCGATAGTTCCAATGCAAAAAATGCAAACAACAGGACAATCCCTACACTCAGTGCGCCACCTGCCCATACAACGCCCGACAGACCGCCGGCAAGGACGACCACGCCTATCAGAGCAAACAACGGCCAACAATGGTACCCAGTGCCCCGTCCGTTCACATTCCCTCCTCATACTCATGGATAGAGCACGTCCAACAGCCCAACCTGCGCGGCTTATCCCGCGAGCCCCCCCCGCAGATGCCGATGCGACGGGGCTTCTTGAACAAATACTATCCGAAAATGTCAATTCAGTGACAGAACGCTGGAATACCCTTGGCCCTTTCAGGTGGCCCGGTCACCGACAATGCGCAACTCGCGCTGCGGATAGGGAATCTCGATGCCCGCAACAC
>CAZCPD010000332.1:0-2610 GCA_964500425.1 uncultured Rhodocyclaceae bacterium
GGCGTGCCGGCCGCCGCGGCCTTTTCCTTTTCCTTGCTGGCGCGTTGCAGGGCGTCGAGAAGCAGACTCATCCGGGGAATCCCTACGGGCGGGGTTGCTCGGCCGGCGCGTAGTAGCGTTCGCGCGCTTCCGGAAGCATGTTGCGGTAGGACTTGAAATCGCCGTCCAGGCTGGCGTCGGAGAGCACGGTCGGGCGCAGGAAGACCACCAGTTCCGACTTGCGGCTGGCATTGTCCTTGTACTTGAACAGCTCGCCGAGGAAGGGAATCCTGTTGACGGCGGGCACTTCGTCGGTCTTGTTGTTGCGCGTGTCCTGCATCAGGCCGCCGAGGATGGCAATGTCGCCGGTCTGCACGCGCATCACCGATTCCATCTCGCGCGTCTGCACGATGGGAATGGGATTGGTGAGGTTGTTTTCGGCGAGCACCGGGCTTGGGTCGAGCGCGTAGCCGCTGATGCGGCTGATGGTCGGGCGCAGGTTGAGGATGACTTCGCCGCTGTCGCTGATTTGCGGTGTGACGGTCATCAGGAAACCGATCGGTACGGTGTTGACGACGGTCTGATAGGTCGGCTGGACGGCTGGCGTCGTGGCCGTGGCGGCCGTGCCGGCGGTGACGGTGATGGTGAAATAGACTTCGTTGTCGACGACCTTGAGCAGGCTGGTCTGGCTGTTGAGCACGGAGATCTTCGGGCTCGACAGCACGCGCAGCGTGCCGAAGGATTCGAGCAGCTTGAGGGCGGCGCTGACGTCGGTTTCCCCGCTGCTCTTCTTCCAGGTCAGCGAGGCCAGGGTGCTGACCAGGCCGCCGGTCAGCATGCCGTTGGTCACCGGGCCGGCCGGTTGCTGCGTGATGTTGGTGCCGGCCGAACTGCCGAGCTTGCGCACGATGCTCCAGTCGATGCCCTGCTGGAAGCGGTCGGACAGATCGACTTCGACGATGGTGGCCTCGATCATCACCTGGCGGCGCGCGCTGCCCATGATGCGGTCGAGGAACTCGCGGATCTTTTCATGCTGGCGCGCCGTGGCGCGCACGCTGATGATGCCGTTTTCGGCGTTGGCGATCACCGAGGCGGCTTCGCGGAAGGTCGTGCGCCGGACGATTTCGCTGCCCTGCTTGTTGAGCAGCGCGGGAAGCGCTGCGTCCTTGCCCTTGCCTTTCACCAGCGCTTGCGCCGATGCCATGGCGGTGTCGGGTTGCGCGAGGGCGGTCTGCTGGTCGGCTCGTTCGGTGACGGTTTCGCTCGAACCTTCGGGCAGCACCTTATCGGTTTCGCGCAACAGATCGCGCAGATTGGCGATCAACGTTTCCCAGAAGCGGTTGTTGGCGGTGTTGGTGACCGTGGTCGATGAGGAGTTGTTGGTCGCGCCGCCACCGCCGCTGCTGCCCGTCGCGGCGCCCGAGGCGCCAATGTTGGTCGAGGTGCTGATCGAGCTTTGCGCGTTGCGCAGGATGTTCGGGTAGTCGATGCGGTAGTTCTTGAGGAATGGCGAATCCGGCATGATCGTCAGATTCCTGCCGCTGATCTCGTAGCGCATGTCCACCTGGCCGGCGATGCGATCGAGGATTTCCGGCAGCGTCTGGTCGAGCACGTTCATCGTGACCGTGCCGCCGATGCCCGGGTGGATGTCGATGTTCATCTTCGCGTCGCGCGCCAGGGCGAAGAGGATTTGCTGGGCGTCGATGTTGTGCACCACCACGCTGTACAGCTCGCGTTTGGTTGCGGAGCCCGGCTTCGGAGGCAGTGGCAACGGCGCGGCGCTGGCGAAATCGGGCGCCTGGCCGGTCACCGCCGGGCCGGGTTCGAGGTGCTTGGCCGAAGGGGGGGGCGGCAACGACGCGCAGCCGGCGAGGATCAACGTCACGCCGGCGAGGCTGGCCACGGCCGGGGCGCTGACGCCCTGGCGGCGCGGCTGGCGGGGTGCGGCAATAAGGCTCACGATTCTGGTCCCTGTCGGATTCTGATTTGCGGCGTCTTGCCTCTGGCGTTTCGGGAAAAGGCAGTTCAGGCCATGATCGATGCGATTTTCCGCGTCGACACGTTCGACCCGGTTGCGTTATCCCAAACATGTAAACCACGCGCGACAATTTTCATTATGTGCATAAAGAGATGAACAATCAATTGATCAATTGTGGTTTTTAATGTTTTTTATGAGGTTTGTGGCGTGGTTGCAGCGGCGCTCTGCCGGGCATCGTCCGCCGGCCCCTGTGACATTGGCGCGCCGGCGGCCGGCGTCGGTGCATTCAGGCGGTAGCCGCCCAGCAGCAGCATGGCCGCCGCCGCCATGACGATGGAAATCGCCAGGCTGATCAGGAATATCTGCATCCAGGGCAAGCCGCCCGGCGCGGCGTGGGCGGCCTGCGCCGCGCGCAGGGCCTTCGTCGGCGGCGGCTGCAGTTCCTGGCAGGCGGTTTTGGCGTGGCGTTTGTCGACCTGCTTGAGGTTCTCGGCATAGGCGGCGAGCAGCGCCTTGTCGGCAAGCAGGTTGATGCGCCGGGCGCGGCCGCCCGAGGCTTTCATGAACACGGCGATGGCGGCGTCACTGAAGACCCGACCGCCCTGCCAGCCGGCGATGCGCAGGCGGTGGTCGATGTAGGCGGCGCCGTCCTC
>CAZCPD010000333.1:0-2608 GCA_964500425.1 uncultured Rhodocyclaceae bacterium
CAACACCCCGCCGACCTATGGCATCTACATCGCCGGCCTGGTCTTCCAGTGGCTCAAGAAGCAGGGCGGCCTCGCCGCCGTCGAGCAGAAGAACATCGCCAAGGCCAAGCTGCTCTACGACTTCCTCGACCAGAGCAGCTTCTTCAAGAACCCGGTGAAGAAGGAAGACCGCTCGCGCATGAACATCCCGTTCACGCTCGCCAACGCCGAGCTCGACGAGGAATTCCTCAAGGGCGCCAAGACGCGCGGCATGGTCCAGCTCAAGGGCCACCGATCGGTCGGCGGCATGCGTGCCTCGATCTACAACGCCATGCCCATCGAAGGCGTCCAGGCGCTGGTCGAGTACATGAAAGAATTCGAAGCCAAGCACGGCAAATAATCAGGGGAAGCGCGAAATGCCCAACACATTCCAGATTCTGATCCTCAACCAGATTTCGGCGAACGGCCTCAAGCGCCTGCCCGCCGAGCGCTACACCACCGGCAAGGAAATCAAGACGCCGGATGCCGTGCTGGTGCGCTCCGCCGACATGCACAAGCTGGACATCCCGGCCAGCGTGCGCGCCATCGGCCGCGCCGGCGCCGGCACCAACAACATCCCGGTCAAGGCCATGACCGCCCGCGGCGTGCCGGTCTTCAACGCCCCGGGCGCCAACGCCAACGCCGTCAAGGAACTGGTGATTGCCGGCATGCTGCTCGCCGCGCGCAACCTGCGCGGCGCCATCGAGTTCGTCGGTGCGCTGGATCCCGCCGATCCCGAAATGGAAAAGAAGGTCGAGGACGGCAAGAAGACCTACGCGGGCTACGAGCTGGCCGGCCGCACACTAGGCGTCATCGGCCTCGGCAAGATTGGCTGCCTGGTCGCCGACGCCGCGATCAAGCTGGGCATGAACGTGCTCGGCTTCGACCCGGAAATCACCGTTGACGCCGCCTGGAGTCTGCCGGCTCAGGTCAAGAAGGCCCAGAGCGTCGGCGAGGTGTTGAAGCACGCCGACTTCATCTCGGTGCATGTGCCGCTGCTCGACGCCACGCGCAACATGATCAACGCCGACAACATCGGCCAAATGAAGCACAGCGCCGTGCTGCTCAACATCTCGCGCGACCAGGTGGTGAACGATCAGGCCGCCCTCGCCGCGCTCGACGCCAAGAAGCTCGGCGCCTACGTCTGCGACTTCCCCTCGGCGGAACTCAACAAGCATCCCAAGGTCATCGCCCTGCCCCATCTCGGCGCCTCGACCGGCGAAGCCGAGGAAAACTGCGCCATCATGGTCGCCGACCAGCTGCGCGACTACCTTGAGCACGGCAACATCCAGAACGCCGTGAACTTCCCCAACGTCGTGATGCCGCGCGAGTCCAGCTACCGCATCGCCATCGCCAACGCCAACGTGCCCAACATGGTCGGCCAGATCTCGACCGCCATGGCCCAGGCCGGCTTGAACATCCACAACATGATGAACAAGTCGCGCGGCGACATGGCCTACACGCTGGTCGATGTCGACAGCAGCATTCCGCAGAAGACCATCGATGCCATCGCCGGCATCGAAGGCGTGCTGGCCGTGCGTTTCCTGCCGCTGGAGGCGTAACGACATGGCGGGGGCTGACGAGCAGGCCGAACTCGGTCGGCTGCGGCAGGGCATCGACCGCATCGACGACGAGGTGCTGCGCCTCGTCAGCGAGCGGGCGCGCCTCGCGCATCGCATCGGCGAGATCAAGCAGGGCGTCATCTACCGCCCCGAGCGCGAAGCCCAGGTGCTGCGGCGCATCGCCGACGCCAACCCGGGGCCGCTCTCAGATGAAGCTGTGCAGCGCATCGTCCGCGAGATCATGTCGGCCTGCCTGGCGCTCGAACAGCCGCTGCGCATCGCCTTCCTCGGCCCCGAAGGCACTTTCACCGAAAGCGCCGCGCGCAAGCATTTCGGCGCGGCGCCGACGCTGACCCCTTGCGCCAGCATCGACGACGCTTTCCGCGCCGTCGAAGCCGGCAACGCCGATTATGCCGTCGTGCCGGTAGAGAACTCCACCGAAGGCGCCGTCGGCCGCACACTGGACCTGCTGCTCTCGTCGCCGGTCCAGGTCTGCGGCGAAGTCAGCCTGCGCGTCCATCAGAACCTGATGTGCAAGGCCGCCGCGCTCGATCCGGCCAAACCGCCGAGCCGCGTCTATTCCCATGCCCAGTCACTGGGCCAATGCCACGAATGGCTCAACCGGAACCTGCCCGGGGTGCCCCGCATTCCGGTTGCCAGCAACGCCGAAGCCGCGCGCCTGGCCGCCGAGCAGCCGGACACCTGCGCCATCGCTGGCGAAGCCGCCGCGCAGCGCTATGGCCTCAACATGCCGGCCACCCACATCGAGGACGAGCCCAACAACACCACGCGCTTCCTGGTGCTCGCCACGCACGACGCCGGCCCCTCCGGACGCGACAAGACCTCGCTGGTCTGCTCGGCGCAGAACCGCGCCGGCGCCGTGCACGACCTCCTCGCGCCCTTCGCGGAAAATGGCATCAGCATGACCCGGTTCGAATCGCGCCCGGCGCGCAGCCTCGGCGGCGGCCAGTGGGCCTATGTCTTCTACATCGACGTCGAAGGCCACCGTCAGCAGCCCGAACTCGCCC
>CAZCPD010000334.1:0-1268 GCA_964500425.1 uncultured Rhodocyclaceae bacterium
TGACGTTCATCTTGTCGTGCGGAATGTCGAGCTCGTCCATGAAGCAGAGGACGACCGAGGCGAAGGCTTCGTTGAGCTCGTACAGGTCGATGTCGGTCGCCTTGAGGCCGGCCTTTTCCAGACAGCGGCGCGCGGCGGCGGCGGGGCCGTCGAGCATGATGGTCGGCTCGGAGCCGACCGTGGCGGTGGCGACGAAGCGCGCGCGCGGCTTGAGGCCGGCACGCTCGCCGCCGGCCTTGCTGCCGACGAGGACGGCGGAGGCGCCGTCGACGATGCCGGAGCTGTTGCCCGGATGGTGGATGTGGTTGATCTTCTCGATCTCGGGATACTTCTGCATCGCCACGCCGTCGAAGCCGTAGGCCTGGCCGAGCATGACGAAGGCCGGGGCGAGGTTGCCCAGCGTTTCCATGGTGGTGTTGCCGCGCACGGTCTCGTCGCGGTCGAGCAGCACTTCACCGATGATGTCGCGCACCGGAATCACCGACTTGGCGAAGCGGCCTTCTTCCCAAGCCTTGGCGGCGCGCTTCTGGCTCTCCACCGAGTAGGCGTCGACGCGCTCGCGGGTGTGGCCGTGCTTGGAGGCCAGCAGGTCGGCGGCGATGCCCTGGGTGACGAAGTAGGTCTTGAAGGCGACGGCCGGGTCGAGCGCCCAGGCGGCGCCGTCCGAACCCATCATGACGCGCGACATGGACTCGACGCCGCCACCGATGGCGAGGTCGATCTGGCCGGCGCCCACCTTGGCTGCGGCGAGGTTCACGGCTTCGAGGCCGGAACCGCAGTAGCGGTTGATCTGGATGCCCGGCACGCTCTGGTCATAGTCGGCATTCAGCGCGGCGATACGGCCGACGTTGCCGCCCTGTTCCTGAACCGGCGTCACGCAGCCGAGGATCACGTCCTCGACCAGCTTGGTGTCGAGCTTGTTGCGGTCGCGCAGCGCGATCAGCGTCTGGCTGGCCAGGTTGATCGGCGTGATTTCATGCAGCTTGCCGTCTGCCTTGCCCTTGCCGCGCGGGGTCCGCACGCAATCGAAAATGTAGGCGTCAGTCATCTAAAACTCCCAGTCCTTGAATGGAAAAAGAAAACAACGAGATAGCGGTGCAACGACGAAACGATGAATGCTGAATTTGGTTGCGGTCGGGCAACGATGGCAATAACGACTGCAGATCCGAACGACCGCCGATTGCAGGTGATGAGGTGCGCATGGTAAGCGCATTCAAATCCACCCCGGCGAATCGGCCAGTTTATATGAACATAGCCAAGAACAACAC
>CAZCPD010000334.1:1368-2599 GCA_964500425.1 uncultured Rhodocyclaceae bacterium
CCGCCGACCACGCGCAAGCAGCCAACGCAGAAACGCGCCGAATTCACCGTCGCCGCCATCGTCGACGCCGCGCGCGAACTGCTGCTCAAGCACGGCGCCGACGCCGTCACCACGCGCCAGGTCGCCGCCCGCGCCGGCGTCGCCGTCGGCACGCTGTACCAGTATTTCCCCGACCGCGATGCCATCCTCATGCACCTCGCCAGCCAGATCATGGACGAGGAAGTCGACCGCACCACGCGCCAGCTCGCCAGCCTCTACCGCCGCCCGCTCAACGAACTGATGGGCGCGCTCTACGAACACTCCATCGAAGTCGAACGCCGCATGCAGAGCCTCGGCCACGACTTCCACCGCCGCCACGCGCGCCACCTCAACTTCGGCCTGTCGCTGAAGGACAAGATCAGCACTCAGCCGCAGAACACAGACACCCTGATCGCCACCGCGCTGCGCATGTTCTCCGACCACCGCCACGAATTCGGCGAGACCGACCGCGACCTCGCCTCCTTCATGCTCGTGCGCGGCATGCGCAACATCATGACCACCCTCGTCGAGGAACGCCCCGACCTGCTCACCTCGCCCTCGCTCGCGCCGATGCTCACACGGCTGGCGATGGCGATCTTCGCCGGCGAGCCGCCGGATGCGGATGATCCGGAGGTGGGGCAGGGGCATTTCTTGCGGGGGGTGCCGGGGAGCCGGCCGGGGTAGTCGTCGGCGCCGCCACACGGCAATCGCATTTGAAACTCTCTCGCCCAACGCATTTGGGACAAAGAGAGGGTTGCGAGCGCGTCCCCCTGTGACGACGACGCGCGGCATCCGGTTTTCGGATTTCACGGCGCACCCGACCGAAGAAACACCGCTCAAGCGTCAATTCCGTCATTCCCGCGAAGGCGGGAATCCACAAACTCAGGCGCTTGCCCGATCCCCGATCTCCGACCACCAAGGGCGATTCCTCCGGCGCCCTTGCGCGAGGATGAGTTGCCCAGCATCTCCCTGAAGGCGCGTAGGTCGGATTAGCGCAGCGTAATCCGACGCCGCCGGTTCAGTGCCACTCCGTGCTTCATCACATCCCATGTCGGGTTACGCCCTACGCCTGCATATTTTCGGGGCAGTGGGGACAGGAGGGGGAGGGCAACGGACATGGCTTTCATGCTTCGGTCGTCATCACCAAAGTCATGTCCGTTCACTGCTGTCCAAGATAACCGAAACTCCATGGATGATGCTTTGAACTGACGCG
>CAZCPD010000335.1:0-2593 GCA_964500425.1 uncultured Rhodocyclaceae bacterium
CAGCGCGGTGTAGTGCAGGTGGTGCGGACCGGCCCACATGTAGGTGAAGATCAGTGCCCAGAAGTGCACCACCGACAGGCGATAGGAATAAACCGGCCGGCCGGCCTGCTTCGGTACGAAGTAGTACATGATGCCGAGGAAGCCGGCGGTCAGGAAGAAGCCCACCGCGTTGTGCCCGTACCACCACTGCACCATCGCATCCTGAGCGCCGGCGTAGGCGGAGTAGGATTTCATCGGCCAGAAGCTGACGGGCACCGCAGCGCTATTGACGAGATGCAGCAACGCCACCGTGAGGATGAAGGCTCCATAGAACCAGTTCGCAACATAGATGTGCGGGGTCTTGCGCTGTACGATGGTGCCAAAGAAGACGACCGCATAGCTGACCCACACGAGGGTGATCAGGATGTCGACCGGCCATTCAAGCTCGGCGTATTCCTTCGCCGAGGTATACCCCATCGGCAGGGTGATCGCCGCAAGCAGGATCACCAGTTGCCAGCCCCAGAATGTAAACGCGGCCAGCTTCGGCGCGAACAGCGGCGTGTGGCAGGTCCGCTGCACCACATAGTACGAGGTGGAGAACAGGGCGCAGCCGCCGAATGCAAAGATCACCGCATTGGTGTGCAGCGGGCGCAGTCGGCCGTACGACAGCCACTCGACGACATTCAGCTCGGGCCAGATCAGCTGGGCGGCGACGATGACGCCGACCAGCATGCCGACTATGCCCCAGATCACTGTCATCACTGCGAACTGGCGTACGACTTTGTAGTTGTAAGTCGCTTGCGATTGCATGATGGTCCACCTCACAAAGAAAAAATCTTGCCCAAAGTCCAACGCCAGCGCCATGCACACGACGTTGACAAATTTTTAAGGCGACTATTATGTCCTAATTGGTCAAAATAATAAATGTTTCAATTTGAACTTTTTATACATGATCGACCGGAACATGCTCCGACGAACAACGAGTAATCCTTTTTTCTGCAATGACTTGCGGCGCAAGCGGGGCGACATCCCTTACCGGGAGGCGCCCCGGCGCAAGCCGGTTCAGAAGCGCCAGCCAAGGCCGAAACCGATCGCCAGCGGGTCGAGTTTGACCTCGCTCAACCTGGCGCCGGCATCGTTCCTGACATCGCTGCTGATGTAGATCTTCTTGATGTCTAAATTCAGATAGAGATTGTCGGCGAGCTTGACATCGATACCGGCCTGCAAGGCGCCGCCGATCGAATCGCCGTCCAGATGCAAGCCTGTCACGCCGGGCACGGACAGTCTCACCGCCGAGATCTTCGTGTAATTCAACCCGGCGCCCAGATACGGTCGAACCTGCGCCTCCGGAAGAAAGTGATACTGAAGCGTCAGGGTCGGCGGCAGGTGCTTGAAGGCGCCGGCCTTGAATCCGCCGAGCACGCTCGCGGTCACGTCAACGTCGTGCTTCTGGGGGTAGGTCAGGATCAGTTCGGCGACCAGATTCTTCGTCAGGAAGTAGCTGACATCCAGTTCAGGAATCATCCTGCTCGAAACCTGAATGGCGTCACCCGGCACGCCGAGCGCGGGGATCGCCGCGGACTCCCCCGCCATATCGAGATTGACGGCGCGCACACGCACCATCCACGGACCTTCCGCCGAATGCGCTGCCGACGAAGCCAAAGCAGCAGTAAGCATGGCCAACGCAAGATACTGTTTCATTTGAATCTCCCTATAATGAAAGCACACAAAATCTTTCGATAAAAAGATATTGAGGTCGGTTTGTATGCTATCGACTAAGGAGCACTGGTTCACTGACGCGCGTCAACCTTCCTTCGTCAGCGACGCCACTATGACTGATGCGGGTCAACTTTCGTGCGCCTTGCGTCATGCGCGGGTACAAGCAGGCGCCGCGCCGCATGATGCGGCGCGATGCCCAATCCACAACCAACTGGAACCGTACTGCGCAGGCGCCTGAACGACGCGAATACGGCGCCCGTTCAGGCCGCCAGGTCGATGTGCGCGACCGCGCTCAGTTGAGCGAGGTCGTTCAATCGCACGTCACGCCGATCGGTGGTGATCAGTCCGTCCTCCTGAAAGCGGCTGAAGATCCGGCAGACGGTCTCCTCGGCGAGGCCGAGGTAATTGCCGATATCGAGACGCGACATGCTGAGGCGAAACTGGGTGCCCGAATAATTACGACTGGCGAAGCGCCGCGACAGTCCGATCAGGAATTCCGCGAGCCGCTCCTCGGCGCTACGTTTGCCGAGCAACAGCATCAGCTCCTCGTCGCGACGGATCTGCTCGCTCATGATCCGCATCATCTGGTACTGGATGGTGGGAATCTCTCGTGAAATTTCCTCGAGCCGGGCGATCTCGACCTTGCAGACCGACATGGTCTCAAGAGCCCGGGCTTCTCCGGCATGTACGCGCGACGCCAGCGCGCTCAGACCAAGCAATTCGCCGGCGATGTGAAAGCCGGTAATCTGAATCCGACCATCGTCCGTGCTGACGTAGGTTTTGGCCGAACCGCTGCGGATGGCATAGATGTACTCGAAACGATCGCGGGGCCGGAACAACACCTGGCCGCGCTTGTAGACCTCCTTGCGCTTGACGATGCTTTCGAGCAGCGCCA
>CAZCPD010000336.1:0-2541 GCA_964500425.1 uncultured Rhodocyclaceae bacterium
GATTATCGAGTCTCTGACGGACAGCAAACACGCCAGGTTCAAGTCAACGCCCACTAATTGCCGAGCGTGACAGCAATGACTACAATGACAGCATTGCAGTCACTCACTAGAGGCAATCCATGGCGACACTCACCATACGCAATCTCGACGACGAGTTGAAAGCCAGCCTGCGCGTCCAGGCCGCGCTGCACGGGCAATCCATGGAAGAGGAAGTCCGCAGCATCCTGCGCCAGGCGCTGGGCAAATCCGCGCCGACGCAGGGCCTGGGCCAGCGCATGCTCGGACGCTTCCAGGGCGTGACGGGGGAGCTCCCGCTGCCGCAACGTTCATTGCCGCGCACACCGCCGGCCTGGGATGAACCCGCATGATCCTGCTGGACACCAACGTCTTGTCGGAATTCATGCGTCCCGCGCCAGCGCCGCAAGTCGTCGCCTGGCTCGACGGACAGCGCGCCGACCGGGTCTGGATATCCGCCATCACCCGTGCCGAGATCGAACTCGGCATCGCCCTGCTCCCGGATGGGCAGCGCAAGCGCGGGCTTCAGGCGGCCGCCAATGCGCTGTTCGAGGAGGATTTCGCCGGCCGTTGCCTGTCCTTCGACGAGCGCGCGGCCGCCGAGTATGCACGCCTCGTTGCGACGCGAACCCGCTCGGGCCGCCCCATCAGCGTCGAAGATGCCCAGATCGCGGCCATCGGACTGTCGCGCGACTGCACCCTGGCAACGCGCAACACGGCGGATTTCGCAGGGATTGAAGAGCTTGACCTGGTCGATCCCTGGCAGACCTGACAGACAACCCCACAGGCGGCGCACGTTGCCAACCTGACAACCCGCTTGCCTGGAACAGCCGCCCAACCTAGAATTACCCAATGATTTTGCTTTTTATTGGGTAACACATGCCCACGCCGCTATTCCATCCGCAGGAACTCGCTTTTCGTACCCAGTATGCCGAGTTGAAGGAGCGCAGCCAGCAGGTCGGCACTTTGCTGCCTGGCACGCCGGGTACGCTCTATCTGCGCAAAGGAACCGGCTGCGCCTACTGGTATCGCGTCTACTACACCACCCCCGGCAAGCAGGCGGAAACCCTGGTCTGCAAGGAAGAGGACGACGCTGCCCGACAGGACATGCAGGAGCGCATCGACTTCGCGGACTGGCTCGCGACACAGGTTTCCTCGCTGCGCAAGCTCCGCTTTCAGGTTACCGACAAGCCGGTTGCCCGTGTGCTGGTCGAGTTGCACAACCTGGGTGCCTTCGACGCCGGGCTGGTTCTGGTCGGCACCCTCGCCTACATGGCATGGCTCAATGAACTGGGCGCCATCGCCGTCGCCGCCCGCACCCAGGACATCGACCTGGCGCGCCGGCAGGCGCTCAAACTCGCCGCCCCGCTGGAGTTCCTCAAGACGCTGCAAGCCACTGGCCTGCCCTTCGCGGCGGTCCCTGGACTGCCTTCGTCGCAACCGTCGACTTCGGTCAAACTCCCCGGCATGCAAGGCCTGCGCGTCGACGTTCTGGCACCCGGCAAGCCGCTCGGGCAGGTTATCCAGATCCCCGAACTCGCATGGGCCGCGCAGGCCGTGCCCCATTACGACTATCTGCTCGCCGACCCGGAACCCGCCGCCCTGCTCGCCGGCGGCCACTGCATTCCGCTGCGAGTACCGCAAGCAGCCCGACTGATCTGGCACAAGCTTTACTCGGCCGCCGAGCGCCGCGGCTTTCCGGAAAAGGCGGCCAAGGACCGGCTGCAAGCGGCAACCCTCGCCGCCGCACTCACCGAACATGCGCCCGAGACCCTGCGCGAAGCTTTCCGCATCGCGCCCAAGAATGTTCAGACAGCCGCCCGCGCCCAACACCCGATGCTGGAAAAACTCCTGGTCGCGCATGCCGAAACCCGCGACATCCTGACTGCGGCGATGGACTGACGACCCACCTTCGCCCGCCCCCATCCGTCGCCCACTACAATCCCCCCATGGCCAAACCCAAGACCCTCTACACCTGCCCCGAATGCGGCGCCAGCGCGCCGAAGTGGCAGGGCCAGTGCCCCGGCTGCGGGGCGTGGAACACGCTGATCGAAACCATCGCCGAAACACCCGTCGCGAGCGGCAACCGCATGGACAAGTTTTCGGCATTGGCCGGCGACGGCAAGTTGCAGCTGCTCGCCGACATCCGGCCGCGCGAGGAGCCACGCACGCCGACGGGCATCGAGGAGTTCGACCGCGTGCTCGGCGGCGGGCTGGTGGCCGGCGGCGTGGTGCTGATCGGCGGCGATCCGGGCATCGGCAAGTCCACGCTGCTGTTGCAAGCGCTCTGTCGCCTCGCCGAGGCGCGCCAGTCAGTGCTCTACGTCTCGGGCGAGGAATCGGGCGAACAGGTCGCGCTGCGCGCGCGCCGCCTGCAACTGCCGACCGAAGGACTGGCGCTGCTCGCCGAGATCAGCCTGGAGAAGATCCTCGCCACGCTGTCCAAGGTGAAGCCGGCGGTGGCGGTGATGGACTCGATCCAGACGCTCTACTCCGAGGCGCTGACCTCGGCGCCCGGCTCGGTGG
>CAZCPD010000337.1:0-2527 GCA_964500425.1 uncultured Rhodocyclaceae bacterium
AACGACGTCATGCTACAGTTGAACCAGATGATCATGATGAAGGGCAAGAGCGCCTAAATGTACCCGTTGGCGATTTCCATAGTCGGCGCAGCGCTGGTCGCCTTCTGGCTGGCTTACGCTCAGCCACGCGACATGGAAATGCTCAACCAGGCCCAGGCGGATACCATGGCGGCAAATTTCTGGACCTACCGAGATTCCCTCGTCGCGTTTCAGAACGCCAACTTCGCCTCGACCCAGGGATTCATTCCGGATGCTGCCCTGAGCGTTCCCCTGCCCAACCGGCCGACAGGATATTTCCCGCTGGGCTACGCGGTGATGCAGACGGGAGCGCCCGCCGTCAATCTCTGGAAAAACTATTTCGAAGGCGGCCGACTTTACACCTACTCGACCATCGCGGCGGCCAATCTCCCGACGGGTGTGATCGACGCCATCGCCAACCGCAACGGCCGCAGCCTGATGGTCGGCGTCAAGCAGGCCAATGGAACGGTGGTGAGCATGTTTCGCCTGAATACCCCCCCCAACACGGGAGGGATCTTCACCTTGCCCCCCGCGCTGGCCGTCGTCCCCGACGGCGCCGTTGTGGTTGTCGGCAACTGACGTCCGCCATCGAGCGCCCAGCCCATTGCAGAGGAATACCTCAGATGACTCGCCAATTCAATAACCGCGTTGTGCCGCGCCTGCATCAGGCCGGCGTTACGCTGCTCGAAATCCTTATGGCCGTCGGCATTCTCGGCATGGTCATTGCCGGCGCCGCGACGCTGGTCGATAACCACCTCGAGCGCTTGCGCACCGCTGCCACCGCACAACAAATGACGATCTTCGGCAACGCGGTGCAGGCTTATATCAAGGACAACTACTCGAACCTGACGGCGGCCAATACCAACGGCGTACCGACCGCAACTGCGACGATTCCAGCCGTCATCACGGTGAACACCCTGCAAACCACGCCACTGGTTGGCCCAAGTGGCACGCCTTCCCCGACCAAGTATCTACCTGCCAACTTCAATCCCGAAAATGCCTACGGCCAGACCATCTGCGCGCTAGTCCTGCAACCCAAGGCGAATGAACTGTATGCGATGGTCGTCACCGAAGGCGGTACCGCCATCAACGATCTCGATCTCGGCCTGCTGGCCGGTTCGATTGGCGCCGCCGGCGGCGGCATCTACTCGACCGCGCCCTCGACAGCGAAAGGCACGATGGGTAAGTGGCAGTTCAACCTGACCACCGACCCGGTCGGTTCCCATTTCAAGACTTCCGGAACTCATTGCAATAACACTCCTGGCGCGGTCGCCCTGGCCGACGGCCACCCGCTGATGGCGCTGTGGTTCAGCAGCGACACATCCTCCGCCTTCCTCTACCGCGATCAGGTACCGGGACATCCTGAGTTGAACGAGATGCAGACCGACCTCAAGTTCAAGGACGACTACACCGACAATACCGACCCGGCCAATCCGAAGTTCTATGGCGGCGCTTCGATTCAGCTGAAGATTGTCCGCGAAGTCGACACGGAATGCGATCTGCTGCCCAGCGCGGGAACACCGTTGGACCCGATTAGCAGCAAGCCCGTGGTACCGCTCGGCACCCTCGCCCGCGACACCAAGGGGATGGTGCTGTCGTGTCAGTTCGACGCCGCCAGCAACAAGAACTACTGGCGCCCGGCGGCCTCGCTGTACTGGGGCGATCCGGTATTCAACTGGGCGGCATTGCAGAACATCCCCTGTAGCGCCACCCAGAACTCGTGGCAGACGCGCGTCGTCAAGTTCCCCACAGTCGGTCACGGCCCGCGCGCCTATACCTGCGGCCTCGATTCCCTGACCAACGACTGGCGCTGGACGGCGCTGGCGGCGGATGACCTTGGTATTCTTCAGCTCGGTGTGCACTCCAACGTCAAGGCCTACAAGGATGGCGAGGATTGCTACGACGCCGCGCGCGGGCATGGCACCGGCTCGATCACCAAGGACGCCTCCGGGCAGTTGCTCGTCTGCACGCTGGTGCTTGGTCCGAACGGTTTCCCGAAGGTGGTGTGGAAGGGCTCGGCGGCGGTCGGTCGTTGGACGTTCCGCATTCTGGATCCAACCTATCCGGTCAGTCAGCAGCTCCAGGCATTTCTTCCTGGCCACTTCGTCGGCACCGGCCACATGACCGTCGATGGCCACTTCAGCGGCACCCTGTACTGCAATCCCAACAAGAATCTGCTTGGCTTCCCTGGTTTCAATCCGGCTTGCGGCTCAGGCGGAACCATCAATTGCGCAAATTCGCCGAGATCGCAAATGAACGGTACCTATGTCGGCTCTCAACCCTATTGCGCCCAGTACTTCGCCCTGAATAGTCAGGTCAAGGGCAATTGCATCCTCTACCCGAACGGCAACCCCAGCCCCATCTGTTTCGCGCCGAATCTGGATCCCCTCGGCTATTACAAGAAACCGCTCCTGGTCGACGTGGTCGACCTGCCGGTCGGGCTCTACGTGCGACAGTGGTAGTCGAAGACAACCGGGGCTGTTTGTATCACGAGCAATAGATAGCGAAC
>CAZCPD010000338.1:0-2521 GCA_964500425.1 uncultured Rhodocyclaceae bacterium
TGTTCGCTGTCGACGCGCAGCAGGGTTCGATAATGGGTCCAGCTCAATTCGGTACGCACTGCGTTCCAAATTGGAAATTGCTGGAAGAACCCACGCATGTTGCGCAGATTTCTTTCGTCGAAACCCTTGCCGAACTCCCTCGTCAGATCGGCGGCGAGACGGGGCAGGAGCTTTTTTCCATAGGCGGCGCGCGCCTGGCCTTGCTGTTCAAATTCGACGATGTGTCGGCCGATTTCCCAGCAGGTTTGCACCTGCACCATGTCGACGGCGCGCAGGGCGCGCTGGCGGCCTTGCTGGATGAGTTCGCGCAGGTTGGTCAGCAGGTCGGCGAGGCCGCTGGCGTCTTGGGGCAGAGTGGTCATCGGGAATTGGGGTGGGCGGAATCTTCAGGATTATGGCATGGGCGTATGGTCGCCGGGCCGCGGCAGGTCGGGCTCGTCTTCACAGACATTTTCATTTCGAGCCGATGAAGAAGTGCATGGACTCCTTGGTCAGCAGCGGGTGTCCGTTCATCGGGCATCCACTCATGGCGGTTGCCGTGTGCCCGGTAACATCGGCAGCATCCTCAACCGCAGCACGATCTCTTCGCCGATGCGCATCAGGCGGCTGTCGGATGGCAGGTTGGCGTAGCGGCGGGCGTCGGCGAGGGCGGGGGATTCGCGGGCCGCGTCGTCGAAGGTGATGCCGACGCAGCCGTGGCGCTTGCCGGTGGCGCTGTCGCGGACCGAGTAGATTTCGAGGTCGCCGCTGGCGCAGCGGTCGATGCAGGTGTCGAGGCAGTTGCGCATGGCGATGGCTTCGAGGATGAGGGCTGCGCTGGACTGGATCGGGATGATGGTCATGTTGCCGCTGGCGAACGCGCGCAGGCGGGTTTGCCAGTGGCGCGATTCGATGCCTTCGAGGCAGGCCTGGATCCGCTCGTGATGCTGCCAGCGCTGTGCCAGCCAGGGCCAGCCGGCGCGTGCCTGGTTGCGGTCGATGGTGATGTCGCGGCGCTCGGACCAGCGGCAGACGCCGAGGAATTCGTCGATGAACCCGGCGACCGTGCCGGTGCGGCGGCGACGGTCGGCTTCGAGGAGGGCGGCGCGCAGGGCGCCGCGGTGGATGGCGCCGTGGAAACCGTTGACGATGCAGGCGCGATTCGCGAAGTTCGCGTTGTAGCTATGCAGGAAGGCGCGAACGATCGAGGGTGGCGGCGGCGGTGGCAGGCCGGCGGCTTCGAGGGCGTTCAGATAGAAGCGGGCGGCATGCATTCGCATCTGGTTCCGGGTGATTTCCCAGACGGGCTTGAAAAGACGTGCGCCATGGCGGACGACGTAGCGCCAGACGGCGCTGCCTTGCCGGTCGTGGAGCAGGTCGGTCTTCAGTTGCCGGACCGGGTCGCTCTCGGTCATCCCGATCGGCGCGCGCACGCGCCATTGGTACTGGATCAGGATCAGCGGCAGGAGCTGCGGGTTCTCGCGCGCGACCTGGCGGAAGGGGGCTTCGTGGCGCCAGACCATGCATAGCTCGTGTGCGGAGATCACCGGACCGAGTGGCACGGCGCGGCAGGCCAGGGCGATGCTGAGGATGTCGCGCGGGATCGACAGCAGCTCCGGCAGCGTCCTTTCGCGCAGGCGCTGGATGACTGGGTGGCGCAGCAAGAGGGTGTGGAGGGTGGCGACCAGCCAGTCGCCGGTGATGCCGATCGGTGCGCCGTCGAAGAAGAGGTCGCCCTGCCGCCGGTCGAGCAGTTCGAGGCTTTGGAGGATCAGATAGACGGTGTGGGGCTCGGTGAACGGTCGGCCGAGCTCGGGGTTGTCGAAGCGGGCGACATAGTAGTCCTGGCGGGTGATTGAGCCGCTGGTGATGGTGCGCCGCCGGGTATCGACTTCATAGCCGATGCTGTCGAGGAAGATGAGGAGGTGCTGCCCGTCGCCGAGGTTGCTGACGCCCAGCGGCGCGTCCATTCGGGCGTCGAGCCAGTCGCAGACCAGCCACAGGAGGGCGCGTGCTTCGTCGCGCTGGCATGGGGTGAGTTCGCGGGGCGGTTCGGCATTTCGCGCCGCGTGGCGCAGGGTGTAAACGGTATCAAAGGCGTCGAGCGTGTCGAGGGGCGCCGCTGCGGCTGGCGACTTCGCGCTCGGAATGGCGGCGTCGGGGCGCAGTTGCAGCCAGCGGCGCCAAGGTGTGCGGCCGACCGAGACGTGCGGGGTGTGCAAGGTTTCGCGTGACATGAGGTCAGGCTACGCCGTGCTGGGCTCATGGCGTGAGCCTGGCTGCTACGTGATCAGGACTCTCGTGGACAGGCATGGCCGGAGCGTGAGCATCCATGCGCCTTCCGGCATGGCATGCGCCAGGAGCCAGCATCGGCACGGCTTCTGGCGCGGTAACCGGTCCTGCCTTTTTCAGTGTCCGGCCGTGGCGGGTTGGGCCTGGGCGGGCGGAAGGATGCGGAGCAGGCGTAGGTCGGGTGAGCCCGTAGGGCGTAACCCGACATGGGGTGTGATGAAGCACGGAGTGGCACTGAACCGGCGGCGTC
>CAZCPD010000339.1:0-2512 GCA_964500425.1 uncultured Rhodocyclaceae bacterium
CCCGGCGACCGCGTGCGTGCCTGGCTGATGAAGATCGATCGCACCGCGCGCGGCCCGCAGCTGATCCTCTCGCGCACCGCGCCCGAGTTCATCATGAAGCTGTTCGAGCTGGAAGTCCCGGAGATCGAGGACGGCCTGCTCGAAATCAAGTCGGCCGCGCGCGACCCCGGCGTGCGCGCCAAGATCGCCGTCAAGTCCAACGACCCGCGCGTCGATCCGATCGGCACCTGCGTCGGTATGCGCGGTTCGCGCGTTACCGCGGTGACCAATGAACTGGCCGGCGAGCGCGTCGATATCATTCTCTGGTCGGCTGATCCGGCGCAGTTCGTGATTGGTGCGCTGGCGCCGGCCGAGGTGTCGAGCATCGTCGTCGATGAGGAAAAGCATGCGATGGACGTGGTGGTCAATGAGGACAACCTGGCCATCGCCATCGGACGCGGCGGCCAGAACGTGCGTCTGGCCTCGGATCTGACCGGCTGGACAATCAACCTGATGACGGTCGAGGAATCGCAGGAGAAGTCGGAACTCGAGCACGGCGCGATTCGTCAGTTGTTCATGGAAAAGCTCGATGTCGATGAGGAAGTTGCCGACATCCTGATCGAGGAAGGCCTGTCGACGCTGGAAGAGGTCGCCTACATCCCGATTTCAGAAATGCTCGAAATCGAGGCATTCGACGAAGCCACGGTCAACGAGCTGCGCGACCGCGCCCGCAACGTGCTGCTGACCGAAGCCATCGTTGATGAGGAGCAGCTCGAACATGTTTCCGGCGACCTGCTCGAAGTCGACGGTATGGACAAATCGCTGGCTGCCAAGCTGGCGCGCAACAATGTGCTGTCGCGCGACGACCTGGCCGATCTGGCCGCCGACGAGCTGATGGACTTTACCGGCATTGATGCCGAGCGGGCCAAGAGCCTGATCACCAAGGCGCGTGCGCACTGGTTCGCAGCAGAATAAACGCAGGGAGCCTGCCACATGTCACAGATGAATGTCACACAATTTGCCAGCGAGCTGAAAATGCCCGCGAGCGCCCTGCTTGAACAGTTGCAGAAGGCTGGTGTAGCCAAGCAGGAGGCCAACGATACGCTGACCGAACAGGACAAGGCCAAACTGCTCGAATACCTGCGCAAGTCGCACGGCGAAACCGATTCGAAGGCCAAGATCACCCTGACGCGCAAGAAGACCACCGAAATCCGCTCGGCGGATGCCAGCGGCAAGTCGCGCACCATTCAGGTCGAAGTTCGCAAGAAACGCGTTCTGGTGCGCCGCGATACGCCGGAGGCTGTGGCGGAGGCGCCGGCAGTTCCGGTCGCGACGCTTGCACCGGAGCCGACGCCGGTAACGGCGGTGCAAGCCGCGCCTGTGCCCGAGCCCGAAATGGTCGAAGTTGCGGCCCCTGCCCCGGTCTCGATCGTCGAAGCCGCGCCCGAGCCTGCTCCGGTTCCGGAACCGGTGGTCGAGGAGCCGGTTGTCGTAGAGGCGGTTGTCGTTGTGACGCCCGAGGAGCCCGTCAAGATCGAGGCGGAGGCGGCTCCGGCCAAAAAACCCGCGGCGGAAGCCAAGGCCAAGGCGCCGGCGAAGACCTCTGGCGCCACCAGTCCATCAGGCCCGCCGACGGTGCGCGTGGTGCGCCACGTCATCAGCAACGAGCAGATGGAGCTGCGTCAGCGCGAAGCGCAGAAGCAATCCGAACTGCTCGCCCGCCAGGCGGCGGAGTTCAAGCAGAAGCAGGAGCGCGCCCGCGTCGAAGCCGAGCAGCGTCTCGCCGGCCAGCAGGCGCAGCTCGAAGCGGCGCAGAAAGCCGCCGAAGCTGTCGGCAAGCCGGAAGAGAAGGCTCCCGGAGTCACCGGCACGCTGCACAAGCCGGCCGGCAAGCCGGAGGACAAGAAAGGCGCCAAGAAGCCTGGCACCTCGACCTGGAAGGACGATGCCGCCAAGAAGCGCGGTATCAAGACGCGCGGCGATACCGGCCCGAGCGGCTGGCGCGGTGCAGGCGGGACCAAGGGGCGCGGCCGCCACGGCGGGCATGCCGACGAGGCCCAGTCGGCGTCCCAGCCCGTCGAGCAGGTGGTGCGCGAGGTGCATGTGCCGGAAACGATTTCCGTCGCCGATCTGGCGCACAAGATGTCGGTCAAGGCGACCGAGGTCATCAAGACGCTGATGAAGCTCGGCACGATGGTCACCATCAATCAGTCGCTCGACCAGGAAACGGCGATGATCGTCGTCGAGGAATTGGGACACCGGCCATTCGCCGCCAAGCTCGATGACCCCGATGCCTTCCTTGAGGAAGAGCATGCCGGCTCCACGGAATATGCGTTGAGCACACGTGCTCCGGTCGTCACCGTCATGGGCCACGTCGACCACGGCAAGACCTCGCTGCTCGACTACATCCGCAAGTCGCGCGTCGCCCACGGCGAAGCCGGCGGCATTACGCAGCACATCGGCGCCTATCACGTCGAAACGCCGCGTGGCATGGTGACCTTCCTCGACACGCCGGGTCACGAAGCATTTACCG